>NZ_CP043633.1:3108791-3424436 GCF_012974865.1 Nonlabens sp. Ci31 | reverse complement strand
AAAGTAGAAGATTTGTATTTGTTTACTTTTGAGGAGTAGTGCTGAGTTTTTGAGCAGTGTCCCGATAGCTATCGGGATTGAGCTGTGAGTTGATGAGTTTTTGAGTATCAGGTCCAAAAGATGCGGAATTACTTCCGCCTGTTTTGCGATGTCTTATGGCAACTATCAAATACCTCAAAGTTGTGTGTTGAAAGGCTCTTTTTTGTTAAATTTAGACATCATACTAATTTAGCTTCTTAATGACGCATATAAATCCTTGCTTTTTTAGTTTTTAATCGTTAAAAAACAATCTCGTAACCATACTTCAATCAACCTCAGCACAAGTGCTATAAAATGATTTTCTGCCTCAACAAACTAATAAAAACTTTTACTGAGCCGCGTCGAAGTACAAATCAATTTATTTATACGATATTTAAAAACCAAACTGGTAATAGATTATTACAGCAAAATTAAACAGTAACTTTTTTATAAATACGGAATGATAGAACCAATCATAGAACTCAAAAACCTATCTTTTTCTTACTCTAAGAATCAGCCTATTCTTAAAAACATCAATTTGAATGTGCCTCAAGGTTCTATTTATGGTTTTTTAGGACCTAATGGTGCTGGTAAATCTACGACCATGCAATTGCTTACTGATATATTACAAGATCACGATGGCGATATAAAAATGTTTGGCAAATCATTAAAAGAGCAAACACCACAGATTTTTACAAAAATAGGGGCACTGGTAGAATCACCAGCTTTGTATTTACATCTTACGGGCTATGAGAATTTAAAGTGCATCACGACATTAAAAAGCATTGATCAAAAACGTATTCCAGAAGTATTAAAATTAGTAGGTCTTGAAGGTAAAGGCGATTTAAAGGCTAAAAAATATTCTCTAGGAATGAAACAACGTCTCGCCATTGCAATGACATTGCTGGGCGATCCAGAATTATTGCTTCTAGATGAACCTGTAAATGGTCTTGACCCTTCGGGTATTACTGAGGTGAGAGAATTATTAGTCAAATTAAACAAGGAATTAGGCCTTACAATTTTTATTTCCAGCCATTTATTAAGTGAGATAGAGAAAATGTGCACTCATGTAGGTATTATCCATCACGGAGAATTAAAATTTGAAGGTACGATGGGCCAACTTGCTCAACGATCGAGTAAACATCAAATCACCATTCATACAGTAAATGCTGCGCAGCAATTACTTCTCATTCAAGAAAAATATAAACATTCAAAGGTGATCAATGAAAACCAATTTCAAGTTACCTTAAACAGTAAAGAAGAAACTCCACAACTAGCTCAATATGCGATTGAAAAAGGAGTTCCATTATATCAAATCAAGGCAGAGGATGGTTTAGAAAACTGGTTTCTTTCACTTACAAAATAATTATTATGCTACATAATTTTAAAACAGCTCTTCAAACCGAACGTATTAAAATAAAAAGGTCTGGAATCTTTACTCTAGGCTTTATTCTAGCCCTAATCATGCCATTGCTATATTTTACTATTCAAATTATACAAGGTGATATGTACAATGATCGAATAGTGGATACCAACTTCTATTTTCATTTTTACAAAAATCCACTTGCTGGATTAACAGGATTCTTTTTGCCGCTTTTAATTATTATTACCGCTAGTAAAATAGCACAAATAGATCATAAAAATAAAGGTTGGCAACTTATGGAAATGCAACCCATTTCAAAGTTGTCTATTTATTTCTCTAAGTTTTTGATTCTTTGTTTTAATGTGTTCTTAACAGTATTGCTATATACGGTTGCTAGTCTGTTTTTTGCATGGTTGTACCATACATTTTCAGATGTTCATGAATCTTATGATATGAGTTTGCCGCTTTCAGAAATAGGTTATGCAAGTATTAAAGTCTTTGTTGCCTCGTTGGCTATTTTAGCTTTTCAGTATGCGCTTTCTGTTATTATTTCTGGGTTTATTTGGTCTTTAGTGATTGGTTTTGCCATGTTACTAGCGCAACTATTTCTGTCTTCTTTTCAAATAGATTTGAGATGGTATCCACATAATTTTCTATTTGTCTCGGGCATGAATCCTACAGGTGGATTATTAGGGTCCTTTTTTCTTCCTGCGGAGTGGCTGAGTATGGTTTATACCGTCTTTTTTCTTTTTGTAGGTTATCATTGGTATCGATTTAAAGGTTTTTATTCCGCTTTCGCGAAAGCGGTACCTAGAGCAATTACTTCACTACTTATTCTAGCCGTTTGCTCGGGACTAGCTTATTATTTAATCATGCCTAAAACTTTAGAGGCATTTGACAAAACGGTTGTTAAAGGAACTATAAGCTCAGACAAAAATTTTAAGAACATTTATGTCAGAGATATTATGACTCAAGATACGATGGCGGTCATTGCAGTAAAGAATAATAAGTTCAGGCATGAATTTAAAGAAGAACTGGCACCTCAGTTTTATAATATACAGTTTGATAAATATAATGCAATAGATATATTTATGGGCGCTAACGACAGCATACAATTAAAAGAAACCTTGTACGGAAAGGATGCTAGCGTCTCCGTTTTAGGGACAAGAATTTCAGAAAACAAACAGCAAATATTTTATGGCACTACTGGTTTTAGTTATGTGGGTTATCAAATAGAAAATAATTCATCTCTTGAAAAAGTGGCGTATTATATGAAAGAGATTTATAGTGAATATGAGGAAGATTTAAGCGAGTTAAAAAACAGTATATCTGTAGACCACATAAAAGCTAGAGAAGATTTTTTAAATCGTTCTAAAAAATTAATTGCTGTAAAGCATATCAATAAATGGAACAACTATTTAAAGAAAAAGGCCATTTACAATCCAGAAGTACCAGTGGTGCTAACACCTGATATGAATGTACTACTTAGTAGTGTTAGTTATACAGATGACGCCTTGTTAAGTGACAGATTGTATTTCGACTTTATAAAAAATCATCTAGCAGACTCTAATAAAGAGGCTATAGATCAAGGTAAAACAAATTTAGAATTAATAGCAGATTTAGAGGAAGGTACTTTTAAGAATAAGATGTTATTTACCGAGATCAGATCTCAATTAAATGATCAAGTTAAAATAGCTCAAAGAGATTCTATTTTTAATGCATTTGCTGCGGTAGTAACTAATGATTCTTATCGTGATATTCTCGATTACCAGCGCAAGTCCTTGAATAAACTAAGTAGAGGAGTAGAGGCAGTAGATTTTTTATCGATGGACAAAGATGGCAAACAATACACACTAGCCGACTTTAAAGGAAAATACGTTCTTATTGATTCCTGGGCGAGTTGGTGTGGTCCATGCAAGGCGCAAGAACCGTATTATGTAAAGAAGATGATCAAGTACAGAAAAGAAAACATAGTTTTTGTAAGCATGAATATGGACGAGAAAGAAAGCAATTGGTTAGAAGATCTTACCGAAATGAATACCGAAATAGTGCAACTAAGACCTTTAAATGTGGATGCTTATGGAGCACTTTACAATATAGACAGTATTCCTAGATATATTCTTATAGCTCCTGATGGAACAATTGATGACGCTGCATTTACACCGCCTGTGAATAATGCTTTTGATGACTTATTAGATGCTAAGTTAGGTTTGAACACGCGGCCTTAGACTTTTAATTAAAACCACTAGCTAACCAAAGCCTTTTCTTTTTTAAGTATTCTTGAAAACAAGCTCATAGGAGATAGTTTACCGAGAATTATAAATAAAATTAAAAACACGCTGGCATATACGCAACTCAGCAGTGCTATTTTGATAAGCAATGCTAGGAGTCCTATTAGTGCTTCCATATGGTTGTATTAATTCTGATCAAACATTAAAAAGGGCAGAATTAATTCTGCCCTTTGGAAAAAAAAACTCATAGCTCAAGGCTCACGAATCTAAATCAAGTTCTTAATAGGGAAAACCTTCAAAGGTCATTCTCAATTTAATTTTTTCTGCATTAGTTTTGATAGCTGTATTTGTAAGTATTCCCAATGATTGATCTAATTTGAAAACTTCACGGTCGCAGTAAAGGCTGTCGTTTAAATAAATAGTCGCAATTTCTTCATCAATAAAGGTTAAAAAATAAACATAGCTTTTTTTTAAGCTCAAAGCTTGTTGCTTTCTGATAACTAGAACAGCTACTAAAAATGATTAAAACTATTAAAGTTAACTTTTTTATTACTTATTTGTAGCAATAGGAAGTATTCCAAATGGCAGAATTAATTCTGCCATTTGGAAAAAATCTCAAGGCTCAAGGCTCAAGGCTCAAAAATCACAGCTCAAGGCTCAATCCCGATATCTATCGTTACAAAGACCCAAAAACTACTCCTTAAACATATCCACTGTCACCAGCTTCATCTCAGCTACAAAGGCGTTCCATTCTTTTTCTAAGAAGTTTTTAGCCTCTGTATTCACCTCTACAGCAAGTGTTGCTGCTTGGTTATACAATTGGGTTTCTGTGGTGGTTTGTGCTCCCTGACGGCTTCCTATATAGCTAGAAGCTCCATAAATACGATTCATTACCGTTACTTCAGGATTGCGAGTAATTCCCTGACGTTCATCTGGCGTGCCGAAGTATTTGTTCTGTAATTTTTCAATTTGTTTTACTATAGAATCAGTGGCTTTTATTTGTTCTTTAAAAGCTTTTTTATCCTGGCTGCTGAGTAACTTTTTAAAGCTATCGGCTGTTTCCCTGTTTTTAGCCAGTTGAGAAGTTACTATTTCCACATCGCCCATCAAAGATTGCAATTGATCTTGTGCCGCTTGCTTTTCTTTAAGGTCTGCAATTGTGAATTCATCGATACGTGGATCTTCTTTTACCTCGATCATTTGCTCACTAGTCATTTCTCCATAATGCAATACCGCTCTATAAGTTCCAGGGAGCACATCTTTACCGCCTGGTTCTCTTTTAGAATCTCTTAGTGTTCTGGATGGATAATCAATTCCTTTTTCGTCCAGCCTCCACGTCCAAGTGTTGACCCCTTTTTCCTTTGGCACTTTGCTATTTAACGTTCTGATCAACTGCTCTCCTTTATAGATTTTTAAGAAAAGAGAATCAGATTTAATGGTGTCTGTTTTGGCTTTTAAGTCTTTGTCAAAGAAGTATTTAAATGGTCCATTTGGGCTGCTGCGGTTTTCTCCATGAAACATAGCATCAGCTCCAAATCTACTTCCTGTAGGCTGCTGGTAACGTGCAAAATAGGCAGTAGGTGGCTCGTATAACTCGATGGCTTTTCTTTGTTTCGCTTTCGCGAAAGCGGTAAAAGGCTCCAAATCATCTAACACCCAAGCAGCTCTACCGAAAGTTCCAATAATCAAATCGTCTTCACGTGGATGGATCACCAAATCTTTTACAGAAACCGTTGGGAATCCGTTGGTGTATTTGGTCCAGTTTTCACCGGCATCTATACTTACATAGAGGCCGTCGTCCGTTCCTAAAAACATCAAATTATTCTCTTCTGGATGTTCAATGATACTAAGCGCATAACTGATCACGTCGTCTTGGTCTACAATACGTGTCCAGCTTTTACCGTAGTTTGTTGTGCGGTAGGCATAAGGCTCAAAGTTGAACCTGCGGTAATCGTTAGCAACGAGTAGGGCGTGTCCTTTTTTAGTTTTGGAGGCCTTTATTTGAGTAATCCAGCTCCCCTTAGGTAATCCTTTTAATCCTTTAGAAATAGCATCCCAGTCACCACCGCCGTTTTTAGTAACATGTACCAAACCATCGTCAGAGGCTGCATACAACACCTCTTTTTCTACGGCACTTGGTTCAATAACGAGTATGGTGGTATGGTTTTCAGCTCCTGTAGCATCCATGGTAAGTCCGCCAGATTCTGATTGTTTTTGTTTTTCAGGATCGTTAGTGGTCAAGTCTGGAGAAATTACTTTCCAGGTCAATCCTTTGTCGGTTGATTTATGAACAAACTGACTTCCAAAATACAAAGTTGAAGTATCAAAAGGATCCATTTGAATCGCGGCATTCCAATTGAAACGCAGTTCTACATCAGCATCTGGATGCGTTGGACGTACACTGTAGTTGTTACCAGTTTGCCAGTCATAACGTTGTACCGAGCCTTGCTGACTCATAGAATAACCAAATCGGTTGTTATCTGGATCTGGGATGACATCAAATCCATCGCCAAAGCTGATCTCCTGCCAGTAACTATTTCTTATTCCTTGCGCTCTCCATACATAAGCAGGGCCGCGCCAGCTTCCGTTATCTTGCATACCGCCATAAACGTTATAGGGTGTTTCCATATCTACATTAATATGGTAGAACTGAGCAACAGGCAGGTTGCCTATAAATCTCCAAGTCTTTCCACGATCGCGAGTAATATTCAGTCCGCCATCGTTACCATCGATCATGAACTTCCCATTTTTAGGGTGTATGTACCAGGCATGATGATCTGGATGTACGCCGTTATTTGCGCCATAAGCAGGCATGAGTTGGGTAAAATTCTTACCGCCATCATCAGAAACGTTGATATAAGTAAATACCGAGTAGATGCGATTTTCATTCTGAGAGTCTACATAAATCTCTGAATAATAAAAAGGTCTGTTACCTATGCCACTTTTATCATTGATTTTGTCCCATTTGAACCCGCCATCAGTAGATTTATACAAAGCATTTTTCTTTGCTTCTATAAGTGCATAGATGACTTTAGGATTACTGGGTGCTATGGCAATTCCTATACGTCCTAATTCTCCTTCAGGTAATCCTTCTTTATCGGTTACTTTTTTCCAATTCTCGCCACCATCATGAGTGATGTACATTCCTGAGCCTTCACCACCAGATTTAAAAAACCACGGGTCGCGTTTGTGTTCCCACATCGCAGCAATTAGTTTGTTAGGATTTTCAGGATCCATAACAAGGTCTGCCGCACCAGACTTATCGTTGGTATATAATATTTTCTTCCATGTTTTACCTCCATCAGTAGTTTTAAAAACACCGCGTTCTGGATGAACACCCCATGGAGAGCCTATGGCTGCTGCGTATACGATATCTGGATTAGTAGGGTCTATGATCACACGATGTATATTACGTGTTTTTTCTAGCCCCATCAATTTCCAGTTTTTACCAGCATCTAGAGATTTGTAAATACCGGCACCACCATTTAATGAATTACGCGGATTTCCTTCTCCGGTTCCTACCCAGATCACGCTAGGGTTAGACTGCTGCACAGCTACTGCGCCTACAGATGCAGTGGCTTCTTTTTCAAAAATAGCTTCCCAAGTGATCCCGCCATTTTGCGAGTTCCACAATCCACCACTGGCAGTACCAGCATAAATAATTTCTGGATTGTCATGAACTACATCTATAGAAGTCACACGGCCAGACATACCGCCGGGGCCTATGTTCCTAGGTTCTAAGTTTTTGACCAATTCAAGATCTAGTTTTTGGGAGAATGCTTGTGCAGAAATAAAGCACAAGGCAAGGAGAAGAATACGTTTCATAAAGCTTTTTTGTTCAAGGTATAAATATAAAACCTAAAAATGGAAACCTCGAATACTTTAGTAGATTGTTAGGAACAGTTATTTCCAACCTTGTGCAAATAAATTAAAAACTCCTATTATTATTTCCAAAATAAGAAGGTTAAACCCTAAAAACACCCTGCTGATCAAGTTAGAATAATAACAGTATTCCTTTTCCAATGCTATTGTTTATACATATAGGGGCTTTGTAAATTAATAAGTTAACTACCGTATATGCTGGCTAATTTTAAAAATATTTTGCTTAGAAAGTATATTTTTTAAGCAAAACATTTGGCCGTAGAGCTGTTGTATATTTAAAGTCAGTTACTAACTTCTCTTTAGCATTGGTCCTAGTATTTCCCAAACCGTACGAGCTATTATTTTATGACCCTCAACAGTTGGGTGGATGCCATCACTCTGATTGAGTTCCACAATTCCGCCAACATCTTTTAAGATAAATGGAATAAAGGCGATATTATTAGCCGCTGCTATTTGAGCATAGAGTTCTTTAAATTCGGTGGTGTAGTCTAGTCCCATGTTTGGTGGCAGTTGCATCCCAGCGAGAATAATCTTAGTGTTAGGACTTTTTTCTTCTACGATAGTTATAATCGCCTGAAGGTTAGCGCGTGTTTCAGACAAAGGGACTCCCCGTAGGCCATCATTTGCCCCAAGCTCCAAGATAAAAATATCGATACCTTGATTCAAGACCCAGTCAATTCGGCTTTTACCACCCGCTGTCGTTTCTCCGCTTAAGCCTGAATTAACGACCTTATAATTTAAATGTAAAGAATCAATTTTTTCTTGTAGTACTGCAGGAAAAGCATCATTGCTATCCTCTAATCCATAGCCAGCTGTAATACTATCTCCAAAGCATAAAATGATTCCAGTACTATTTTTTGAAGTCTCAGCGATTTGGGATGGTTCGGTTTGTTCTATTGCCGTTGCTTTTTGTGTGCTTTTTTTCTTTTTATCGCCACCGCAGCTCAAGATAAAAGCCAAAGGAATAATATAACAAAGCCTTAAGAGTTTCTGCATAGCGGAAGTTGGTAAAATTAGATTCATTTGTTTATTTTGATCCTTTGACATAAGCTGTCATTTTAATTAAAAATTATATGCCAAAGATATTGAAGATTACTGGGCTAGGAAAAACTTATTCCAGTGGTCATAAAGAATTAAAGGTTTTGCAAAATATCACTTTTGAGGTAGAAAAAGGTCAAAGTTTTTCTATTGTTGGACCCTCTGGAAGTGGTAAAACAACCTTATTGGGCTTGTGTGCAGGTTTAGATAATCCAAATGCAGGAAGTGTGGAATTATGTGGTCAAGATTTAAGTCATTTAAATGAAGACCAAAGGGCTCAATTACGGAATAAGGAAGTGGGTTTTATTTTTCAGAACTTTCAATTATTGCCCACCCTTACCGCTCTTGAAAATGTGAGTGTTCCTTTAGAGTTACAAGGGGATAAAGCTGCAACCCAAAAAAGCAGGGTTTTATTAGAGAAAGTGGGCTTAGCTGACCGTTCAGATCATTATCCATCTCAGCTTTCAGGTGGTGAACAACAACGTGTAGCTTTAGCTAGAGCTTTTGCTAATGCACCTTCTATTCTATTTGCAGATGAGCCTACAGGAAACTTGGATGAGGAAACAGGAGAAAAAGTAATCCAACTATTATTTGAGTTAAATAAAGAAGCCGGAACGACGCTGGTGATTATTTCGCATGATTTAGAGTTAGCCAACAGAACCCAGCAGATATTGCGTCTGAAAGGCGGTCAAATTTTAACCAATCAACGCACAGAAGTGCTGTAAATTCATCTCCTATTCCTATGAATCAAAATACGAAATGGCTATTTAAAATGGCATGGCGTGATGCCAAAGCGAGTAGAGTGCGCCTGATTTTATTTATGGCTTCTATTATCTTAGGTATTGCGGCAGTAGTTTCTATACAATTATTCAGCACCAATCTTAAAGACAATATACAGCTCCAGTCCAAAGCCTTAATGGGTGCCGATTATATTATCGATAGCAGGAAGCAGCCTACAGAACGTGCGCAAGCGATCATAGACTCCTTAAAACCAGATGCTTTTGAAGTCAACTTTGTGTCCATGATTGCTTTTCCTAAAAGTGGAGGTACCAAACTGGTAAAAGTGCGTGCTTTAAAAGGAGGCTTTCCTTTTTATGGTACGATCGATACCGAACCTGTTTCAGCAGCAAGCACTTATCAAGAAACCGGTGGAGCATTAGTTGATGCGACTTTAATGCTTCAGTTTGATATAAAAGTTGGGGATTCTATAAAAGTAGGCGAACTGACGCTTCCTATTGCGGGGTCTTTAAAGTCAATTCCTGGGGCTACGGCTATTTCAACTTCTGTAGCTCCACCAGTGATCATTCCGAATCGGTTTGTAGAAAGCACAGAGCTCCTACAATTGGGTAGTCGCAAGGAATATCAATTCTTTTTCAAAGCTTCAGATACGTTAAATTTAAGTCAGTTGGAGGAGAAAATAAGTCCCATGTTGGATGCAGAGAATTCAGATTTAGACACGCATACCAGCACTAGCGAGCGTTTAGGTAGACGTTATGATAACGTGGGCAAATTCTT
Organism: Nonlabens sp. Ci31; assembly: GCF_012974865.1. Classification (NCBI taxonomy): domain Bacteria; kingdom Pseudomonadati; phylum Bacteroidota; class Flavobacteriia; order Flavobacteriales; family Flavobacteriaceae; genus Nonlabens; species Nonlabens sp. Ci31. Next base: position 3,414,389 of record NZ_CP043633.1, on the reverse strand, counting down.
ATACCTGGCAGCGTTTATTGCTTTGCTTTTAGGCTGTGTAGGTATCGCTAGTTCTGTCCATATTTATATCAAAGAAAAACTGAAATCCATCGCTGTTTTAAAGTGTATGGGAGCATCCAGAATGCAAAGCTTTCTTATTTTCCTTATTCAAATAGCAGGGATAGGGGTTGCTGGTGGTCTGGTGGGTTCGTCTATAGGCGTGGGGCTTCAGGTTTTATTCCCCTATATTTTACAAGACTTCCTTCCGTTTACAGTGGAGATACGTATCTCTTTACAACCCATACTTATAGGTGTTTTTCTAGGTTTGTTTATGTCGGTGTTATTTGCGCTTTTACCCTTGATTAGAACTTGGTATGTATCGCCCTTAGAAGTGTTACGTGTTAATGAACAAGCTTCTCAGGGGCCTAGAAAGGTTCGGTTTTTTGTATTTGCAGCAATACTAGTATTTCTGTTTTTATTTTCCTTCTGGTTGCTCGAGGACGCGCTTTATGCCTTAAGTTTTGTAGGTGCTACGCTACTTACGTTTGCTATTTTAGCCGGGACTGCTTTGTGGTGCATGAAACTTATAAGGACTTACTTCCCAAAACGTTGGGGTTTTACATCACGCCAAAGTCTTTTAAACTTATTCAGGCCAAATAATCAGACGGTAGTGTTAGTGGTCGCCATTGGTCTAGGGACATTTTTGATCAGTACCTTATATTTTACGAAAGATATTTTATTAGCAAAAACAGCTATCGAGCAATCGACAGAAAATGCCAACATCATCATTTTAGATGTGCAAACTGATCAACGTGATGCCGTAGAAAAACAACTTAACAGTAATGACCTGCCCATTCTTGATAACATTCCGTTGGTGACTATGCGCATGCATAAGCTGAAAGATCAGTTAGTAAATGAGTTACGGCAGGATTCCACCAGCCAAGTTCGCGGTTGGATTTTAAGTCACGAGTTCCGAACCACCTATCGCAACACCTTGATTGATTCAGAAGAAATTATAGAAGGGGAGTGGATCCCAGAGTTGAAGTCTGGAGATCCCGTGGAGATTTCTATTTCTGATAATCTTGCTGCAGATGCTAAAGTAAGCGTGGGCGACACCATTATTTTTAATGTGCAAGGTGTGCTTATGGAAACCACCGTGGGTAGTATTCGTAAAGTGGACTGGGGACAAATTCAACTTAATTTTAGTATTGTATTTCCCGAGGGTGTTTTAGAAAAAGCTCCTCAGTTTAATGTTATTACTACTGCGGTTGCAAATGAAGAAGCTTCAGCAAAATTACAGAGAGATTTAGTGGCTCAATTTCCTAATGTGTCTGTGATAGATTTACGACAGGTGTATTCGATCTTGGAAGATATTCTAGGTAAGATTTCTTGGATCATCAATTTTATGGCTTTCTTTAGTATCCTTACAGGCATTATTGTTTTGATAGGTTCTGTACGGACGAGTAAATACCAACGCATTAAGGAAAGTGTCTTACTGCGAACTTTAGGCGCAAAAAACACCCAGATTTTGAAAATTACCGCTTTGGAATATGTGTTTTTAGGACTGCTGGGAAGTTTAGTTGGTATTTTGTTAGCTTTATTGAGCAGTCTCTGCTTAGCGCTATTTGTTTTTAAAGAGCCATTTGTACCTTCTTTGATTCCATTTTTAATCTTTTTACCGGGTATTACGATTTTGGTTTTAACGATTGGTTTGAGCAATATTCAAACCGTTCTGCGCAGTTCGCCTTTGGAGGTGTTGCGAAGAGAAGGCTAGGGCAGGCATTGCGTGAAAGCAAACAAAGATAACAACCATTGTGACCTGTTATTTTTTCCTACACGGCAGATTCTTCCTATTCTTACCAGCGCGATAAAGAACCAAGTGATTTCTATCGAGATCATACAAATGCGCTTCTCGCCACAACCAAGTTTGATCTATAAGATCCTTTTCAAATAGGACTCCTTTTGTTTTTAAATCAGCAACCTTTTTATCCAGATCATCACATTCAAAAAAGACTTTGATTCCAGTTCCTTTGGGCAGTTCTTCTACTAAGGAAAGGCTTAGAGTAGCACTACTCTCTGGCAATTCTAGTCTTGCATAAGCATCATGTGTATGAACAATCAAATGGAGTCCTAACAATTCATAAAATGCAATGGCTTTAGGAATATCAAGAACAGGAAGTGTGATTTAATTGAGGTTTATGAATTATTAATTAGAGATCTCCTTCCACATCTCATTACCAAAGGGCTCCAGTTCATTACTACCGATAATCTCATCATAAGAAACAGTAGGTAAAGAAGAACGAGAAGAACGACCATTCAACAGAATATCTTCCAAGCAACGCGCCAATAAAGGTTCATTCACATCTCCTAGGAAACCTAAGTTTTCAAAATCTTCATTTTGAGTAATATCAGGAACTAACCCGTCAAAATAGTCGGTGTTTCCAACGGAGTTTAAACTTTTAAGCACTAGTGGCTGCATCGCATAACGGTGTGCAGGATTTGCTCCAGATCTTCTAAAATCTGGACTGTCGTACAAGGTAATACTCGCTTGGAATTTCCCTGCGGTAGCATCACCTACTTGTACCACATTGATATATGGATCTAGCGAATTGATCACTAATTCACTGGCGCTGGCGCTACTGCCGGTGGTGATGATATGCACTTTATTGAGATCGAGCGTGCTTAGTGTCGTACCAGAATTGGTTTGGTTTTTAAATAAATTCACTAATCGTTCTGGAGTACTTGCTTGTAATTGTGTCTGTATTTCTGGATTCCATTTTTCTGTGGAGTATACATCTGTAATAGGATTTCCAGAAATTAAACTCCCTAAAATGATAGCTGTATTTACAGAGCCTCCTCCATTGTATCTCAAGTCCAATACTAAATGGGTCACTCCTTGGGCTCTAAAGTCTGCAAAAATGCCATTTAACTGCTCATCAAACTGCGACAAGAACCCCGTGTACATTAAATAACCTATTTTTTGAGTTCCTTGATCAATTACTTCAGTAACTAGAATAGGATTTTCCTGTACGACTTGTTTAGTAAGGGTGATTTCTAATCCGTTAGAAGTGCTAACTCCAGCATTGAGGTCAGCAAGACCTATGGTATAGGTGTTTTGAGCAAGAAGCGTGTTAAAATTATCTCTAGATATACGTATGCCGTTGATCGAGTTAAAGATCATACCTCGTTCCACGTTTTCTCTTTCGGCACTGGTATTGGGTTGCACATAGCGCACATAACCAAAAACATCAGTAGCACTTCCAGTTTCTCCGACGAGACCAAATTTCATCCCGTTATTCAGTGTGTTTCCAGCAAGAATATTTTCTAAAGCTACATAATCCTCAAAAATAACGCTGAAACGATCTGTTCTTGATCGGTCAAATACGAGCGATTCAAAAAAGGTTTCAGGAGAATCAAATTGTGAATGATAAGCTTCGAGCTCTTCAAGGTTGGCAAAACGATCGTTTGCCAGCACATCTACATCAGCTTTATAGAGGTAAAAAGCATTCATACCTCTGTAGATAAAGTTGTTGATTTCACTTTTACCAGCAAAAACATCATCATTATCCTTAAAACAGCTAGAAAGGGTAGTAACTGCGATTAGGCCAACTAAGGCATATTTAAAAAACGTATTCATTTTCATGCTTATTTTCAAGTAAAAATAGGGAAAAGTAGTAGATATAATAGCGGTTCTTCATTACTTCTCTGTATCAGCAAAGGTTCCACAGTTTTCGTTATAAAAGTCAATTGCAGTAATCATATTTGTTATGTGTATTTCTTTGTTTTTAATTTTTGATACTAGATCTGGACAATCTTTAAACATCTTAAGGTGTCTTTTTTTTTATCTTCTTACCTATTTTGACGAGCTTTTCATCCTTAAACATATAATAGCTGGTTGAAGATTTAATATGTACTATAACAGGAGTACTAACAGGTCCATAGCTCATATAACTTTCTCCACCTAGAAATACTTCTGTATAAAGAATGATCTCCCCATGTATCATTTCTTTTAATATCCTAGGTTCGTTATCAATTTGTTGCGTTTTACATATCGATATTTCGCTTCGTCTATATCAAAACCTATAACATGTTGATGATTATAAATAACTGGCTTGTCGCCCTCTTTCTCCTTAAATTTTATACCATCATGACTTCTCACTTGTATAAAACCTTTCTTTAAAGTATTGTTCCTTTTTGAAATTGAGCATTAACGCTTATGGAACATATTAAAACAGTAAAACGGTTGTTTTTCTCTACATTTAATACTCTTTTAAAAGTAAAAATAAGGAAAAGGCTTTAAAAAACACTCTTGAAATTGTGATAGGATAAGATTCAAGAGCCACTACAAGCGTTTTTGCTTTACAACGTAATGGTATAGTAAGGAACAAACTTCATTTCAGTTAAACTTTATTCTACCTCCATACATTTTTGGTTTTCGCTCTTGAGGTTTAATGAAAAAAGACGAATGCTAAAAAAAATCATATTCTTGTAACAATTAAAAAGCAGACTCGTCATAAACGTATAACCAAGGAAATGAACCAACAAACATTTGTAAAGACCTTTAAAGAGGTACAGAAAAAAATGTACTTTCTTTCAAAGCGATTGCTCACCTCTCATGAGGAGGCGGCAGATGCGGTGCAAGAAGTCATGGCAAGACTTTGGGAAAAGCGTTTCCAACTCGAAGAGGTTAGAAATAAGGAAGCCTACGCCATGCAAATGGTTAAAAATTATTCCTTAGACCGATTGAAAAGTAAACAAGCAAGTCATTTAAAAATAGTTCACAGCAACTATGATAGTGAAGAGAGAAATGTAGAAGATGAGTTAGAAAGACTTGGTAAGATAAAGCTGGTACAAAACATGATTAATGAACTGCCAGAACAATATAAAATGATTATTCAGCTAAGAGATATACAGAGATATGATTTTGAGGCTATAGAAAAAATCATGAATATGAAGGCTACAGCGGTTAGAGTAGGGCTGAGCAGAGCAAGAAAAATGCTCAAGGAAAAAATAGAAGAACAGTATAAAACAGAAATCGCATGAACGATTTATTAGAAAAATATTGGAACGGTGAGACCACTCTGGTGGAAGAACAAGAACTTAGAGGCTATTTCAGTTCTGGGAAGGTATCTCCAGAACATGAGGTATACCGCAGCTTGTTTAGCACCTTTGAGTTAGAACAGGTGATGGAAGAAGGTGATTTTGACGCTTTCGCGAAAGTGAAACAAAAACAATCCCTAGATAACCAGTTCCAGAAAAGAACTTGGAAAGGACTCGCCATAGCAGCAGGTTTCTCTCTACTTCTCGCAGTAGGGGCAGGCTACTATCAAGAGCAACACAAAACACAGCCAGACTTAGGAACTTATGAAACTCCTGAAGAAGCTAGAGCAGCAGCAATGAATATGCTGGAGCTCGTAAGTGTCAAGTTAAATAAAGGCCGGAGCAATATGCAGCCACTACAAACTTTAGATAATAAAACAGCAGCCGTTTTTAATCTTAAATAATAATCTCAATCACAATTTAATAAAAGTCAACATGAAAAAGTTAATCCTCACCTTAGTACTCGCAGTAATGGCAACCCCATTATTTGCTCAGGACGCATTTGAAAAGATGGGTTCCCTAAAAAATATTAAAGAAACTGTAGTAACCAAAGATGCCTTTGAACTACTCGCAGAGATGGATATGGATATCCAAGATGAAAATTTAAAAGCAGGTAAAGAATTGTTGAACAGTCTTAAAGACGCACGTTTTTACACCACCTCTAATTCAGATAGTGCTAAGAAAATGATCAGCATTGCAAATGCCTATGTAAAGAGTAATGGTCTTGTAAAATTGATGAGTGTAAAAGAGGATGATCAAGATTTTGCATTCTACGTAAAGAAAGGCAACACGCCAAAGAAAATTCAAGCACTGGTAATGATCATCGATGAAACTATGAATACTGCTAATCCAGAAGCTATAGTAATGAAAATAACTGGAAATATCGATCTAGGTCAAATTTCTAAACTTACTAAGATGATGAATGTACCTGGACAAAAACAAATTGAAGACGCTACTAAAGAATAGATGGTTACTTAATAAGTCCATGTATTGTTAATCTCAAAAACTACTCATTATGAATAAGATCATTTTAAAAATAGTCCTTTTAACACTTGCTGCTACGGCAGCACTTACCTCCTGTGACTCCGACCCAACGCTTCAAAGCTACATCGTAGATAGTGGCGAAAAAGAAGGGTTTATAAGTACCTCTATACCTAAAACGATTCTAGGAATAGACGACAGCAAGCTTTCTGAAGATGCACAAAAAGCTTATAACTCTGTCAGTAAAGTAAATATATTAGTATACCCTAAAACAGATAAGAACGTTGTTACTTTTGAAAAAGAAAGCGCCCAACTCAACAACATTTTAAAGGGTGAAAAGTATAAAACTTTAATGACCCATAATCAAGATGGAATGAAGGCTAAATTCCTTTATCAAGGTGATAAAGATTCTATAGATGAAATTATCGTTTTCGGTACTTCAGATGATATGGGAATGGGCGTCGCTCGTATTTTAGGTAAAGACATGAACCTTTCTGGAATGATGAAGATGATGAAAGAATTGGAGAAGATAGATATAGATCCCGCAGGTATGAAAGGGATTTTAGAAACTATGGGAATTGATACGAAGGATAATGTGGACATCGATGAAGCCGCAATGAAAGAGATGCTAGAATCAAAAGGAATTGACACCTCAAATATGGCAGGTAATAAGGGATAATTAGTTTCCTTGCACTTTATAAAATCTGTATCCCTTAGAGGCAGATTTTTTTATGCGCTATGGGGTCATAAAAATTATTATATGTTTATGGAAACCTTATATTTGCAAGCTTTCGCAGAAAGTCAAGTTCAGTATAAATTTGTATTTTTTTTGACAAAAAGAAAGCGGAATAATAACAAACAATTTTACACATGAAAGCTGGAATCGTAGGACTACCTAATGTAGGTAAATCAACTCTTTTTAACTGTTTATCAAATGCCAAAGCCCAAAGTGCCAACTTTCCGTTTTGTACCATAGAACCCAATGTAGGAGTAGTAAACGTGCCAGATGCACGTCTTAAGAAATTAGAAGAACTGGTTAATCCAGAACGTGTGATGCCAGCAACGGTAGAGATCGTAGATATAGCAGGTCTTGTAAAAGGAGCGAGTAAAGGAGAAGGATTGGGAAATCAGTTTCTTGGGAACATACGGGAGACAGATGCAATTATTCATGTGTTGCGTTGTTTTGATAATGACAACATTATCCATGTAGATGGTCATGTAGACCCTATACGTGATAAAGAAACCATCGATATAGAATTGCAATTAAAAGATCTAGAAACCGTAGATAAAAAACTGGAAAAAGTAAAAAGAGCTGCCAGAACTGGTAATAAAGAAGCTATTAAAGAAGAAGAAGCTTTAGTAAAAATTAAAGCTGCCTTAGAAGCTGGTATTTCTGTACGTGCGGTAGAATTGAGCGATGAGGTAAGAGCAGAGTTTGTAAAGCCTTTACAATTTATCACTGATAAACCAGTGATGTACCTATGTAACGTAGATGACGAGTCTGCTGTTTCTGGAAATAAGTATGTAGATCTTGTTAGAGATGCTGTAAAAGATGAAAATGCGGAGGTTCTTGTGCTTGCTGTAGGAACAGAAGCTGACATTACCGAATTAGAAGACTTTGAAGAACGTAAAGAATTTCTCGCAGACATGGGACTAGAAGAGCCCGGTAGTGCAAAATTGATACGTAGTGCCTACCAGTTACTCCATCAGCAAACCTATTTTACGGCTGGTGTAAAAGAAGTAAGAGCATGGACTATTAATGTAGGTTCTACAGCACCACAAGCTGCTGGAGTAATACATACCGACTTTGAAAAAGGATTTATACGTGCAGAGGTGATCAAATACGATACTTACGTAGAATTTGGCTCTGAAGCGAAAGTGAAAGAAGCTGGAAAGCTCAAAGTAGAAGGTAAAGAATACATTGTACAGGATGGTGATGTGATGCACTTTTTGTTTAATGTTTAGGTTATAAGATCTATTGATAAAATTAAAGCTTCTTTCTCTTCATGGAGAAAGGAGCTTTTTTATTTCTTGCATTTCCCAAAGGGTAGAATTAATTCTACCCTTTAGGAAATAGTAGTTCTGATCAAGTAAACTCATCTCGATTCTTACTAGATTACAGGTAAATTTAGGACGTATTTTTTAGTTTTGTCTAGCTGCTGCAGAGTTGATTTTAGTTTTTTTGAAAATATCCAGCATTTTTCAACCTTTTCTCTTCATGGAGAAAGGAGCTTTTTTATTTCTTGCATTTTCCAAAGGGTAGAATTAATTCTACCCTTTAGGAAATAGTAGTTCTGGTGAAGTAAACTCATCTCGATTGTTACTAGATTACAGGTAAATTTGGGACGTATTTTTTAGTTTTGTCTAGCTGCTGCAGAGTTGATTTTAGTTTTTTTGAAAATATCCAGCATTTTTCAACCTTTTCTCTTCATGGAGAAAGGAGCTTTTTTATTTCTTGCATTTCCCAAAGGGTAGAATTAATTCTACCCTTTAGGAAATAGTAGTTCTGGTGAAGTAAACTCATCTCGATTCTTACTAGATTACAGGTAAATTTGGGACGTATTTTTTAGGTTTGTCTGGCTGCTGCAGAGTTGATTTTAGTTTTTTTGAAAATATCCAGCATTTTCAACCTTTTCTCTTCATGGAGAAAGGAGCTTTTTTATTTCTTGCATTTCCCAAAGTGTAGAATTAATTCTACCCTTTAGGAAATAGTAATTCTGGTGAAGTAAACTCATCTCGATTGTTACTAGATTACAGGTAAATTTGGGACGTATTTTTTAGTTTTGTCTAGCTGCAGAGTTAATTTTAGTTTTTTTGAAAATATCCAGCATTTTTCAACCTTTTTGACCAAAGCTCGTTGCACTCACTTTGCACAGCTTTCAAAACAGGAGAGGAGCTGTTATACTCTTTTGAAGTAGAAGTAATTCTATTAAGGCAAAACCGTTCCATTTCTATTTTGATAGTGCAACGGTATGGCTGCCTAAGAGATGTTAAACGGCATACTTCCTTTTTCTTAACCACATAAATACAAAACCAAAACCAGCGACCAAAAGCAACGGAAGGACCACATTGATCAACTGCCATTTGAATTTCTGGTCAATTATTTTTTTAGTGTCTAGGAAAGGAATTTTGATGTCTTTGTTGCGCAGCTTGATGAGTCTGGTGTCGTCGAGCAGGTAGTTGACCGTATTCATTAAGAATTCCTTGTTGCCGTATAATTGTCCAGTTCTCATGTCGTAGCCTAGTTCTTGAGCTTCTCCTCGGTCTACTTGATTTTTAAGAACATCACCATCTGCTATTAGTACTATCGCGGCATTTTTTCCTTGATCTAGGCTTCCTTTCAAGTTGACCGGTTTCACTCGGTTTTTATAGGCGCTGGTAAAAGAACCTTCGGCGAGCACGGCTAGAGGTAAATGGGATCGGTTATAAGTTTCTGGATTGATTTCTTGACCTATTTCTGCTAAGGAAATTAAAGCGGGTAAGGTCATCACTTGGGTTTTAGAAGAAGTGCTTAGTAATATCGTTTTTTTAATTCCGTTTTTTAAAGTGTCTATGGTTCCTGTATATTCAAACTTGACATCTTCTAGATTTTTAGTAATGAATTGAGCTGTTGCACTTGTATCTAACGAAGTCTTAGAAATAGGGTAGTAGGGCCAGGCATAAGCTTCGTATTGTGTATTGCGGCCTTGACCCGTTGCTAGTGCAATAGGTGCATGTTGTAAATCTTTTACGAGGCCATTGTTCAATCGCAAGCCATACCTAAAGAGCATGTCGTCTAGATTCAGCTTTCTTGGTACAGGATATGCTTTTGCTTCTTGATTGGAAAGACTGTCGTTTTCCATAATTACAGGGTCAATCGCTAGAAGCAACTTCCCACCTTGCATAAGGTATTGATCCAGTATGTATTTCTTGGTCTCGCTGTAAGCTTCTGTAGGTTTTGGATCCACCACAAGGTCAAATTTATTCAAAGATTTCAAAACCTGTTGAGGTTGTATAGAATCACTAGTTATCACAAATTCGATCCCAAAGGGTGCTGCTCTATAATATTCTTGAATACTTTTAATAAAATCGCCGATTTTTAAATCAGACAAGGTGCCGCTATCTCTTAGGAAAGCTACCGTTTTAGTCTTTTTTTGAGAAGCTTTACGCAACCCATCAGCAAATTGATATTCTAATTGTTGGATACTGGAATTCACTCGTTCTTCCGCAGTTGCGCGAGCTACAGTTTTTAGAAGCGGTACAGCAATAGTTTTACCGTCGTAAAGAATTAGTGCGTATGGAAAAACAGTAACCTTAGTACTTTTCCCTCCTTCTTGAATAGTAGCTATAGCTCCTCTTACGCCGCTTTTGGCTAGTTGTGCTGTAATCTGTTCGGTTTCTTGTTGTGAAGCACCTTCAATGGGATTGATAAAATCATATTTCAAATTAGGATGTATCGCTGCTAGTTCTTCTAGAAACTGACCTGTTTCCAACTTCAGTTTACGGAATTCTCCGGGCAACTCACCATCCAGAAAAACATCTATAATAATAGGTTTGTAAGCTTGTTCCAGCACTTTTTCTGTTTCTTCACTTAGGGTATAACGGCTGTCTTTGGTAAGATCAAAACGCTGGTAAACAGATCTAGATAACAGGTTCAACAGAATTAACACGATGACGACCACGATAAAGCTGGTATAGGTTTTTTTCATAGTTATCGTTTTGAGGAGATTGATTTTAGTGAAATTTCGCTTAAAGCGAAAAACAAAACAGCAACACTTAAAAAGTAGATCACATCACGAGTATCGATCACACCTCTGGCCATACTTTCATAGTGATATTTAAGTCCTAATGAGGCCAGAAAATCACTGTCTGACAAATAACTAGAAAGTCCTTCAAAGCCAAAATAAAGAATAAAACACAGCACAGCGGCCAGTAAAAAAGCGACCACCTGATTAGAAGTTACTGTGGAACTAAAAATACCTATAGCCGTATAACTCATCGCCAGTAATATAGCACCTAGATAACTACCAAATGTGCTGCCGTAATCGAGGTTGTTTGCCGTCTCTCCTAATTGTCCTAAGCTCCATACATAAACCAATGTAGGCACTAAGGCAATGACAATTAAAACTAGGGAAGCCAAATATTTACCAGCCACTAATTTTCTAGTGGAAATAGGTCTAGTCACTAACATTTCTAAGGTTCCTAAGTTGCGTTCTATGGTAAAGCTGCGCATGGTAATCGCTGGAATTAAGAACATAAATAACCAAGGAATAATCAGAAAGAAAGGCGCTAGGTCTGCAAAGCCGTAATCTAGAATATTGTACTCGCCTTTAAATACAAAGACAAACAAACTACTGATCATAAGGAAAATACCTATGACTAAGTATCCGGTTAGGCTAGCAAAAAATCCGTTGAGTTCTTTGAGGAAAATCGATTTCATAAAAGGCTGTGAATTTTTACGACCGAATTGGCTTGTGGTTTTTGATCAAAAAGTGCTTTAGTTTGCGGCCATACTTCTTCAAACAACGCACTATTTCTGTATTTATTTAATGCGTCTTCATTTTCCCAATAACTGTAGGTGTAAAAACGTTGCTCGTCATCTTTATCTTGATACAATTCTAAAAAGCTACATCCAGGCTGATTCCTGATTTGTTCCTTATAAGCATCAAACATATTTTGAAACTTACCTACAGCAGTTTCTTTAAAATGCATATTTACAATTCGTACAATCATGATTCCTTAAATGTAATAATTACTGGTGCATTAATTTGCAATCCAAATAAAGTACTCGCGCTTCCTACCGTTAGCGGATTTGACTTATAAGTTGCGATTTCTATGTAACCGGCACTGTTAAAGATAACCAGACCTTTTCCATCTACATCGCGTTTTTTCTCATCATCATCAAAGTTAATGATATCGCTGTAACGTTTGAAAATCTTATTAAATCGTTCATTACGAGCAGAGATCTCAAATTTACGGCCTTTGCCTATTTGTTCAAAAATCTCCTCATTGATATTGGCGACAGAATTACCATAATTATCAATGTAAATAACCTGACCGTAAATAATATTTTTAGTTTCAGATATTTTAGGAGTAACTCCAGATATGGCTCTAATACGAGTGATAGGTTTACCGATCACCTCTAGGGTTCCACCGCGAGCTATGTGACAAGCTGTACTTACAAAAGCATCTAATGTGGTAAAATTAGAAGAGATTCTATCATGGATGTTGATCTCTACCAGTTTTTCTGGACGTAACTTATTCATGATCAAAGCCAGTACGCCATTATCGGCACAAATAAAAAAATGCTCTTTTAATAAAACAGCGATATGTATATTCTCAGGAGTATGTTCTGCATCTACTCCTATAATATGTATGGTGCCGTCTGGAAAGGAGTGGTAGGCGTTTTTAATAATGTAAGCGGCCTCAGCAATGTTGAAAGGCGTTACTTCGTGTGAGATATCAACGATGTTTACGTTTTCTAATTCTTTGTATATAGCACCTTTCACCGCTCCTACGTAAGGATCTTTCCAGCCAAAATCGGTTGTAAGGGTTATAATGGGCATAAAGGATTTTAAAATTGTTAATTAAATAGTCGTTAAATTATCCTTTAGGAGCTCTATGGATTAATCATTTTTCACTAATTTCAAACAGTTTTTCACTGTTAGACAAAACTATAAAATTAAACATTTAATTACTTACTTAATTTACCGCTTTTGAACGAACTTATCATCGACCTGTCAGAGTCAAATCCAATAGAATTTTTTGGAGTAAAAAATAAAAATCTCGCTTTCTTAAAAGCACATTTTCCAAAGTTAAAAATAGTCGCTCGTGGAAGCACGATGAAAATTTATGGAGATGAAGAGCAATTAGCAGAATTTGATAAACGCATACAGATGATGTTGACACACTTCGGTAGATACAATAAGATGGACGAGGATGTCATGGAGCGTTTATTAACTAGTGACAAAAGTCATGAGGACATGGGTAAGGGTCATGATGATATTTTAGTTCATGGCAATTCTGGAATATTAATCCGTCCTAAAACTCCCAACCAACGCAAACTGGTAGAACTTACTAAGAAAAACGATATGGTTTTTGCGGTAGGTCCTGCAGGAACAGGTAAAACGTATATAGGTGTAGCACTTGCGGTAAAAGCCCTCAAAGAAAAACGCGTCAAGCGTATCATTATTACACGTCCAGCAGTGGAAGCCGGAGAGAATTTAGGTTTTCTTCCAGGAGATCTCAAAGAGAAATTAGACCCTTATATGCAGCCTATTTATGATGCATTACGGGATATGATTCCCGCCGAACGCCTTACAACCTATATTGAAAAAGGAACCATTCAAATTGCACCACTCGCTTTTATGCGCGGTAGAACGCTAGATCATGCTTATGTGATTCTCGATGAATCTCAAAATACGACTCATGCACAAATGAAGATGTTCTTGACCCGTATGGGTAAAGATGCTAAATTTTTCATCACTGGCGACCCCGGGCAGATTGATTTACCACGCCGAGTAACTTCTGGACTCAAAGAAGCTCTTTTAATTCTTAAAAATGTCAACGGGGTAGGAATGATGTACCTGGATGATAGCGATGTGGTGCGCCATAGATTGGTGAAAAAAGTTATTGAGGCGTATAAGGATATTGAGAACAGGAATTAAATTAATGTGATTCTTTATAGAATGCCATCGCTAATCGCTTTTAAGTAATTTTGAATTTTACTTTTATTATTTTGATGTGTCAGTTTTCTCGCCTTGCCTAAAGGCTGGCATGCTAAGAAAGCGAAAGAGTTCCTGTTTTCTTCTTTAAAACAATTATGTAACAAGTATCAGCGCTCCAAGTGGAAAGATTATTTCCAAGATTAGGATTGGTAAATCGTAGATCTTTTGTTTTTTATTATTGTAATAGGTCTGTTAATGTTTTGAGAAATAGTCCAATCGTGTTTAGTGTTTGTATATTTTTGACAAACAATGATCTAATAACCACTATAATGAAATCTATTATTTTTTTAGTTAGCGTAGTCGCTTCTCTATTTCTTTTTCCATCTCAACTTGAAGTTCAAGAATTTCAAGGTCAAGCGGTATATATTTCTAAAACCAGAATGGATTTGGGAACTTGGGGTGCTAGGATGAGTGAAGAACAAAAGAAACAAATGCAATCACGTTTAAAAAATAGACTTGAAAAGACTTATGTCTTAAACTTCAATAAAGAAGAATCTGTTTTTGATGAAAAGGAAAAGTTAGACGCTATGTCTGGAGCGACTGACTCATGGGGTAATAATTTTGCAGCAGGAGAACAATACAAGAACGTAAAGAAAAATGAACTGGTACAAAGCCAAGAGTTTTATGGCAAGCAATTTCTAGTAAAAGACAAGCTTGCTGCTATAGATTGGAAATTGGGCTCTGAAACCAAACAAATAGGAAAGTACATGTGTTTTAAAGCTACGGCGATCATTCCTAATACAGAGTTGACATGGTATTCATTTTCTTGGAGTGAAATAACAAACAACAATGAAGAAAGTGAAGAAAAGCCCGCAGCTACCGAAGGTGATTCAGTAACTACAGAAACAATTGAAATAGAAGAAATACCATCTACTAAAGTGGAAGCATGGTATACTCTTCAAATACCAGTAGGTCACGGCCCTGCAGAATACTGGGGGTTACCAGGACTTATATTAGAAGTAAGTGCAGGAGATACGACCATGTTATGTACAAAAATCGTGATGAATCCAAAAGAGAAAATTGAAATAGAAGCTCCTGATAATGGAAAAGAAATTACTAAAGTGTCTTATAAGGAGACTATTGTAGGTAAAATGATGGAGATGAGAAATAACCGAGGAAGAAGAAGAGGTTAAGAAGAACAATTACAGCTTTTTTATTTCCATTTCAAGGATTACCTATAATGAAGAAAATATGTTTTTTACTGCTTTTAATAGCAGCAAATTTTTCCTTTGCTCAAGTTAAATTGCAAGGAGTTGTTAGAGACAGTTTAAAACAACCGCTAGAACTCGCTAGTATTGTAGCCTTTAATCAAGAAACAAAGGCACTAGAGTCCTACGGAGTTACTAATGACTTAGGTAAGTACTCTTTATCTTTAAAAAAGAACGTCACTTATAAGATACAAATCAGTTATGTTGCGATGAAAACTCTTGAAGAGTCTCTTGTTGTTAAAGAAGTTGATATTACAAAAGATTATACCTTATATGCAGAAAACTCTTTAGACGCTATTGAGCTCATTTATGAAATGCCAGTAACCATAAAAGGAGATACGGTTACTTACAATGCAGATTCTTTTCAAAATGGATCAGAAAGAAAATTAGAAGATATTCTAGCCAACCTTCCAGGTGTGGAAATCAATGAGGATGGACAAATAGAAGTAGAAGGGAAAGTAGTCAATAAACTCATGGTAAATGGGAAGGATTTCTTTGACGGCGACACCAAATTAGCTTCAAAAAACATCCCTGCTAAAGCAGTGGACAAAATTCAAGTACTGCGTAATTATTCTGAGGTAGGCCAGTTACGTGGAGTGACCAATAATCAAGATAACGTAGCGCTCAACATCAAGCTCAAAGAAGGAAAAGAAAACTTCTGGTTTGGTGATGTTACGGTGGGTGCCGGAAGTGCTCCTGATAAAGAACTCTATTTATTACAGCCTAAATTATTTTACTATACTCCTAAATACAGCATCAATTTTATAGGTGATTTGAACAATACTGGAGAACTAGCATTAACCAGAAGAGATATTCGGAATTTTGGTGGTGGTTTTAGATCTCCTAGTAGGAGCAGTGGAACTGATATTAATTTAGGAGATAACAGTCTTAATTTTTTAACTAATCAAAATAATGCCGTTGAAATTGAAAATCAATTGGCTTCAGCAAATTTTAGTTATGCTGCAAACCCAACTTTAGATTTAAGTGGATTTGTCATCTTTAACAGCAGCCAGATTGCTTCTAAAGAAACTAGTTTTGTTCAGTATACCAATGAAGATTTAGGTATTCCTGATGAGCTTACAGAGCAAAACAATAACGAACGTTCTAATCAAGGGCTGGTAAAATTAAGCGCTTCCTATCAACCTAATTTTAGTAATCAATTGGAATATGATGTTTTAGGTCGTATTTCAAACGATAGGCAGCGACAGAATCTCTTCTCTTCTATTATTGGTAATACAAATCAGGCAGAAGAAGTCACTCCTTATAATATCAATCAAAGTCTTAAGTATTATTATACATTAGATGAAGACAATATTTTTTCACTAGAAGCACAACACCTTCTTAAAAACGAAAATCCGTTTTACAACGCCATATTAGAAAATGATCCAACTGGAGCAGATGAGTATGATGCTACCGCAGATAATTTAGGATTGAACCCTAATTTAGATACTTACAACATAGGTCAAAATAGACGTATCAAATCCAACCAGCTGGATGCTAAAGTAGATTATTTTCATATTTTAAATCCTAGAAGCAACTTGAATTTTACGTTAGGAACGATTCTGAGTAGTCAAGAATTTAACTCCAACCTATTTCAGTTTTTAAACGATGGAACAACTTTTAATCCTACACCTACCATTAATAATGGACTTGCTGTAAACGATACACAGTATAACTTTACAGATTTTTATTTAGGTGCTCATTACCGATGGAAAACGGGGAAGTTTACGATAACTCCAGGATTTTCTTTACACGCATATGGCAATAAGAATACTCAATTTGGTGAAACTTTTAAAGATAACTTTTTAAGGTTGCTACCAGATTTGGAAACACGTATTCAATTCAAGAAAAGTGAGTCCCTTACTTTGAGATATGACATGCGTAATCAATTTACAGATGTTACCAGACTCGCGCAAGGTCTTGTTTTGAATAGTTTTAACAGCATACAATCTGGTACGCCAGACTTACAAAATGCGTTATCTCATAATGTGAACTTGATCTATAGCAGCTTTAACCTCTTTAATTATACCAACGTATTTGCTAGAGCTTCTTATTCTAATAATATAGATCAGATAAGAAGTTCGACAGATTTTGAAAGTGTTATCAGAACCAACACATTTTTAAATTCTGCTTTTGCAGATGAAAACGCTAATATTTCTGGACGTATACAACGTACTTTTGGAAAAGTAAGAGCAAGTTTTAATGCGGGTCTTAATTACAGCAAGTTCAATCAATTTATACAGGATCAGCGTTCCGTAAATGAAGGCTATACACAATCTTATACGCCTAGCATACGTACGAATTTTAAAGTAGCTCCTAATGTGACTCTAAGTTACCGATACAGCATTAATGATAACAATCAAGGTGGTCGTAAAACGCAGTTTATCACCACATCTCCTTCTATAGATGTAGATGCTTATATTTGGAAGTCTGTAACTTTTAGAACCAACTATTCTTATACCAATCAAAATATAGGTAATGGACAGTCACAATCCTTTCAAAATTGGGATGCCAGACTTTCTTATAGAAAAGATCGAGATGCCAAATTTGAATATGAAATTAATGCGACAAATCTTCTGAATATCGCATCTCAGGTAACCAACAGAGTGAATAATATATCGGCATTTACTTCAGAGACTTTTATACAGCCACGTTTTGTGACTTTTAGAGTGGTATATAGTTTGTAATAATTTAAAACAAGTAGGACCAGGTGCTATTTGCTGCGGTGGTTAAGTACCGGCTTATATGTTCTTTATAGTTATTGATATCTCGCTTCCATACCGCAACGAGTGCGGCATCACTTTCTTTTTTCGAAAAGAAAAAAGAAAGTGAAACATCCACAAACACCATTGCTTATATCTGGTAGATAACTTGAAGAAAAAAAGAGTAATACATCCCACATATTCAATGAAATTGTAGAAATTTGTTCTAAGAATAAATTCGTTAAAATGTCCACACAACTTCCAGCAACTATTACTGATACTAATTTTAATTTTCCAGGTCAAAAGAGTATTTACAAAGGGAAAGTAAGAGAAGTTTATAACATCAACAATGAGTTATTGGTGATGATTGCCAGTGATCGTTTAAGCGCTTTTGACGTGGTGATGCCTAAAGGGATCCCATATAAAGGACAAATTCTAAATCAGATTGCCACTCAAATGATGGCGGCAACTCAAGATATTGTTCCTAATTGGTTAATTGCTACGCCAGATCCTAATGTGGCTATAGGTCACCTTTGTGAGCCGTTTAAAGTAGAAATGGTGATACGTGGTTATATGTCTGGTCACGCTGCACGAGAATACAAAGCTGGTAAAAGAACCCTCTGTGGTGTCTCTATGCCAGAAGGAATGAAGGAAAATGATCCATTTCCAACTCCCATCATTACCCCAGCTACCAAAGCAGAAATGGGCGATCACGATGAAGATATTTCTAGAGAAGATATTATTTCAAAAAGCATAGTTTCTAAAGCCGATTATGAAGTTTTAGAACAATATACCAAAGCCTTGTTTCAACGAGGTACAGAACTGGCCGCAAAACGCGGATTGATTCTCGTGGATACGAAGTATGAATTTGGTAAAACAAAAGAAGGAAAAATAGTCCTTATAGATGAAATTCATACACCAGATTCTTCTAGGTATTTCTACGCAGACGGTTATCAAGAGCGCCAAGATAAAGGAGAATCTCAAAAACAATTGAGCAAGGAATTTGTACGCCAGTGGTTAATTGCCAATGATTTTCAAGGGCTTAAAGGTCAAAAAGTACCTGAAATGACTGATGAATACATCACATCAGTGAGCGATCGCTACATAGAGCTTTACGAAAATATTACAGGTAAAACTTTTGAAAAAGCAAATACCTCAGATATTATTTCACGTATAGAGACCAACGTGTCTGCTTGGATGGAAAAAAGGGTCTAGTTACTAAGGCTGCTATTCAACTATGAGGAAGGAACTTTTTTATAGCATTCCTAACGAATCCATTTTTAGACAAGTTCAAGTCATTTCAGCTCTTTTGCCAAAATTATAAAATAACTCTAATTAAATAATATTAACAGAAATTTACCTACTGTAATTCTGTTAATTTATTGAATATTTATCAAATTGTAAGTTAGCTTAATATAGAAATTACTGCACTAGAACTTGACACAAGAAGAAGTTAAAATAAAAAAGAAAACTAAGAAGTATAAATGGTTGCGCAGGATAGCACGCGTGCTACTTAGCCTTTTAATTCTCTCGATATTGCTCCTCCTGTTCATACGAAGTCCTTGGGGACAAAGCATCATCATCAATCAGGCAGTCTCCTATGTAAAAGATAAAACGGGAACAGAAGTACAGCTGGAAAGTGCATTCATCACATTTGATGGTCATATAAAAGTAGATGGATTGTATCTGGGGGATTTAAAAAATGACACCTTGCTTTACTCTCGCAGTTTAGAGGCTAATATTCCGTTATTACCACTTATTAAAGGAACTGGCTTTGAAATTGACGATGTCTCATGGGATGGACTTACTGCACGAGTTAAAAGAACAGACACTATAGATGGATTCAACTATCAATTCCTTGTCGATGCCTTTTCAACCGCTCCGGACACCACCGCAAGTGAGCCTATGAATTTTAAAATAGGCACTATTCAACTGACTAATTTTGATATTATGTATCAGGATGAGGTGGGTAAAATGGACGCCATAGCAAAATTTGACGAGTTGTTAGTTGAAATGAATGAATTGGATCTCGATAAAATGCTTATTGATCTAGAGACTCTAACTCTGAGAAATGCTGTTATCAACTATGAAAAGGATATGGTTACCGCTTTCGCTAAAGCGACTGCAGCTTCCAACCCGCATAAAGACACCAGCCTTACTAAAGAATGGCCACTGCCATTACTTATAGCACATAAAATACGACTGGACAGTGTGAAAATCAACTACAATTCCGAGCCCGACGGAATCGTGATCCGTACAGATTTTGGAGTATTAGAAACCTCTATACCCAAAGCAGATATTCAAAATAGCGATATTCTTGTATCCTACCTTAACCTAAATGACAGCAATATGGAGGTAATGATGGATGATGTAGCATCTTCAGCTTCTGATGAGCTTATCATATATGAATGGCCAGATATGAAAATAGGTTTAGAAAAGCTGACGCTAAAAAACAATAGATTTTTATACGCTCTTAATGGCGCACAGCCTCATGCCTCACAGTTTCAATCAGATGCTGTTTTGCTGACAGGTATTCATGTAGAATTGCACGACTTCAAATTAGCTGATAAAAATGCGGCAGTAGTAATAGATAGTGCATCGGTATATGTAAACGCTGGTTTGCGACTGCACCAATTAAAAGGAAAATTAAAAGCGTCTGACACAGACCTTAATATTAGTAATCTGGTAACCAGTGTAAATAAAAGCTCGCTTAAGGGAAACATTTCACTAGGCTATACAAGTATCAATGCATTGATCAATAATCCGGAAGCATTACAACTAGATATTGCCTTGCCTTTCTATAGCTTTGATTTAAAGGAGATGTATACTTTTCAACCAGATCTAGCCACTAATGAATACTTTTCTAAACTAGCTCAAAAACCTTTAAAAGGTAAGATTACTGCTAGAGGAAGCAGTGAAAACCTTAGGCTAGAAAAGTTTGAAGTGACATGGGGAGCGAGTACATCCATTACAGCAAATGGGACATTACAGCACATCACTAATGTAGAACAACTGTACTTCAACTTGCCTGAACTTATTGCTACAACAAATAGAAACAGCATTCTCGCATTTATTAAAGAAGAAGATTTAGGGATCACATTACCAGAAACAGCACAATTAATTTCAAGCGTTTCTGGAACTCTTAATCGCGTAATGACTAAATCAAGCTTGCAAACCAGTTATGGTTCCCTGATGCTGGACGGTAGTTTTAGCAATTCTGATCAATTAAAATATGATGCTCAACTACAAGTAAATGAATTACAGCTTTCTAAAATGCTCCGTATGCAAGGTATCGGTCGTTTAAGCTTGCAGTTAAAAACTCAGGGAAGTGGTAGTGACCTCAGTTCCCTAGATGCTTCTATAAACGGGAAGATCCTAGAGTTTGCTTATAACGACTATCCATTAAAAAATATTCCTCTCCAAGGAAGTATAAAGAATGGGGATGGAAGTTTTTCTTCCAAATTTAAAGATGATAACATCAATATAGCGCTTTATGCAGCTGTTCAATTAGAAAAAGAGAGTGTTAAGTCACAAGCAACTATAGATATCACTGGTGCAGATTTAAAAGCTTTTAGTATGAGTTCCAAAAACCTAAAAGCTGCTGGAAAAATAGATGTGAATTATGAAGGAGATGCAGCGGGTTATAAAATCAACACTAAGGTAGCTGATGGAATTGCCGTTTTTGATGAGCAATCCTATTTATTAGGCACCCTAAACGTCGATGTTTTTGTAAAGCCAGATTCGACTTCCTTAGATCTGAAAAACAAAATGCTCGATTTACAACTGAGATCTAATTCAGATCCGCAAAATATAGGTAAAGCTTTAAAACGTCATATAAATAAGTACCTAACTAACAGCATTAAAACAGACTCCCTATCCCCAGTAGTCTTGCAGATTACGGGTAAAATTACTCCAGCACCCATATTGAGAGACGTGATACTTCCTGAATTGCAAGCACTGGATCCCGTAATTTTTAGGATGGATTTTAATGAAAAAGACCGCAGACTTGATAGTGATATAGCGGTGCCTTATCTCAAATATGCCGATAGTGAGGTTGATAGTTTGTTTATTTCCTCAGAATCTGATACACAAAACCTAACCTTTCAACTGGGCTTCAATAAAATAGAAGCGGGACCTATAACGATTAAACGAACAGCTTTGACAGGAATCGTCTCAGAAAACAAGCTGAATCTTGATTTCACCTCTTATGATGAAGAGGAACGACTCCTCCATTTTGCGAGCACGCTTTCGCGAAAGCGAGACAGCAACGGAATAGAAGACCTTATTTTTAATCTTTCACTAAATGACCTGATCCTGAACAAGAAACCATGGATCATTCCAGAAAGCAATGAGATTGCTATAAGAGAAAATAGGATTGCATTCAAAGATTTTAAACTGACTAATGGAGCACAAAGTATCGAGTTAAGAAGCGATAGGCCTACAACCGATAAAGATCATATCGCCTTGCTTTTAAGAAACTTTAGATTACAAGCTTTATTGAGTTTCTTAAATCCTGATGAAAAACTTGCTTCTGGAGAGGTTAATGGTGAACTTATTTTAGAGGATATCTATGGAACTACAGGATTCTTAGCAGATCTTGAAATAGTCGATTTGCACGCTTTAGAAATTCCTTTGGGAAGGTTGAAAATCAATGCGAAAACAGAGGATGGATCAATATATAACACTGCGATCAGTGTCAAAGGCGATGCTGTGGATGTGGTTTTAGCGGGCTATTATAAAACCGATGAAAAGGCAGCAGACCTGGATTTTGACTTAGATGTCAATAGAATCAATATGAGTACGATTACAGGTTTTTCTTCAGATTTTCTCAAGGAAGGAACAGGTTCTATAAACGGAGCGTTTAAAATAGCTGGAACTACTGCAAACCCTAAATACAAAGGGGTTTTAAGATTTGATAAAGCGGCTGCAAGTGTTTCTATGTTAAATACAAGTTTCACTTTTAAAGATGAAGAGATAAAAGTTGATAACTCTGGAATCACTATGAATAAACTTCATATAGCCGATGCGCAGGGAGATATATTTACGGTAGATGGAAAAATAGGAACCGATAATTTATTAGTTCCAACCTTTGATCTAAAGCTTACTGCAAAGGATTTTACCGCCATAAATAGTACCAATAAAGATAACGAATTGTATTATGGTCAAGCAACATTTGACGCCAAGGCCGCTATAACTGGAAATCTAGATGTACCTGTGGTGGATATAGACTTGACCGTAAAAGAGGTTACTGATATTACCTATGTAGTTCCTGCGACAGAACTAGATGTGGTGCAGCGCGATGGAATTGTACAATTTGTAAACAAACAAAATCCAGAGGCCATTTTAACCCAAACAGAAGAGGAAACGGCAACACTTACAGGCTTTGACATAACAGTAAATTTTAAGATTAAAGATGATGCTAAAGTCACTATTATCATTGATCCAACTACAAGAGATCAATTACAAGTTTCTGGAACAGGGGATCTTAAATTTCGAATGACTCCTAATGGAAGAATGACTCTTGCTGGGCGATATGAAATAGCAGATGGGTATTACCAACTCAATTTGTACGATATTGTATCCAGACGATTTGAGCTTGCCAAAGGAGGAAGTGTGACCTGGTCAGGAGATCCTTTTGATGCTAATTTGGATGTGAGTGCTATCTATAAAGTGGAAACTAGTGCAAGCGCATTAATGGCAAGTCAAACTAGTGGAGCAGATATTACTGACAAAAATAGATTCCGTCAAGTGTTGCCGTTTTTAGTGTACTTAAATGTAGATGGCGAGTTGTTACAACCAGAAATCAGCTTTCAAATAAACCTTCCAGAGGAGGAGCAAGGAGCTATAGGCGGTCAGGTAAACGGCAGATTGCAACAACTCAATACCCAAGATCAAGAATTGAACAAACAAGTATTTTCTCTATTGGTATTGAATAAATTTTTTCCAACCAGTGGTTCTGATGGAACTAATGGAGGAACAGCAACCATAGTTAGTGATAATTTAAACCAAGCTTTGAGTGATCAACTCAATCAATTTGGTGGTAAATTGTTGGGTAATTCTGGGATTGATTTAAATTTTGGTCTGGATAGTTATACGGACTATCAAAGCGGCGATGGTCAACAAAGAACACAACTCGATGTTACCGCGAGCAAGAAATTAATGGATGATCGCTTAATTGTGAGTGTAGGTAGTGAAGTAGCTATTCAAGGCAGTCCGCAAAATGGAGAGCAAGCTCCAGCAATAGGTAATGTAAGTATAGAGTACCTTCTTACTGAAGCTGGGCAATGGCGATTAAAAGGTTTTCGCAGGAATCAGTATGATAATGTGGTGGATGGACAGTTGATCGTCAGTGGTATTGCATTGGTATTTAGTAAAGAATTCAACGAGTTTAAAAACCTATTTAAAAAAACTGTAGTTGCTGAAGAAAAAAAGGCAAGACGAGAAGAAGATGAAAAAGAGAAATTAATAAAAGAAGCAGCTGAAAAATAAACATAAAAATAATAAACAAATCTTGAGTTCCAATAAGTACATACTTGGTTTTACAGCTATTTGCTTAATGTTAATAGTATCTTCCTGTGCTGTAAAGAAATACATTCCAGAAGATGAACTATTGTTTACAGGATACGATTTAGAAATAAAGCTAGATTCCTTGGCAGATGTTAGGGATGTAGCTGATTTAAAGCTTCAATTAGAAGAGGTACTAACTCCAAAGCCCAACAGTACTTTTTTAGGAATGCGACCAGGCTTGCATTATTACTATAAAGTAAATAAAGACAGTGCGGGATTTATAGGTCGCTTTATAAATAAAAAAGTAGGTGAAAAGCCGGTTTATCTCTCTGATGTGCAAGAGGAGACTACACTTGATCTACTGCGCAACCGACTGGAAAACAGAGGGTTTTTCTTTAGTAATATCAGTTCAGAGACTTTAAAAGTAGCAGACCTTAAAGAAGGAAGTGTTTCTTATAAAATAAGCTTACCTGATCCATATCGCATGAAAACCTATCAAGTAGAGCCTGATTCCATTCCTTTTTACCATGTATTAGAAAACCAAGTTAAAGAATCACCTATAGCGCTAAATTCTCGTTTTGATTTGAGTGCTTTAAAACAAGAAAGAGAGCGCATTGACACGAATTTAAAGAACAAAGGATATTATAATTTTAATTCTGGATTTTTAATTTTTCAAGCAGACACCAATCGGTACGACAATAAAAAGTTTGACTTGTTTCTTAAGCTTAAAAAAGATGTTCTTTCTAAATCGGTAAAGCCTTATCAAATTAAAACTGTGAATGTATATCCTTATAATATCACTAGAAGTGATTCTATTGCTATGGACACCGTAGGTTATGCAGGTAAGGATTACATTCAAAAATCAAACTTCTTTAGACCAGATAGACTGGATCCATTTATATTGATAGAACCCAGTGATTTATACAGTCCTAAAAAATCAAAATCTACCAGTCGCCGTTTGGGTTCCATAGGAGCTTACAAATTTGTGAATATTGAATATACAGAAATGAACGGAGAGGCAAATGATAGCCTAAATTACTTAGAAGCAAACATCTATTTATCACCACTAAATAAACGAGCCATAAGAGCAGAATTGCAAGCGGTAACCAAGTCCAATGATTTTGCAGGACCTAGTTTAGGGCTTACTTATTCTAATCGGAACCTTTTTAAAGGTGGAGAGGTGTTCAACTTAAAAGCAACAGCAGCATATGAAGTTCAAATAGCAGGAAGTAATAACGCAGGACTTACCAGTACCGAATTTGGTCTAGGTGGCGATTTAATTTTCCCGCGTATGTTAGCACCTTTTACCGTAGATAAAAATTATTTTGAATATGCGATTCCTAAAACTAAAGTCAGCCTCAGTGCTGATATTTTGAACAGGAGCCAGTTGTACAGTCTGCTTACTTTTTCTGGAAGCTTTGGTTATGTATGGCAAGCCAATAAATATGTGACGCACGAGCTCAATCCAGCTTCTATCAACTACGTGAATTTACTGAATACCTCAGAAGAATTTGATGCTATTCTTTCTGATAACCCCTTTCTTCAAAGTAGTTTTGAGCAACAATTTATATCTGGATTGACTTATTCTTTTACGTACAATGAGATGGTAAATCAGCAAAAGAGAGCCTTGTTCTATGTGAATAGCACCTTAGATATAGCAGGAAATAGTATCAGCTTATGGAGTAAAGAGAATGAACAAGGAAAAAATGAATTTCTAGGTCTAGAATATGCACAATACGCAAAAGCAGATGTAGATCTTAGGTTTCATTATTTACTAAGTAAAGAATCCAGACTGGCGACTCGATTCTTTGCAGGTTATGGACTGCCTTATGGAAACAGTGATGTGTTGCCTTTTAGTAAACAGTATTTTGCTGGTGGAGCTTATAGCGTTCGGGCGTTTAGAACTAGGTCATTAGGTCCTGGAACTTACAGTCCAGATAATTCAGATGACCGTTCTTTCTTTGATCAGTCAGGAAACCTACGCCTGGAAGCAAACATAGAATATCGTTTTCCCATTTACAGCTATTTTAAAGGAGCTGTTTTTGCAGATGCCGGTAACGTATGGACCACCGCTAAAAATGGATTGCCAGGTGGTGAGTTTGGAAGTAATTTTATCAATGAGTTTGGAATAGGTGCAGGAGTAGGACTGCGTGTGGACGTTCAGGGATTTGTCATTCGTTTTGATCTCGCAGCGCCGTGGCATGATCCATCTATGCCCGAAGGAGAACGCTGGGACTTCGACCTAGAAAATCCGGTTTTCAATTTTGCTATAGGTTATCCTTTTTAGTAGAGTGATACGTATTTCTGTTGTCTTTTATTTTAGAATGGAAGATGCTCTTTTGATCGCTCAGGGCGAAAGCAGCACGCATACAACTATTAAGATCATTTGAAATTTGCTTAAAACGTATGCTGATTTTAATGGAGTTCTCGATACAGTAATTCCCTAAGAAAAAGAGATGTACGAAGCTCGTCGACATATAAAGCAGGCGGCAATGATTTCGTCACGGACGAAAGAGCCACAAAAAGACTTTGATAGGTTTCTGGAATACTTCAAGAAAATTCTATGTTACCAGCCGTTTGGGATTAAATCTGTGAGTTACCACTGCTTCTCCCTCGTTAAACCTTGCAGGTTAGCGCTATAGTAGTTGAAGCAATGAACTAAATTCAGCACAGGCTTCGTCAAAAATGTGAACCAAAGAAAGACACTATAAAAATTACAAATCAATTATCATTAACCGTTAAAGCCTTCTAAAGTTTTCTTTATCATGGGGTTTATCATTGTACTTTTAAAATAAAAAGATGATCACCACCATAAATCCTTATAACGGCAAAGAGCTTCAGCAATACCAGGAACTGAATAAAAAGGAAATTAAAGCTAAATTAGAAACGGCTCAAAAAACTTTTGAAGATTGGAGAACAACTAGTTTTGAGCATCGTGCAAACCACCTGCGTAAAGTAGGGGCATTGCTTAGAAAAAATAAGGAATCCTACGCAAAATTAATGACAGCTGAGATGGGTAAGCCTGTTTCACAATCCAGAGGCGAACTAGAAAAATGCGCTTGGTTATGCGATCATTATGCTGCAAATGCTCCAGGTTATCTCGCAAAAGAACATATAGAAACAGAGCATTTTAAATCTTATGTAAGTTATGAGCCTATAGGGGTGGTGCTTGCCGTCATGCCTTGGAATTATCCGTTTTGGCAAGTTTTCCGTTTTATAGCACCAGCGCTTATGGCGGGTAATGTAGGAGTTTTGAAACATGCGAGCAGTGTCATGGGATGTGCAGAATTAATCCAAGACATTTTCCTAGAGGCTGGTTTTCCAGAAGGTTGTTTTCAGAATTTTGTGATTGGAAGCGATGCTGTAGAAGCTATTATTGAAAATGATATTATTAAGGCGGTAACCTTAACTGGCTCTAAGCCGGCTGGTGCAGCGGTTGCTTCTACCGCTGGAAAACAAATTAAGAAAACTGTATTAGAGTTAGGTGGAAATAACGCTTTGGTAGTGTTTAAGGACGCAAACATTGATAGCGCCGTAGAAGAATGTGTGGCTGCTAGATTTCAGAACACAGGACAAAGTTGTATAGCAGGAAAGCGATTGCTGTTGCAAGAAGAAATTGCGGAGGAGTTTCTAGATAAATTCACCCAAAAAGTAAAGACGCTTGTTTCTGGAGATCCGCAAGAAGAAAATACCTATATAGGTGTCATGGCAAGAGAGGATCTGGCTGAAGAACTAGAAGATCTTATGAATGCCTCTATAGAAAAAGGAGCAGAGCTGCATTACGGAGGTTCTAGGGATAAAACTTATTTTGCTCCTACCATTTTAACTAATGTCACTGCTGATATGCCTGTTTTTAAAAAGGAAACTTTTGGTCCTTTGATGGCTGTCACTACCTTTAAAGCAGACGAGGAAGCTATAAGATTAGTCAATAATTCAAAATTTGGTCTTGGAGCCAGTCTTTTTTCAACCGATTTAAAAAAGATGGAAGAACTGGCTGCTCAAATAAAAGATGGAGCGGTTTATATCAATCACAAAGTAGCAAGTCATCCTGCGTTGCCTTTTGGCGGTACTGGAATTTCTGGTTATGGGAGGGAATTATCTCATTATGGGATTAGAGAATTTGTAAATATTAAGACGGTGGTGATCGCATAATTTAAGGGTTGTTTTGCTTTCGCGAAAGCGGAACGGTCCAACCTTTTCTTTGATAAAAAAAAACATAAAAAAAGCCTGTCCATTTAGTTAGGACAGGCTTTCTAATGATAGAGTTTTAAGAACTACTTCTTGATAAACTTCTTAGTTACTGTTTGCTCGCCATCGTTGATTTGAATGAGATAAACATTTGCTTTAAGTGCTGCAACGTCAATTGCATTTCCATTTAGGGTTCCCATAGCAACACGTTGTCCACTGATGTTGTAGATCGTGTAAGTTACTTTCTCACCAGTTGCAGTCGTAAATAAATTGGCACCGCTTACTGGGTTAGGGTAGATGGAAATACTCGCAGGTATGTTCACAACGCTAGCAGTAGCTTCTCTTGCAGTACCACAAGTTCCTAAATTAGCCCAACTCGCAGCTAATCTTTCAAAAAGTGTGTTTTGATATACAACACGATCACCTACAGAATAAGAGTTTGCGCTATTGTATGCAGGAACGCCAGCACACTTATCAGTAGAGATGGCACCACTCGTAATTTTTAAATCATCTACAGCGATGTCACCTTGCCATGAAGAAGTAGTATTTACGGTCAATCTTAATTGAAGATCAGTACCTGCATATGCCGCAAGATTCACATTAGCAGTTAACCATGCTGAACCTTGATCTCCAGACTTCGTAAAGATAGTAGCATAAGAACCACCAGTACTCGCTTCAACTTTAAGAGTCCCTACTGCGTTACCTGTCATCTGGTATTGGAAAGATAAGTTGGCATTATTCTGACTGCTTAGGTCAAAACATGGAGAATCTAAAGAAGCCGTTTTGCTAAAGTTAGGATTAGAAGCTTCTACATAAACATAGAAGGAACCTTGAGCAGCTGCAGCTGGACCTGTACTACCAGAAGGAGTCCCACCAGAACGTAATGTCCAGTCCAGCGTATCGCTGTTGTTTTGTGACCACTGACCTAATGTATTTTCAAATCCTTCAGCATAAGGGAAAGAAGAAACTCCATTTAAACAACCAGAACCACCAGAAGTAGCAACTGTGATTCCAAATCCATCTACAGCGATGTCACCTTGCCAAGAATTTGTGGTGTCTACTACTAATCTTACTTGTGCTGTATTAGCACTTAATGTAGCCGTTCCAGTTATCCATGCAGCACCTTGATCACCAGTTTTGGTAAATACGGTAGACCATGAAGTTGAACCGTCAGCTCTCGCTTGTAATCTTAATGTACCAACAGCATTACCTGTCATTTGATATCTAAAAGAAGCAGTAGGAGACGCTCCACTTGCAAAGTTTAAACAGGGAGAATTCAAGACAGCTGTTTTGTTAAAGTTAGGGTCAGAAGCTTCTACATATATATAGAAAGAACCTTGGTCTGCTCCAGTTGGGCCTGTACTGCCTGACGGAGTTCCACCTGATTGTATGGTCCAGTCTAGGGTATCGCCAGTATCTTGTGTCCAGCCACCTAATGTGTTTTCAAAACCATTAGAATAAGGAAAACTGTTTATAGTACTGCTGCAACCAGTAGAACCGCCACCTCCAGATGGAGGAGTGCATTTAGTTGATTGTGCCAAAGCAGCGTGAAAACCACCACTTAATAAGTTAGCTCGCATACGTGCCTTTTGACCTAAAGTAAATAGGTTCATACAAGAGTCATTAGAATAATCCATATAATTTTGAACCATATCTGTAGTACCACAAGAAACAGTACCTATAGCACATCCACCATTTGAGGCGTCAGATTCTGGAGTGTCTGTCACAAAATCATCAGCACCACAAGGTCCATCGCCCCAAATATGGCGAAGACCAAAAAGGTGACCTACTTCGTGAGTGGTAGTTCTACCTCCATCAAAAGGAGCAGATATGGCACCAGTGCGACCGAAGTAGTTATAACCCATCACTACACCGTCTGTAGCACGACTTCCTCCTGGGAATTGTGCATAACCTAAAATACCAGCTTGTCCGTTACTGTTTAAAGCAGAAACGGTCCACATATTAAGGTATTGGGTAGTATCCCATGGGCTCGTTCCACCTGTTGAAGAACTTTTCATTCTGTTTTGAGTAGTATTCCAGGAAGTTACCGAGGATGCCTTTCTTGTTATACCGTTAGTAGCATTTCCATTGGGATCCACTTGAGCAAGACAGAATTCAATTTGCATGTCGGCCGCTTGAGACCAAACGTTATCTGCATCGCTGTTTGTTCTTCTGAAATCTTCGTTAAGAACATCTATTTGAGATTGAATTTGTGCAACGCTTATATTTTGTGTCGAGTTACTGTATAATACGTGTACGACTACCGGAATAGTAATGACACTTCCATTAACTGATTTTTGAATTAGTAATTCATTTGCTTTTTGCTGCGTGTATCGCTCTACATTTTCTACACTTCTTGCTAGTGCAGGATTTTGAGACATCGCCAGCTGCAAGTCTTCATGGGTGGAACACTTTCTTTGTTGTGCAAATGTAAAGGAGGAGAAAAGTACTGCAATGATCAGTACTAATTGTGTAAAGTTTTTTTTCATGATTGGTGTTTAGAGGAATAATTAAAAGCCTAAAATAGGAGCTTTTATCAATTATGCAATAAATCATTTCTTTAAGCGATGCACTATTCAAGGTATTTGATGAGTTGTTGACAGTTTGATCGATCTAAGTCTTAAATTATAATCATACTATTCTTGTAGGCTAATCAATTTGTTATCAATTTGTTAATTTTATAGCTACAACGATTGCGTAAAGTGTTTACTCGTTTTTGTATCACTTATTTTAAGAGGTTAACAGGTATCATATTTATAAAAAAGAGAGTGTATTTCATCGGTATTTTTGAATTCACTATATAAATTAGTCGGTAATTAGAGAAGGGAGTATTTTAATTTAAGTAACAAGTAAGCTAGTTTTAAAATAGGTACTTTATGTCATAACCTATGGTAAAGGAGCTATTAAAATGGTATTTAGAAACTGAATTTGAGCAATAAAAATCCGACACTTATTTTGTAGAATTCCTTCAGATTTAAAAAATCATAAAATGACGACAATGATAATTTTGATCCAAAGGAAGTGTAAGAGCGTCATTATCTTTTATGATTTAGGATGTGATCAACCCTTAAATAAGCAGCCGTATGTATTTATCCACATCTTATGCTTGAAATATGTTAATTAAATTAGCTTTTGTAGCTAGACAGGAGCGGTTACAATCCTTATATTTCGGCTCATACAGATTTTATTTTAATGGACGGAACTACACAATATACCGAGGATAATATACGCTCTCTCGACTGGAAGGAACACATCAGAATGCGTCCCGGAATGTATATAGGTAAGCTAGGAGATGGTTCCAGTGCTGATGATGGGATTTATATCCTTCTTAAAGAAGTCATAGATAACTCTATTGATGAGTATGTTATGGGAGCTGGTAAGACCATTGAGGTTTCTATTCAGGGAGAACGAGTTATTGTGCGTGATTACGGTCGTGGGATTCCATTAGGTAAAGTAGTGGACGTAGTTTCAAAGATGAATACTGGTGGTAAGTACGATTCTAAAGCTTTTAAAAAATCGGTAGGATTAAACGGTGTAGGTACCAAAGCCGTAAATGCACTTTCTTCATTTTTTAGAGTAGAATCTACAAGAGATAATAAAAGCGCTAGTGCTGAATTTGAAAGAGGTGAGCTTACAGGAAAAGACTTTATAGAAGAAACAACTCGACGCAAGGGAACAAAAATGACTTTTATTCCAGATGCTGAGATCTTTAAAAACTTTAAGTACCGACCTGAATATGTAGTACGTATGTTGAAATACTACGTCTATTTGAATCCAGGCCTTACGATTATCTTTAATGGCGAAAAATTTTATTCTGAACATGGTTTAAAAGACCTTCTAGGAGAAACCATCATAGAAAGCGATCGCTTGTATCCCATTATCCATTTAAGAGCTGAGGATATTGAAGTTGCTATTACCCATAGTAGAACGCAGTACAGTGAAGAATACCACTCCTTTGCAAACGGTCAGAACACCACACAAGGTGGGACACACCAGGCAGCTTTTAGAGAAAGTATTGTCAAAACGATACGAGAGTTTTACAATAAAAATTACGACGCTAGTGACGTTCGTAAATCTATAGTGAGTGCTATCGCCATTAAAGTGATGGAGCCTATTTTTGAATCACAGACCAAAACCAAACTAGGTTCTACAGAAATGGGAGGAAACCTTCCTACGGTAAGAACCTTTATTAATGATTTCATGAAGACCCAACTGGATAACTACCTGCATAAAAATCCAGTAGTTGCAGAAGCGCTTCAAAAGAAAATCGTACAGGCAGAACGAGAGCGTAAAGAACTTTCTGGAATTAGAAAACTAGCTCGCGATCGTGCTAAAAAATCCAATCTGCACAATAAAAAATTACGCGATTGCCGCGTCCACTTGGGAGATACTAAAAAGGATAACAACTTAGACAGCACCTTATTTATTACTGAGGGAGACAGTGCGAGTGGATCGATTACCAAATCTCGTAACGTGAATACCCAAGCCGTATTTTCTTTGCGAGGAAAGCCATTGAATTGCTACAACATGAGCAAGAAAATTGTTTATGAAAACGAAGAATTTAACCTACTTCAAGCGGCCTTAAATATTGAAGACAGTATGGAAGATTTGAGGTATAATAAAATAGTGATCGCAACAGATGCCGATGTAGATGGAATGCATATACGCTTGCTTCTCATTACTTTCTTCCTTCAGTTTTTTCCAGAATTGATCAAGAAAGGACACCTTTATATATTGCAGACGCCCTTATTTAGAGTGCGAAATAAAAAGGAAACCAGGTACTGTTATACACCACAAGAACGAAGTGATGCAATGGCTACATTAGGAAAAAACCCAGAAATCACTCGATTTAAAGGACTTGGAGAGATCAGTCCAGATGAATTTGTTCATTTTATAGGAGAAGATATACGTCTGGATCCTATTATGTTGGATGATGGAATGAGTATTGAAGATTTATTGAGGTTCTATATGGGTAAAAACACACCCGATAGGCAAGAATTTATTATTGATAATTTGAAGGTAGAATTGGATGTGATTGAGGATCAATAATAGGGTAAGAATATAATTTTATTCTGCTTTGGTACCTCAACTAGTGCGGCATAAACTTCTTATATTTCGCTTTCGCGAAAGCGAAACATAAGAAAGCGTGACCAACACAAGAGAAACAGTTATCTAATAACTGATAATAATTAACTGATAACGGACTACTGTCCCATGAGTGAAGAAAACGAAGAATTAGAGCATTTAGGAGATGGCTTGGAAGAGCAATCAACAGAAACCATTACGCGTGTCACTGGCATGTACAAGGAATGGTTTTTGGATTATGCGAGTTACGTTATTTTGGAACGTGCTGTTCCAGCTATTGAAGATGGTTTTAAACCAGTGCAGCGGCGTATCATGCAATCCATGAAGGACCTGGATGATGGGCGCTATAATAAGGTAGCAAATATAGTAGGTCACACCATGCAGTATCACCCACACGGTGATTCAAGTATAGGTGATGCTATGGTGCAAATAGGTCAGAAAGATTTATTGATAGACATGCAGGGGAACTGGGGAAATATACTTACCGGTGATCCTGCAGCTGCTTCTCGTTATATTGAAGCGCGTATTTCAAAGTTTGGATTAGAAGTTCTTTTTAATCCTAAAATTACAGAATGGCAGTCCAGTTATGATGGACGTCGCAAAGAACCTATCAATCTACCAGTAAAATTTCCTTTGTTGCTAGCTCAAGGAGCTGAAGGTATTGCCGTAGGATTATCAACAAAAGTATTGCCGCATAATTTCAATGAATTGATAGATGCTTCCATCAAGCATTTACAAGGCAAGCGATTTAAGATATTCCCTGATTTCCCTACAGGTGGAGCAGCTGACATGTCTAATTATAAGGACGGTCTCCGTGGAGGAAAAGTTAGGGTGCGGGCTAAGATGTACTCGCCTGACAAGAGTTCGATTATTATAACAGAAATTCCATTTTCGACAACTACCAGTACACTGATTGATTCGATCCTTAAAGCAAATGAAAAAGGGAAGATAAAGATCAAGAAAATTGAAGATAATACAGCCGCAAATGTGGAGATTTTGATCCACTTACCATCAGGGTTATCTCCAGATAAAACCATGGATGCGCTTTATGCTTTTACCAATTGTGAGGTAAGTATTTCCCCATTGGGATGTGTAATTGAAGATAATAAACCGCTTTTTGTAGGAGTGACCGAAATGTTGCGCCGCAGTGCAGATCATACAGTAGAGATACTCAAAGCAGAGCTAGAGATTTTACTGCATGAAGTAGAAGAGCAGTGGCATTTTGCATCACTCGAACGTATTTTTATTGAGAATCGCATCTATCGAGATATAGAAGAAGAAGAAACCTGGGAGGGTGTGATAAGTGCTATAGACAAAGGCTTAAAGCCACATATAGAGCATTTAAGAAGAACGATTACAGAAGAAGATATTGTAAGATTGACAGAGATACGCATCAAGCGCATTTCAAAATTTGATATTGATAAAGCTCAACAAAAAATTCAGGCACTAGAAGACCGGATTGCAGAGTTAAAGCATCATCTCGAAAACCTTATTCAGTTTGCTATTGATTATTTTACAAAATTGCAAAAGGATTACGGGAACGGTCGGGAACGGAAAACGGAATTAAAAAACTTTGAAGACATTATTGCTTCTAAAGTGATCATTCGTGATACAAAACTCTATGTAAATAGGGAAGAAGGTTTTGTAGGAACTGCATTGAAAAGAGATGAATATGTTTGCGACTGTTCAGACATTGATGACATTATTTGTTTTACAAAAGAAGGAACCATGATGGTAACTAAGGTTGATGCTAAAACCTTTATCGGGAAAAACATAGTCCACGTGGCTGTTTTTAAGAAAAAGGATAAGCGTACCATATACAATGTCATCTATCGCGATGGTAAAAATGGCCCAAGTTTTGTCAAAAGATTTGCTGTAACTAGCATGACCAGAGACCGAGAATACCCTATGGGTAAGGAAGAAAAAGGTTCACAGATGCATTATTTCAGTGCAAATCCTAATGGAGAGGCTGAAGTAGTAACTATTAACCTACGTCAACAAGGAAGCATTAAAAAACTCAAATGGGATTTACATTTCTCAGAAATCTTAATAAAAGCACGTACTTCAAAAGGAAACCAAGTTACTAAATACAACATCAAAAAAGTAGATCTTAAAGAAGAAGGTGTTTCTACCTTAAAACCACGTAAAATCTGGTTTGATAATACCGTACAAAGACTCAATTTAGATGAACGAGGGGATTTGTTAGGTGAATTTAGAGGTGAAGATCGCCTGTTGGTAATTACGCAAAGGGGTATTGTAAAGACTATTATTCCAGAAGTTACTGCGAGATTTGATGAAGATATGGTGGTCTTAGAAAAATGGATTCCCAAAAAACCGATTACAGTCATTTATTTTAACGGTGAACGTGAGCTTTTTTACATCAAGAGGTTTTTAATAGAAAATGAAGAACGTGAAGAGTCTATTATTTCCGATCATGAAAGTTCTTATCTAGAGGTGATCTCTACAGACTATAGACCTATGGCAGAATTGATTCATGTAAAACCTAGAGGTAAGGAACAACCAGAGAATGAGGAGGTCAATTTAGAAGAGTTTATTTCTATCAAAGGAATCGCTGCTCAAGGCAATATGCTTACTAAAAGTAAGATCAAACAAATTAATTTGTTAGATCCTTTGCCTTATGAGCCAGAAGAAACTATTCCAGCCCAAGAGGTAGAAGTGAATCAAGAAGAGGTGGTCAACCCTAAGAGTAACACAAACGAAGACGAAAGTATATCCACTTCTAAAGTGGGTCCTAATGAACCCGACCCAGGGATAGACGATACAGGACAGTCCAGTTTGTTTTAAACTTTTTATAATCTTAAGGAAGCGGTAAATTTTTAAATTTAGCCGCTTTTTTTATTTTAATTTCGCTCTTGGAAGCCGTTTAATTCATCACCGTTTTGTATTCTCTGTAAAAAATAAAAAGAGGACTATTTTCAATCAAAATTTTAAAGTTCTATAGTATGAAATTATTAAAAGAGTTCAAGGAATTTGCCGTAAAAGGAAATATGATAGACATGGCGGTAGGTATCATAATAGGTACAGCCTTTAATAATGTGGTGCAAATACTCGTTAAAAAAGTCATTTTACCGCCGCTTTCTTACCTCACTAATGGCGTGAATTATGAAGATAAAAAATACATTTTACGAGAACCAATAGAAGGAGGAACTGGGGATCGTGCCAAAGAGATCGCGATAAGTTATGGCGAGCTTATTAATGTCATCATAGATTTTATGGTCATAGGTTTTACCATATTTATAGTCATAAAGCTTATGAATAAATTACGTAACAATGCTCAAGATCCTAACAATAATAAGGTCGTAACTCCTAAGGATATCGAATTGCTCAACGATTTAAAAGAGTTGATGCAAGAACAAAATGCGATGTTGAAGCAGAAGTAATTTTATAAACGACCCAGCAGCCCGTCCCTTTGTAATACTAAAGAGTCTTATTTGATTTATGCATCATGATGGAGAAGACCTGTAGTTTTTTATGCGCTCGTTTTTCACTACACAACTTAAAATTTACAAACGCCCTAAACAATGAGAAGAAAAAAGTAAAATAAAAAACCATTTAAGGAAGACAGCTGTCTCGCTGCCAAAAAAAGCTTAAATGGGCCAAGGGAGCCACTTCTGCAATAAGCATAAACCCTATCAAAAGTAGAAAGGCAAGACCTTATACTTTTGAGGAGTGACGCTTGTTGACAAACTTTCCTACTGGATGTGTAAATAGCAGCATAATACCTACTGAAATGACTACGGCTATGATCATCAGAACCAATGCAGCATTTGGATCATCACTTAAACCGTTTATCATTCCTACAACGGTAAAAATACTATCAAATAAGAAGACGATGTTGATCATGCTAATTTCCAGAATCACTTTATAAAGAGTTGATGATTACTTGCATTTTACTTCATTATCATCGTGTCCTATTTTTTCTACCTTTTCATAAATTTCTTGAGTTGTTTTATAGAGTAATAATAAACCACAAGTAGACAGTATAAGATACTGTACAGAAACCTCTATAACAAACCATCCATAGTTAAAAACATACCAGCTACTCTGAAATCAGATTTACGCGCTGATATCAAAGAGTCTTATAATAAACAGTACCATCCCTAGTGCAAGCCCTAGATTTTTAGATCGCTTGCGATGCGTATCCCGTTTTATCTGCTGTAAGAGAGATAAAATAATATTATCTATACCTAAATTATTTTTTAGAAGGTAAAGGTTAGTAGTGCTTTCCAAGCACCTGCCTTTGCAAAGATTTCAAACAGGGTAGGTTGGTTTTATTTTCTAACAGCAGTGCCTTTGTAAATCTGATCGCGACCAGACTGTTTAAATTCAAAGGTATAAGAATCCTTATTAGTGGTCAATATTTTAAATAGGTAAGCACGGCTTTCTGCATTTGTTTTAGGATCAATAGGGATCACTCTCCATTCACAATCATTGACCCATTCAATTCTTGAAGTATCTACTTTAGTTTCAAAACGCTCAATTTGGAAATCTTTGGTACGAGTAAATTCGGTCTTTAATAATTTACCACCACTTTCTTGTTCCCATATAAATGTGCCTTCTTGAAAGTCTTCACAGTCTCTGGTGTTTTCATAGCAACCAGTTGTAAAAAATAAAATTAAGATCAATAGAGGTGAATACTTCATGTGTACTTTTTTGTAAAGTTAATTCTTGATCACGGAGTTAAGGTATAAAATATTCAAAACTTCCGTCGTCATACAACAAAATAACTTTTTGTATATTTTTCCCTTTATTTATTTTAGGTATATGATTAGTCTCTTTGTGATCAGGAGTTGAAAAAAGATCTTGAGATGCTGTTTGCATAGGTTCTGAACGGCTGGACTCCATTGCTTTCTTTTCAGGAATAGCAGTAGGAGATGTGTTTTCAGTAGGAAGTGTTTGTGGTGTTTCTGATCTGGGATAGGTTCCTTTACCATTTAGTAACCAATCGAAATCTACTTCAGGAAATTCCTTTACTGTATTAATGACAAAATCAAGGCTGGGTTTGTTACGTCCAGAAAGAATATGTGATATAGAACTACGCCCTACATGAATACGTTCTGCAAAGGAAGAAGCGTTTAAATCGTTCCTATCCATAATTTTTTGCATTCTTTTTGAAAAATCTGCTGAATTCACCATAGGTTACAAAAGTAAACAAAATATGGTTTACAATTGTGTTTATTATTGTAAACACTTGATTCACGATTGGAGTAAACAACACAGAAGCATTAATAATTACATAAACCTTTTATTTACTTGAAGTAATTTTAAATACTGAAAAACAGTTTTTTGTAAGTATAATTTAATATAAAGTACGTTCCTGGGTTACTTTAAATATAAATAGCAGTTAGATCACTTAAATAATTGATTACAATTGTAAACCGATCCAGATCCACAGCTGTTTACATTTGTAACAATCTTGTTGTTTACTTTTGTAAACCTTAAAGAGTTTACATTTGTACTAATAAAAATACCGTTCTAATGTGTTGTTAGGACGCTACTCTAAAACACTATTCTTAAATGCTTCCTAGATATTACTCCTATTCACAATTTGAAAACTATTTCCAGAAGCTCTTAAACGCTTTAGATGGTTCTAGGTTAAAAGATCTGGATATTGGAAAATCAGTCCTTAAAAGGTCTATTTACGGATTGAAGATAGGATCTGGTAAGGTTAAGGTTTTAGTGTGGTCTCAAATGCACGGTAATGAGTCTTCTACTACTAGAGCTATTTGTGAGCTTTTGAAAAGGAGTGATCTAGACCGTATACTAGAAAATATTGAATTGTACATTATTCCTATTTTAAATCCTGATGGAGCTGAAAAATGGACCCGAGTAAATGCAAATAATGTGGATTTAAATAGAGATGCGGTTTTATTATCGCAACCAGAAAGCATCTTATTGAGAAAAGTTTTTGATCAATTCCAACCCCATTATTGTTTTAACTTGCATGGGCAACGCAGTATTTACGGTTCTAAAAATGGGTCAATTCCTGCTCAATTATCTTTTCTTGCTCCTGCGGGTGATGAAAATAAAACCCTTAGTGTTGCCCGTATTAAGGCTATGCATGTTATTAATTCGATAAATACAGACTTGAATCATCATGTAAATGGTATTATAGGTAGGTACAATGACGACTTTAATATCAATTGTGTAGGAGATTTTATGATGAGTTCTTCTGTGCCTACCGTCTTATTTGAGGCAGGCCATTCAGGAGATGATTACTCACGAGATGAAGTGAGCATGTTGGTGTACAAAGCGCTTCAAATAGCTTTAAAGTCAGTTTTCACAAGTCATTTACTTGATGTTGCTGTTGTGAATGCATATAAATCTATTCCAGAAATGAGCAAAGCCTATGTAGATATTTGGATAAAGAATTATAAATCCTCGACAGGTCTCCAACATCTTTCTATTCAGTATCATGAGCAGATTAAGGATGGTGAGCTCTATTTTATTCCTATACTAATAGGTGTGAATAGAGAAGATGTCTTAAATGGGCATCGTGTTATAGACATGTCAGATGATCATAGTTTTAAAAATGATTTGATTGTAGAAGGCAATTTTGAAATACACTCGGAGTCTTTGAATATTAAAATATTTACTAATTAATTGTAAAAGTGCTGATTTAGTTAGTTTATTATCACCTATTGTCTTTATTTTACAGAAAATTGTTAGAAAAACTCATAGATATGGCAAAGATTGACGATATTGATAAGAAAATTCTTGATGTTCTTATTGAGAATACTAGAACACCTTTTACAGATATTGCTAAAAGACTTAATATAAGTGCTGGAACGGTTCATGTTAGGGTTAAGAAAATGGAAGAATCAGGGATTATTCATGGATCTTCATTAACGGTAGACTACCACCAACTCGGTTATACATTTATAGCTTACATAGGGGTGTTTCTAGAAAAAACAAGTACGACGCAATTTGTGTTGAGTAGAATTCAAGAAATCCCTTTTGTTACTGTTGCTCATATTACCACTGGCAAATTCAATATTTTTTGTAAAATACGTGCTAAGGACACTACTCACGCAAAGAAAATTATATTTATGCTGGATGATATTGATGGTGTAAGTCGTACAGAAACGATGATCAGCTTAGAGGAAAGTATCAATGATAAGAAAAGGTTGTTGCACAAGGTATTTCAAGACTTGTAATGATTCTTTTAAAAGATCTTGATAAGGAGGAGTATTCAGAATATTATACTCCTTATCTCTCGTTGCTGGAAAAGGAAGCTAGTATAGAATCAGTTTTAGTAGATG
This sequence comes from Nonlabens sp. Ci31, assembly GCF_012974865.1. Lineage (NCBI taxonomy): Bacteria > Pseudomonadati > Bacteroidota > Flavobacteriia > Flavobacteriales > Flavobacteriaceae > Nonlabens > Nonlabens sp. Ci31. The sequence goes on along the minus strand of NZ_CP043633.1, from coordinate 3,373,650 downwards.
CCATCGAGCAGACAGTTCGGCTGGTGAACGCTATTGACAAACCGTTTTCTTATACATACGCAGCTGGTAAATGGTCTATAGGTCAGGTATTACAACACAATTTGGATACGGAGCGTATTTTTGCTTACCGCGCACTAAGATTTATGCGTAAAGACGCTACTCCTTTACCAGGGTTTGATCAAGATATTTTTGTTGAAAGTTTAGGGGGTTCCGCTTTCGCGAAAGCGGAATTGCTATCTTCCATTCAATCGACTCGGCAGGCAACCATCGATTTGTTTAAGAATGCTACAGAAGATTCGTTACAATTTAGAGGAGTTGCAAGTGGTCAGACCATGACAGCAAGAGTGATTCCTTTTTTAATAGCTGGCCATAGTTTGCATCATGAGAACGTTATTAAAGAACGTTATCTAGACAAATAAGTAGTCCAATAATAATTATCGGAAAGTTGATATAATAAAAAGGCTCGCATTTGCGAGCCTTTTTATTATGAGTAAATTTTAATGTTTATTGATTAAGCATTACGGGCATTACTAGCATAGTAACATTCTCGCCTTCGTCAAGTCCATCTACAGGCGTTAAAATCCCTGCGCGATTAGGTAATGACATTTCAAGAGAAACATCATCACAAGTCAAGTTATTGAGCATTTCAATAAGAAATCTACTGTTAAAACCTATTTGCATATCGTCACCTTGATAATCACAAGTCAGCCGTTCGTCAGCTTTATTGCTGTAATCTAAATCTTCAGCACTTATATTGAGCTCAGCGCCAGCCATCTTAAGTCTGATCTGGTGTGTTGTTTTATTCGAAAAAATACTCACACGTCTAACAGAGTTTAAAAACTGTGTTCTAGAGATGGTCAATTTATTAGGGTTTTCCTTTGGAATCACCGCTTCGTAATTAGGGTACTTACCATCGATTAAACGGCAAATGATGTTGGTAGAATCAAAACTGAATTGCGCGTTACTATCGTTATATTCAATCAGTACTTCAGACTCGCTGCCTTGCAACATTGCTTTAAGAAGATTTAAAGGTTTTTTAGGCATGATGAATTCTGCCGTCTGACTAGCCGAAAGATCTTCTCTTTTGTAACGCACTAATTTATGAGCGTCTGTAGCTACGAAAGTAAGTGAATCACTTGCAAACTGAAAAAATACACCGCTCATTACAGGTCTTAAATCGTCATTACCAGCAGCAAATATAGTTTTGTTGATTGCTGTAGCAAGGGTGTCTCCCATTATAGAAGTGTTGCTAGGATCTGAAATAGAAACCGCTTTCGGAAACTCTGCTGCTGCTGCACAGGCTATTTCAGACTTACCTTTATCATGACTTACCGTCATCATGGTATCCACAGAGTGAAAAGTAAGCGGCTGTTCTGGAAATGTTTTAAGCGTATCTAGTAATAATTTTGCAGGTAAAGCAATACTCCCATCATCTTCACTCTCCACCTCAAGCTTACTAACAATAGTAGTCTCCATATCGCTGGCAGATACTTTAAGCTCGTTACCAGTTAATTCTAAAAGGAAGTTATCTAAAATAGGTAAAGTGTTATTGTTATTTATCACACCACCTAATAGTTGAAGGTGTTTTTGAAGATAGGAGCTAGATACTATAAATTTCATCTTAGAGTTATTAGTTGTTATGTTAAAGTCTTTTAAATTAAATAAATAAAAGAATTTTATTTAAATAGCAAGTATTATTAAATTACATTGCTTGTATTGCTTATATAGAGCAAAGGTATTTTATATATATCTAGTAGCATAACATATTTATCAACAATTCACCTTTACTTATAAAAACAGTTTTATGTTTAAAAATAAAATGTTTGTTATTTTTTCGATTTTGCTTGGATCCATACTTTACTCTACCGCACAGACACAAGAAGAAAAGATTTTCATAGCTCAAAGCTATAATCAAGAAGAAATCAATTCCTTAGATGATTACTTAAAACAGCTTCACAAGATGAACACGAGTCGTTTTGAGCGATTACAAGCTATTCATGGCTGGCCAGAAATTACTCAAACTAAGAACGGCACTACAAGCTATTTAATAGGGGTAAACATATTAGATGAGCCTATCTATATAAGCACTATGAATGATCAGGCTGCCCAAATGCAAGGCGCAAGAGAGCTTCAAACAGGAGGCTCTTTCGGTTTAAATATAGAAGGTCAGGGAATGACTGTTGGTGTTTGGGATATTGGTAAAATCAGAGAAACACATCAGGCTCTTATAGGTAGAACTGTTGCAGGAGAGACCATTACTACATTAAATGGTCACTCTACTCATGTTGCTGGTACAATCGCATCAAATGGAACTGGTGATATGAGCGCAAGAGGAATTGCCCCACAATCTATCATCGAGTATTATAAATTTCAATCGTCACCAAGTGAAGTAGATGATGAAAGAGAAATGTCTCGAGCTGCTTCAACAGGATTACTCGTTTCTAATCATAGTTATGGCATCGCTTCTGCCCAAGTATCAGATGTCCTTTTAGGTAAATACGATGTTAGAGCACAGTCCTGGGATCGAGTTTCTAATACATATCCCTATTATTTAATAGTATGTGCTGCTGGCAATTCACGTATTAGCAGCGGCGTTAATCCCGCAGATAATGGTTATGATATATTAACCTCTACTTCTAATGCAAAAAACAATTTGGTTGTAGGTGCGTCATTTGGTGTATTAAATTACACAGGACCCTCTAGTGTTGCTATGTCCTCTTTTAGTAATTGGGGCCCAACAGATGATGGCAGAGTCAAACCAGACATCACTACAAAAGGAGTTGCTACCATCAGCACAGATGACTCAGGAGATGATCAATTTTTATCTAGAACAGGTACTTCTATGTCCTCTCCGGCAGTTGTTGGTGGAGCTATATTGTTACAACAATACTTTAATAGTATCAATGGCAACTACATCAAAGCTGCAACACTCAAGGGGTTAATTCTACATACAGCAAGTGAAGCCGGATCTGCAAATGGACCTGATTATGAATTTGGTTGGGGTTTAATGAATACTAAAGGTGCAGCAGATGTAATTCAATTTAATCAAAGCTCTGCCTTAATATCTGAGATATCGCTCCAACAAGGAATGTCTTTTACCAAGTCCGTAACTGCAAATGGGAATGCCTTGTTCTCTAATAAATTGACCGTTTCAATATCATGGAATGATCCGGCAACTGCTACCGCTGATTTCCCTTCTATGAATCAAGAAGATGACAGAACTGCGATGATCGTTAATGACCTAGACATTAGTGTTACAGATCAAAATGGTACTCTTGTTTATAGACCTTGGAAATTAAACCCAGCTATACCTACTGCCGCTGCGACAACAAGTGTTAATGATGTTGATAATTTTGAGAAAATAGAAATTGATCAACCAGTTGGAAATTATACTATTTTAGTAAATCATAAAGGTAACTTGCTTAATGGGGTTCAGGATTTTTCTTTGATTATTTCTGGGGCTGACAATATGACTTTATCAAGCCAGTTAGAAGAATTAGAAACATTTACTTTATATCCTAATCCTACAGATGACCGCTTTACAGTTGTATTGAGTAATGATTGGTCTGAAAAACTTGTTTCCATAGTGGTTTACGATATTTTAGGAAAGCAAGTTCTGAGTAATACATTCGAAAATACAGGTAGATTTGAAAAAAATATCGATGTGTCTAATTTCAATAGTGGTATTTATCTAGTTAGAGTAGGAGATGGAAGTATATTTAGAACTAGAAAGCTTATTATTAGATAGATATATCTACAGTAAATTTATAACTTGCCTTAGACAAATTGAAGGCATTTTTTTATGATAGATCCAGCGTTAATTATATTTTTAAAAGAACTCGTTCAAAACAATAATAAACCATGGTTTGAAGAACGCAAGCCCTATTTTAAAAGTTTAGATACCAATTTTAAAACCTGTGCAAATGACATTATGCTAGATTTAAATCAGCATGATGTGATAGAAAGAGCTAAAACCTTTAGAATTTATAGGGATATACGCTTTTCAAAAGATAAAACGCCTTTTAAAGCTCATCGCAGTGCTAATTGGATCAGAGCCGGAGCAGATAAAAGAGGAGGTTATTACATGCGCATCAAACCTAATGAACATGTTATAGGTGTAGGGTTCTTTTCTCCAGAGAAGGAGGATCTCTTGCGCATACGAAAAGAGCTCGAATTAGACGCTCAAGAATTAAGATCGATTATTTCTAATGAGCCGTTTATAAAATGTTGGGGCGATTTGCAGGGAGAACAATTAAAAACAGCTCCAAGAAATTTTGATAAAACGCACCCAAATATGGACCTTATCAAATTTAAATCTTTTTATTTTATGAAATCATTTACAGATCAACAAGTACTGAGTAAAGATTTCTCAACTATCGTCAATACATCGTTTAAAACCGCAAGACCTTTTCTAAATTTCATGTCGGACGTTTTGACCACAGATCTTAATGGAGAGTCTTTGTTATAAGTCTACGACTGGCTTTTCAAACAACTGTATATTACTAATCAATCGTTCTCGTACAAGATTCATCATGCGTTTATTAAGTGCGCTAGAATTGGTAATGTAATGTTGATATTCTGCCATGGTAAAATGTCCCATCATCATTCCCTTTAAAGAATTTCTGAATTTTTGATCCCTATTGACGGCATTTTCAATGTAATCGATGCGTTTATGTGCCGTAAGGCCGCAAAAAACATTTTTATGTTTTTTGATGTAGTTCCTAAAAACAGCTATGATCAATTCATTTTGCAATTTTGAGATAGGGCGTAAGGTGGTATTTTGAAAACGTTCTTCATCACTCATGTTTTCATCTACTCGTGCACCCTTAATTTCAGGTCTTAAGGCTACTAGATATTCGTCTCTATCATTCATAATAAATAGTTTTTTTAAAGATATGATCGCTTGTCGAGTTATCTTAAAGATAAAGCTCCAGTTTCTCAACAAGTTTGTTAACATGAAAATAAGAGGAGAGCTAGCAAATGGGTTAGCTATAATGTCGTTATGAATTGCCGACAGCTAATCGAAATAGGTTCTTTTTAAGCAAATTACAAAAAAAATACCCTCTATGGGGTATTTTAAAATTGTGATTTTTCACTTATTTTTAACTTTTAAAATTTTAAAGACATGAAATATTTAATCGCAGCATTCATTTGCTTTACGCAGTTAGTGCCAGCTCAAACAGAAATTACCGACATTGATGCCGAATCAAAACTATTGGTTAATAATGATAAATTAATAGTCGTAGACTTTTATGCGACTTGGTGTGGTCCATGCAAAATAATGGATCCTATCCTAAAGGAACTTTCTAAAGAGTATGCGGGAAGAGTCGACTTCTATAAAATTGATGTAGATGAAAATGCTGTGGACGATGCCTTAGGTGTTACTGCTATGCCCACTTACTACTTTATTAAAAATTCAGCAAGTTTAGATGTAGTAAAAGGTGCTATGTCTAAGGGGGATATGACATCATTAATCGAGAAGTATGTAGATTATACCAGTGAAGATATTGTCGCAGTAGAAGAGGTCCCAGAGGAGGCAGGGTATGATAGCTTTAATATCAATGAAAATCACGGCACTGTTACTGAATTTTCAGATAAGGTAGTAGATGAGATTTGGAATGACTATTCAAAATTAAATTCACTCGCATGGCATGCTTATGAGTACCATGATAAAATTAATGATTTATTAAAAGCAATAGAAATTGTAGAGCGTTCCATAGAATTATATAAAATAAATGCTAATGTAGATACGCACGCTGCATTGTTATTTAAGACAGGTAATTATACGCAAGCCCTTAAAAAAGCTAAAGAAGCCATAGAAGTGGCAAAGCAAAATGGGGAGTCTTATGAAGAGACCTCTCAATTAATGAATAAAATAATAGATAAGATGTAATCTTAATGATCTAAACCATTATAAAGCACAAATTCTTCCTTAGAATTTGTGCTTTTTTATTTAGTATCAGAACCAAAAACCAAAAGAGCTTCTTATTTTTACACCTTATGCAGCATTTCATTGATGTTATTTTACCACTTCCTCTAGAACGTTATTTTACTTATACGGTCAATACAGTTGAAGCTGATTTTCTAAAGCCCGGCATGAGGGTGGCTGTGCCGTTTGGTAAATCAAAGATCTATACAGGCATCGTTCATCGAGTACATCAGGAAAACACGGCCACTTACGAGGTTAAGGATATCGAGTTTATTATTGATGAACAACCAGTAGTCACAGAAAGCCAGTTACAGTTTTGGGAATGGATAAGTTCCTATTACCTATGCGCGGTAGGTCAAGTAATGCGAGCATCTTTACCTAAATCTTTTCTTTTAGAGAGTGAAACCATTGTTTTGAAAAATGAAGCCACTTTTATAGAGAACACATTGCTAGACGACCGAGAATTTCTAGTTATGGAAGCCTTGGAATCTCGCAATGCTTTAAAAGTTCAAGAAGTAATGGATATTCTGGACCGCAAGAGTGTGTTGCCTATTCTGCAAAAAATGCTGGAAAAGGATTTGATTATCCTACAAGAAGAGCTCTATCATACTTATAAGCCTAAAACAGAAAAATTTATCCTCCTACAAGAGGAATTAAATGAAGAAGAAAAGCTTCAATCGGTACTTGAAGAACTGCAACGTGCTCCTAAACAAAGAGAAGCTGTTATGACGCTATTCATGATGCAGGCAGGAAATTCTAAAGAGGTGACTAAAAAACAGCTTATAGAAAGAGCTAATGTTACTGCTGCTGTCATTAAAACACTCGTATCTAAAGGTATTCTTGTAGAAATTGAAAAAGAAATAGATAGGGTACTGGATAAGGAAGAAGAGGGAAGTGAGTTGTACCGTTTAAATGAAGATCAAACGAAGGCCTTGCAGCAGATTAAAAGTAGTTTTAAAGTTCGTAAGACAGTCTTGCTTCATGGGGTAACCTCAAGTGGTAAAACGCAACTATATGTAGAACTTATTAGAGAGCAACTAGAAAAGGGTCATCAAGCCTTGTATTTGTTGCCAGAAATTGCACTCACGACTCAATTGATCTCCAGATTAAAAAACTTTTTTAAACATCAAGTACTGGTGTATCACTCTAAATACAACCTCAACGAGCGCTTGGAAGTTTGGAATCATGTTATCAATGCAAAAGAGCCTTATGTGATTATAGGCGCCCGCAGTGCTATGTTATTACCGTTCCAAAACCTGGGCTTAATTATTGTGGACGAAGAGCATGAAACTAGTTTTAAGCAATACGATCCAGCACCTCGATATCATGCTAGAGATACTGCGATTGTATTGGGTCACATGAAAAAAGCATCTGTACTTCTTGGGAGTGCGACACCAGCATTAGAAAGTTATTACAATGCTAGTTCTGGTAAATACAACCTGGTAGAATTGAAGAAGCGTTTTGGAAATGTCCAGATGCCAGAAATCAATATGGTAGATATTAAAGAAAAGCACAAGCGTAAAAAGATGACCGGTCACTTTTCTGACACACTTATTGAGCATATGCAGCAAGCTTTTAGGGACAAGAAACAAGTGATCCTTTTTCAGAATAGGAGAGGCTATGCACCTATTATGGAATGTGGCACTTGTGGGAATGCACCACAATGTCCCAATTGTGATGTCAGCCTCACGTATCATCAATACAAAGGACAGCTAAGATGTCATTACTGCGGTTACCATACTTTTGTGCCTAAAGAGTGCCCGTCTTGCTCTAGTAGCGCAATGGATACTAAAGGTTTTGGTACAGAACAAATAGAGCAAGAGTTTAGGATGTTATTTCCTAATCACAAGGTTGCTCGTATGGATTTGGATACTACCAGAGGTAAGAATTCTTATGAAAAGCTCATTCATCAAATGGATGCGGGAGAAATAGACTGCTTGGTCGGTACACAAATGCTTACAAAAGGTCTTGATTTTAGAAATGTAAGTCTCGTAGGGGTAATGAATGCAGACTCTATGCTTAATTTTCCAGATTTTAGAGCTCATGAAAGGTGTTTTCAATTGCTTACACAAGTCTCAGGAAGAGCGGGGCGTACTAAAGAAGTAGGTAAGGTGTTGATACAGAGTTACCATCCAGATCATATGATCTTACAGCAGGTAAGTTCTTACGATTATGCTACCATGTATAAAGAACAGATTGAGGAGCGGTATCAGTTTAAGTACCCACCGTTTCAGAGATTGATAAGGATTACTTTTAAACATCGCGACTATCAGACAACCTTTGATTCAAGCACTTGGTTTGTAAATGCTTTGAATCAAATTCCTCATGGTGTGGTAGTTCTTGGGCCAGAGTTTCCGCCAGTTTCACGTATCAGGAACCTTTATAATATTCATGTCATTATAAAGTTATCAAAGCAACAGGCTCCAGATCAGGTAAAAGGCTATATCATGAAAGTAAAGAAAAGCTTTGAGTCTATTAAGCAGTATCGTTCTGTAAGATGTAACATAGATGTAGATGCTTACTAGATAGGATCTATTTTGGTTCTCGCTTTCGCGAAAGCGGAATTAAAGCCAGTTATTCATCACTAATAATTATAGAGGTTCTTGTAAAAGATTTACAAAAAAAAGCCGCCCTTCAGAGCAGCTCGTATAATGTAAGTATATAGGATTTAAAATTGAGACAGTGCCTCAACAAGTTCTGATTTTCTATTGCGACTTAAAGGCAATACTTCATTACCTAACTCTACTGCCTTAGAATTGAACTTCTCGACTTTTCTCAAATTTACTATGTAAGATTTATGAATACGCAGAAAGTCTTCTTCAGGAAGGGTGCTTTCAAAGGACTTCATAGTAGAAAGAACGATTAAGCTATCCTCATCTGTGATTAGTTTTACATAATCACCCAGTGCTTGAATGTATTTCAGTTCTTTAAGGTATACTTTACGTTTTTTAAGATTGCTTTTTACAAAGATAAATTCACCGCGATCCTCGATCATTTCAGTTTTCATCTTATGTGCTAGCAGTGCTCGCTCTACTGCATAAAGAAAACGATCTTTTTTAATAGGCTTTTGTAAATAGTCAATGGCTGCATAATCAAATGCTTTAAAAGCATACTTGGTTTGTCCAGTGACAAAAATGACACCTGGTTTTTCTGTAATGTCGTCTAATAAATCAAAACCAGTAAGAATGGGCATCTCTATATCTAAAAAGATAAGATCTACTGTTTGTTCTTTTAATGCTGTTTTAGTCTCCACAGCGTTGCTAAATTCGCCTATTAGCTTTAAGTTTGGATGACCTTCTATCATTTTTACGATAGCGAGTCGTTGTATACTAGAATCATCTACTACAAAACAGTTTAGAATAGTGTTGCTCATCGTCTTTATTTATCGTTTCTAGACAATAGTACTTACTTTTCTGATGAAATACAAATTAAAAATACGTTTAAACGGATATATTAACAAGTTAGCGAATTTACCATTATTCTAACATTCTGTAAATAATTAGTTTGTAATTAGTTAACCTTGTATTTCATCGACGTTTTAGTTTTATAAAAAATATAAATCTAATTATTGACATTTGAATATTGCTGAAAAACAATAGGTTGAGTATTTTTATTTTTTAACTTTAGTTACAATTATACTGTTTACTACCGGCTTATGAACTTTTGTAAGGATAGGAATGGAAGAATCATCATGTGTTAAGTGTTCCCCTGCGGGATAAAATGATGTCCTATCATAAGATCAAAGAAAATATAAAAGATTCTTATTGTTTAAATAAGAGAAAAAGATTATTTTTGCAGCCGTTAAAAAACAATATTAATTATGAATCAATACGAAACTGTTTTCATTTTGAATCCCGTTTTATCTGATGACCAGGTAAAGGAGACAGTAAAGAAGTTTGAGAATTTCCTTACTGATCGCGGTGCAAAAATGGTAGCCAAAGAAGATTGGGGCCTAAAAAAATTGGCTTATGCAATCGAAAACAAGAAAAGTGGTTTTTACCACCTCTTTCAATTTGAAGTACCTGGTGAGGTAATTAACGACTATGAAGTAGAATTCGGTCGTGATGAGCGTATCATGAGATACCTTACTGTAAAACTTGATAAATATGCAATCGAGTGGGCAGAGAAGAGAAGAGTTAAAATGTCTAAAAAATCTAAAGCTTAAATTATGGCAACATTACAACAACAAGCTAAAGGTAAAAAAGATGGTGACATCCGTTACCTTTCTCCTTTAAAGATCGAGACTCAACAGAGAAAAAAATACTGCCGTTTTCAACGTAGTGGTATTAAATATATAGATTATAAAGATCCTAATTTCCTTTTCGGATTTGTAAATGAGCAAGGGAAGTTACTTCCACGTCGTTTAACTGGAACTTCACTAAAATACCAACGTAAAGTTGCTATAGCTGTAAAACGTGCTCGTCACATCGCTATCATGCCTTATGTAGGGGATTTACTTAAATAACAAAATCAGATTAACAATATGGAACTTATATTAAAGAAAGACGTAGAACATTTAGGTTTTACTGACGATTTAGTGAGTGTTAAGCCTGGTTATGGTCGTAACTTTCTAATACCTAATGGACTAGCTGTTATGGCTACCAGTAGTGCTAAAAAAGTACTGGCTGAAACGCTTAAGCAAAGAGCTCATAAAGAAGCTAAAAACATAAAAGCTGCTCAAGATCAAGCTGATCAACTTACAGCTCTTGATTTGAAAATAACTGCAAAAACTGGAGACGGAGACAAATTATTTGGTTCTATCACCACTGCAGATGTTTCTAACATCTTAGCAAAGAACGGTATCGAGATAGAGAAGAAGTTTATCTCTGTTGCTGGAGGTGCTATTAAGAGACTTGGTCTTTATGAGGCTGATGTACGTTTTCACAGAGAAGTAACTGTAAAGCTTGCTTTTAATGTAGTAGCAGACAAATAAGACTCGATCTTATCACATGTAAAGCCGTTTCATTAAATTGAAACGGCTTTTTTAATACAAATTTTTAAATAAGCTTTTTTATGAAATATAGAAGACTTACCAAAGAGCAACTGGAAGAAATGCATCCAGAGTTCATCAATTTCCTCGCAACACAAACCATTACAGCTAAAGAATGGGTAGACCTTAAAACAAATCAGCCAGAAGTGGCAGAGCAAGAAATAGATGTGTTCTCTGATTTGGTATGGGAAGGTGTGCTTCAAAAAGCAGCATTTCTAGAGCATATTTCGCCTAGAACTATGAATTTATTTTCCTTAGGAGAAAAGGAAATGGAATTGATATCTATTATGGTAGGAGATGAGTTGATTGATATTACTACTAAAGAGGGATATCAATGGCTTCAAAAAAACTTAATGGACGATGAGGTAAAGATTTTTACCGCAAAAAAAGCCTACAGTGAAAACCCTAATGAAGATAAATTCAAACTCATCGAGACCGGAGCAGTTATAACTAAAGGAGATTTGTTTAATTATTTTGACGATCTAATGGAATTAGGCAAAGAAACTAATGGTTTCTAAATTCATTACATAACGATCATCATACAAAAGCCGATTCTTATGAATCGGCTTTTGTGGTTATATCTGCTTAATTCTGAAGTATTCCTTATCAGTTTGTCACTGTCAATTTAAAACAGGTTTCAAGATATTTATTTGATTGCCTGTCATGAATTTTAAACCCACAAGTGATAGGATTTTTTACACTTCCTTTACTCATCGTTATAGATCTATATAATTGATCTCCTAAGTTTGTAGCAATCACCAGTTCTGGAAATAAGTTTTCGTTAGAGGTGAGTATTTTACCATATGCATCAGTAAGAGAGATGGAGTCTTTTAAACTGGTCATGCCATTATCATCAATTGTAAATCCTTTTGTCCCTTCAATTAATAGATATATTTTTTCATCAGGCACTATAAATTCATCTATAATAGAAACATTTCTATCGCTACTCTATAAATATAAAATATCGTAATCAACACCCTTTACATTTGTTTCAAATCTAGGCTGGTCTACTACTGTAAATTCTTTTTTCCAGTTAAAAAGGCAGTACTATTTTTATCACTAATGTTAATATGAAAAGTGTAAGTATGATCTGTGAACAGGGGTTGAGCAACAGTGATGGAAGTTCTTAGATGCAGTTCATCCTTTGGGTAGCCTACTTCAATATCTTTAAATAAATCTTTTGAGTTAATATAGTGTCACCTATAATATTGGTCGAGTAAATATCAATATCTGGAAATACCAGGTTATCTACCAGTTTAAAACCGGTCATGTTCTTATAGTAAAAAGTGATCTTCTCACCATAATAAACTGTGGAACGTTTGATCTTGCCTGTATAATTCCCCATTGTTATACCGGCACATTCCATATGATGACTAGATTTTGAGAAATCTGAAATATAGTTAGAATCTGTTGAAGTTTGAGCTACTGAATAAAGAGTAGAGAACAGTACCGTCAAAAATATAAAGGACTTTTGAATCATATGTATAGTAATTGGTGGCTGGAATTATCTCTATCTATCTGATAGTTAAATATAAATATACCATTCCATATTTTAAACCTTATTTAATAAATACCATTGTAAACTAATGATACTAATGGAGTTAGTAAAAAAGCGTTCCTCCAGTTTTTGTCTGATTTCGTATCTAGAGATTTTAACCAATTCAATATCTTCCTTTTCTGAAACAGAACCACCACCTTTTGACGTTTTTTGATCTGAATTTACTTCACCATAAAATAGGATGATTTGTTCTGAGAGCATGCCAGGGGAAGGGAAGTATTCCACTATAAATTCCAAACGATCTATACGGTAGCCTATTTCTTCCTCCACTTCTCGTATGGCGGCCTCTTTTGCTGATTCTTTTGCATCTATAGCTCCTGCGGGAAGTTCCAGTGTCCAAGGATGACCATGACGCGCACTGGGATATCTAAATTGCCTTATAAATAAAAAGCTATCGGTGTCTTTTTCGTAAAGCAAGACGGCAATGGCATTTCCTTTATCTAAGGCCAGGCGAGAAGCAGTTATTTCCTGATCACTATTAAAAGAGTCGTGAGTAACCTCTGCTTTATAAATTTTTAGAAAATCGTCAAATACGAGTGCTTCTTTGTTGATGTTGTGTTTCATAATAATAAAAAAAAACCGCTCATTCTATAAGGAATGAGCGATTTAGGGTGATTATAATTCTATTGTTTACCTCTTAATTTTCGCTCCGAACTTATTCATATAACGCTCGTACAATTCTGTTTGGTGAGAATTAAGGGAAATATCTCTTCCGTCTATAAAAGCACGTGTCAATTGATTACCTCGCATATCTAAGGCATTTCCTTTAGATATAAATAAGGTAGCGCTCTTTCCTTGTTCTAAAGAGCCATATTCCTTGTCAATTCCTAATATTTTTGCTGGAGTTAGTGTGATCATCATTAAGGCTTGCTCCATATCCATTCCGTAACCAGCAACAGTTCCTGCATAGAAAGGAAAATTACGAGCTTGATGTCTTTCCATACTTCCAGAGTTTTCTAGCGCTACCATCACACCTTTATCTGCAAGGAGTTTAGGGAATTTGTAGGGCATATCAAAGTCTTCATCTTCTCTAGCTGGAAGATCATGAACACGTCCAGCAACTACAGGAACATTCATCGCAACCAGCTCAGCAGCCACTTGATCACCTTCACGACCTCCTATGATCACTGGCTTTTTAATATCGTTTGCTTTGATAAATTTCAGCACATCTCTTATCGCTTTTTCTCCATCGACATGGATATAGAAATTTTCATCTCCATTCAAGACCGGTTGAAGAGCAGCATACTTCAAGTTTAACCCTTCTGGCTTAATATCTGAATTATAAGCTTTTGCACTTTTTAAAAAGTCGGTAAGCTCTGTTACTTGCTCGTCATAATTTTTGCTTGGTTCGATAGGTCCTGGTTCATACCAAGTACCACTTCTTCTAAAACTAGAGGGCCAGTTGATGTGTACACCATCATCGGTAAGTATAGAGGCATCCTCCCAGTTCCACGCGTCCAATTGAACAACGCTAGATTTTCCAGAAATACGACCGCCTCTAGGCACTATTTGCGCTATAAGTACTCCGTTAGGACGCATAGATTCCACTACGCGACTCTCAGCATTGTAAGCGATCAAAGATCGTATATGCGGGTTAAAAGTTCCTATCTCGCGCTCGTCATCACTAGCGTTTACTGCATCAACCTCTACTAATCCTAAAGTAGAATTCATCGCAATAATTCCAGGATATACGTGCATGCCGTACCCGTCGATCTTTTCTCCTTTGATGTTCATTCTTACTACCCTAGCGTCTGCAATGGCAGTGATAATTCCGTTTTCAATAACGATCACAGAATTCTCGATCACTTCTCCATTGCCTATATGCGCGGTAGCATTCATAATGGTGTATACTCCTTTCTGTGCAGGAGCAGGTGTCTGTTGTGCTGCTGCCGTTAGGGCAAATACGGCACAAATAGTATATAATATGTTTTTCATTGTCTTCATGTTACCAGTGAATTGTTTCGCATTCATATAAAGTCTTGTCTTTCTTTTTTGGTGTCTGAGTTTTCATTCCTTTATTTTTGGCCATGATCATCTCATTTACGAGTTGTTGTCTTTCTTCTTTTATGCTTTCGCGAAAGCCTAAGTCACGTTCCAAATCAAAAAACACAATTCCATCAATCATCGTGATTTCAGGTCTAGCAGTCACACTTAATGGGTTGGTATTCCAAAGCACTAAATCGGCATCTTTCCCTTTCTTGATACTACCGGTGCGGTCATCAATATGCAATAGTTTTGCAGGGTTCAAAGTCACAAACTTCCAGGCTTCTTCTTCACTCACACCACCGTATTTAACTGCTTTAGCAGCTTCTTGATTTAATCGACGAGACATTTCAGCATCATCAGAATTAAAAGCGGTAAGCACTCCTTGAGAGTGCATGATCGCACCGTTGTAAGGAATAGCGTCGTTTACTTCGTATTTGTAAGCCCACCAGTCACTGAAGGTAGATGCACCAGCGCCGTGTTCAGCCATTTTATCAGCTACTTTGTAACCTTCTAAGATATGGGTGAAAGTGTTGATACGGAAACCGTGCTTTTCAGCAACTTTCATCAACATATTGATTTCGCTTTGCACATATGAGTGACAAGAAACGAAACGCTCACTTTCTAAGATCTCTAATAACACTTCCATTTCTTCATCATAACGGAAGTCTTTAGAGTCTTTTGCATTTGCATAAGCGCGTGCTCTAGAAAAATAGTCTTCAAAAACTTGTTCTACTCCCATTCTTGTCTGTGGAAAACGCACTCCATTTGGAGAACGAGATTGTTTTACATTTTCTCCTAAAGCAAATTTGATAAATTTAGGAGAGTCGCTGTAAATCATCTCATCTGCTTTGTAGCCCCATTTTAACTTAATGATAGCGCTACGTCCACCAATTGGGTTAGCACTACCGTGAAGTAATTGTGAAGAGGTTACTCCACCTGCAAGATCTCTATAGATATTAATGTCTTCGTGATCTACTACGTCTTCAATGGTTACTTCTGCAGTGGAATTATGTCCGGCTTCGTTAACTCCGCTGTCTATAGCGATGTGACTGTGCTCATCAACGATTCCACTGGTTAAATGCTTACCAGTAGCATCTACGATTCTAGCATTTCCATCACTTAGGTTTTTACCTATCTTAGCTATTTGGCCGTCTTTAACAAGCACGTCGGTATTTTCTAGAATCCCTTCCTTTTCATTAGTCCATACGGTAGCGTTGCGGTATAAGATGGTTTCTGTTGTAGGTTTTGATTCACTTCCATAACCTATGTTAGGATAGGTCATCGTTCCCATTTGCTTTATGGCCTTATCATCATCTCCTTTTTCTTCCTCTTCCTTATCCTCTTTAGAAGCATCTTTGTTTTTTATTGCGGTGAAAGCCATTTCTTGACCATTAGGTAAGTAGGCAGTTCCGCTTATGTTGTCAACTTGAGATGTTGCTAAAAAGCGAGTATAGGATTTATTGTCAGCGTCCTTTTGAGTTGTTACAATATTGATCCAGTCACCGTCGTATGTAATTTTAGAACCTAGAGTGATGCTGTCTATTTTTACTGTAGACTTTTTACCTTTTCCTTTTATCGTAATATCATAGGTAGTTCCGTTTATTGTAGTGGCATAAGAACCGTCAATGTCTTTTGTACTTCTGTCTTTTATAACATGCTTAGAACCTTTGACCCAGTTTTCATAAATCTCTGTATCGTCTTCAAATAGTTTTCCAGAGGTCATTATAAAGTTAGCCAGCTTTCCTTTCTCTAGCGTTCCTACTAGGTCAGTTACTTGAAGCATTCCAGCAGGAATAGTAGTAAGAGCAGCCAATGCCTGATCTTCAGTTAGACCATATGCGATGGCTTGCTTTAATTTACTCATTAAATCTGCTGGAGATTTTAAATCTTTAGTAGTTACCGCATAAGTAATACCTGCTTTAGATAAGGTCATTAAATTACCTGGAGCCTGTTTCCATTCTCTCATATCGCCTAGATTTACAAACCATTCTAAATTAGGATTGGAAACATCATAAGCATCTGGGAAATTAACAGGAACAATAAGAGCAGCGTTAGTAGCTTTCACATCAGCAATCATCTCATAAGCGTCTTCTCCACCTACGATTACAAATTGCTTTCCTATACGATCTCCTAATTTATCAACTCTAAGAACGTTTTTCTTATTTCCAGCTTCAATGATTTGAACTAGGTTTTTCTTTGCATTCAGAGCCTCTAGAGATAAATCTTTTGATTTAGAGTGTCCTTTTGCATACCAGTCTGCATCAAAATGAGTCTGACGTAATAAAGCCAAACCTCCCATCATGGAAGTAGGATAACTTTGATTAGACTGACGGCTTTTACTCAACGAGAAGAAATTACCGCTTTCTTGTTTTAAAATACGGTCTGCGTCAGTACCGTTATTATCTAGAGCTATCAACATACCGTTACCACGGGCAATACCGTCGTGAAGGTGCGTTTGTACAGTTCCAAAACCAGCATCTACATATTTTTTTGCTTCTTTTTCATCGTACACAAAATAATCCATCGCGCTTTGCTCTGCTCTGATGTGATCATTCCAGTAATATCCCTTACGACCTTCGTCGTATTGTGCGGTTCCATTACGGCTAGCTCGTTGCGGAGTTTTCATGGATAGGTCACCATAGGACTCTATAAAAGAAGGGTAGATGTAATTACCACCAGCGTCTTCTATTACAGCATTTTTAGGTATAGAAATGCCTTTTCCTATAGCTTCTATTTTACCATTTTTAATAATAATGGTTCCATCGGAAATCATTTTACCAGGACTTGTAACGATAGTCGCATTAGTAATCACCCTAGTGATATTGCTTACCGCACTGATGTCGTCGTTGTTAGGGAAATACTCTTGTGCTTGCACGGAGATGCAAACCAATAGCAAGAGAGAAAATATTCTTTTCATGAATTAAAGTTTAGATTCTAAAGATAGCCAAAACTCCTGCAACCTGACCTCTTAAAGAATTCACAAAAAGCGCAAAGTTATTTGTAGTAGTTAACAATAAGGGCAACTACGTAGCTGTAAGTCTCCATTCCACCTGGCTGATTATTGGCTTTTAGATAGGTGTCGTAGGTCACCTGAGAAACTTCTTCTATAACCCCTTTATACTGGCTCCAGAAGTCTTGTAGCTCCTTATAATTCTCAAAAACACCATCACGTATTAAGGGTCTTATCTCCTCATAAGCCTTAGGGTCTTTGAGGTATAATTCATTGATGCAATAGCGCAATGCAAAAATACTAGCGCTGTACTGAAAGTGAAGATCGTCGTGATTCATTCCAGCAATGATCGCAATAAAATTGGCTTCATTTTCTTTTGCAAATCCCAACTGATGCGACATTTCATGTAAGGTAAGCACTGGAGTTTTGTAATTATTGATCCAGGCATTTGTTTGTGCCTCACCAGTCAGCGGATTCAAATAACCACTGTAACCCATATAAGATAAGGGCATTGTGAGCAACGATTCTTTGATGCTGGAATTCCCGTAATCTAGTGCTGGATAAATATGGTCTATGTTTTTAAAAGCAATAGGAGCTAGGTCAAAAATTTCTGACTGCGACCTCGTAAACGTCACAGGAAGGGAGTCTGTCTTTTGTAATTGTTCGTGTAATTTATTGGAGGTGAAAACAAGCTGGTAAACGACTGCTTTTAGTTCTTCAGTACTGTATTTATTATCTAGTTCTAATACCTCGTGTAAGGGCTCTCTGTAATAATTAAACCCCCACATACAGTGAAAAAGAGCAAGGATGATATTTAAGGAAAGAAATAGTTGTGTGTATCGTTTTCCTGCCCGCCCACGGGCATGGCGGGAAAACGAGATCAAATCCCTTTTACTCAACCACAACCACCTTATGACCATAATGATAGCAACAGAGTATACCAGATCTCCAAATGAGAAGGGAACCCATCCCAAACCTAGCCTCATAGCTTTTGAGATAAAGGGATAAACACCTGTACTGTAAAGCGACTCTACGGTAGATGGGAAAAAACGCAAGCTGTAATAAAAGCTGACTTGAAGAGTTAATAGTCCTATGGCAATAAAGAGCGAGCGGTTTTTTTGCATCTGGCTAATTTAGTAATTTATCTAGGTAATATTGCCGTGTTGGGGTAATATAGAATCGAGATGAAAGCGTTGACAACAGAAGGGATTGTTTTATCGCTGCGTGATAGTTTTGTTGACGACCGACTGATTTGTTATGCTGGAAATTTACGTGACAAATATTTGAACAGGCGAAATTTTTTGACGCTGATTTGTTCAGCATCCGATAAATACGCTCCGTACTCGTAAAGGTCGCGATAATTTGAAATCCTATTAGAGTTTTTGACAACAGACTAGCTTGTTTATCGCAGCACTGTAAAACTTGCTGAAGACCGACGACCGACTTTTTATACTGAAGATTGGATTATAGAGTAGGGAATGTAGATTTTATGTTGTGGGGATTTACATTAGAGATTTACAACTCACAACTCAAAGCTCACCGCTCACCGCTCACAGACTCAAAGTTAATAGACATCCAATAAAAATTCTCGATACATTTACACCTGTTACATTTATAGGAATTCAAAATGAAAAATGAAAATAGTTTTACGACCTTTGATCCTAGAAAAGAATCCAGACCTATGAATTTTATCCTAGCCGACTTTAATAAGCACGAAGAATTATTGCCGTTTACTTATACACGACCTACATGTGAGATACGTTGTGGTATTTTGACATTACGAGAGAAGTGGGAAAAGCAGCTAGAAGAAACAGTTAGTTTTCAAACAGAGGATTATTTACAAACGAAATACCCACTGGTAGAAACAAACGACAATATAGTAATTGCAGGAAATGTGTTTGCTACTGCAGCACTATGTAAAGCGATAAAAAGCTTAAAGCCACAGCAAAAATTACTGGCAGGTAACGATCTGGTTGCCTATAGAGTAAAAGAATTACACACGCCTACCATAGAGTTGGAACAAGTACTTTTCTTAGAAGAAGAAGTAGACGGGATTGATTTTACTTGGGATATTTTTTCTAAGAATGGAAAAGCATTAGAAGCAGATTTTGACTTAATAACAAAAGGAAGAAACAGCCAGCCTATTCCTGATAGCGTGAATTGTATCAATGAAGATCGCATTTTTATAGAAGAAGGTGCTACACTTCAATTTGCAACTTTAAACGCTTCAACAGGAGCTATTTATATAGGTAAAGATGCTGAAGTGATGGAAGGCTCGATCATACGTGGTGCTTTTGCCTTGTGTGATCACAGTGCCACTAAATTAGGAACAAAGGTTTATGGCCCTACAACTGTAGGACCGCATTCTAAAATAGGAGGAGAGGTCAATAATTCTGTAATTTTTGGCTTTTCAAATAAAGGGCATGATGGTTTCTTAGGGAATTCTGTCATAGGAGAATGGTGCAATTTAGGAGCAGACACCAACACCAGCAACCTAAAAAACAACTATTCAGAAGTAAAACTCTGGAATTATGAAACAGGTCGTTTTGCAAAAACCGGGCTTCAGTTTTGTGGATTGATGATGGGAGATCACTCTAAATGTGGTATCAATACCATGTTCAATACTGGAACCGTAATAGGAGTGAGTGCCAATATCTACGGAGCTGGCTACCCGCGTAATTTTATCCCATCGTTTAATTGGGGTGGACCACAAGGTAATATGACTTACAAACCTGCCAAAGCTTATGAAGTAGCTGACGTTGTTATGAAACGCCGAGGTTTATCACTGGAGCAAGTAGATATTGATATTTTAGATCGCGTATTTGAGCAAACGGCCCAGTACCGCAAAGATTAATTTAGCATCAGTTGACCCTTATATAACGTTCCCCGCAAGGCTCGATACAAAAGTGTGATACCTCAAGAAACCTTTCATTAAAGGAATAAGTTCCTGTACAATTATCTACATCTATTGTGGTTGTGGGAACATCATAAGTTCCTGTGCTAGTAGCTTGGGTATCCTGACCGAAGCAAAAACTGATGTTGCAATGGACCACACTTTGATCGGTAAACTGGAGCGTTTTACCACTCGCTGGTTGAAAAGTGCCACTGCCATCTCCTGGATCTGAAAGAATGGCGACCAGTTCCCAGTTGCCTACTATTTCTGATTCAGCCATAGGAGTATCATCGTCACAATCCGTACAAGCTGATAAGGTGACAAAAAAGCTAAGAAGTAAAAGGATTTTTTTCATGGTATTCATGAGTTGATATAAAGATGCAGCTGGTTCTGAAAGGTTGCGTGTAATTACTTTTCTTTTGTGCGAATCGGTTATCTTTAGTCTTTTTTTAAAATTGAATTATGAAAATTACTAGGTACATCGTTTCCTTATTGTTTTTAGTTTCCGCTTTCGCGAAAGCGCAGTCTGCAACATCTCCCCAGCAATTTAAAGGCTATTACGACTTCACTTATCAGGAAGATAAAGGTAATATAATTCTAGAAGTCAAAGATCTAGACAAGGAATTTCTTTATGTACATTCCTTGACCAGTGGTTTAGGATCTAACGATATAGGACTAGATCGTGGACAACTAGGCGATGGAGTTGTAGTTAAATGGATCAAAAGTGGTAACAAGTTATTACTCCTACAGCCTAATTTAAACTATCGTGCAAGTGCTACCAATGAAGATGAAAAAGCATCCATAGAGCAAGCATTTGCAAAGTCTGTATTGTTTGGTTTTGAGATTAAGGAACATAAAAACGATACCTATGTGATAGATTTGACCCCGTTTTTAATGGAAGATGCTCATGGCGTAGCAAAAAGGTTGAAAGACAGCAAACAAGGAACTTATAAACTAGATAAATCACGCAGCGTTTTATGGATGGAAAACACCAAGAGTTTTCCTAAGAATACTGAATTTGAAGCCATGCTTACTTTTACAGGAACACCTACGGGAAGAGATGTGAGAAGTGTTGCTCCAGACGCCAGTAGTATTTCTGTCATCCAGCACCATAGTTTTGTAGAATTACCAGATGCAGGTTACAAGCCTCGTGCATTTCATACGCGTAGTGGATCGTTTTACACGAGTTATATGGATTACAGCACACCCGTTTTTGAACCTATTGAAAAGCGGTTGATTACCAGACACCGATTAGAAAAGAAAAACCCAGAAGCAGCAATCAGCGAGGCAGTAGAACCTATCATTTATTATTTAGATCGTGGAACACCAGAGCCAGTGCGCAGTGCTTTATTAGAAGGTGCCGGATGGTGGAATGAAGCTTTTGAGAGTGCAGGGTATAAGAATGCGTTTCAAGTGAAGATGCTTCCAGAAGGTGCAGATCCTATGGATTTGAGGTACAATGTGATCCAATGGGTGCATCGCAGCACTCGTGGCTGGAGTTATGGAGGCAGCATCACCGATCCACGAACTGGTGAGATCATCAAAGGTCATGTGAGTTTAGGAAGTTTGCGCATACGTCAAGATTTTATGATTGCACAAGGATTGCTTAAAGAACCTTTTAAAGGAAACGATAAAAACCATGAGGCCATGATGGATATGGCACTCGCAAGAATACGACAGTTAGGCGCTCATGAAGTAGGACATACCTTAGGTTTTGCACATAATTTTGCAGCCAGTACACAAGGCCTAACAAGTGTTATGGATTACCCGCATCCTAAATATGATATTGTAGATGGAGTGATTTCTTTAGAAGACGCTTACGATATAGGAATGGGAAGATGGGACAAATTAACGGTACAGTATTCTTATGGAAACCCAGTAGGCAGTCAATCTGAAGCCGCTTTTTTACAATCGATTATTAAAATAGCCGACGTTGAAAACCTCAAGTTCATTTCAGACAGCGATGCCAGAGCTGCAGGCGGTGCCAGTGCCAGTGGACACCTTTGGGATAATGGAGCAAATCCTAGTGAAGAATTGGTGCATATTTTAAAAGTTCGCGAGATAGCTATGAATCAGTTTTCTATAGATAATATTAGATCTGGAGAGGCTTTAAGCGTGTTAGAAGATGTATTTGTACCTGTTTATTTTGCACACAGATACCAAGTAGAAGCAACTACAAAACTTGTCGGCGGCCTGGAGTATGAATTTTTAACAAAGGATGGAAATCAAGAATTTAATCAGGTAGATGCTTTTCTACAAGTTCAAGCATTGCGCAGTATCTTAAAAACAATAGATCCAGAGACCTTGAAGATTCCGCAATCGGTTTTAAAATTATTCCCACCACGAGCTTACGGATATAGTAGAACGAGAGAAAGTTTTCAATCAGAAACTGGAGTGAGCTTTGATCCTTTAAACGCTGCAGCTACCAGTGTAGATATGACCTTTGATCTCTTGTTTCATCCAGAACGAATGAACAGAATCACCACTGCAAATGCGCTGGTATCTAATAGCTCTAAAGAGGTGGTTAATATCAAGGATTTTAAAGATGGCTCTAATGCTATTTTGACTTTAGGAACACTATTGAACACTGTTTCTGATCAGGTATTTACAGATCACAAAAACACGGACGATTACGCTACAGCCATTGCTCATAGAACTCAAGAACTCTTTATAAATCACTTGATGAACCTTATGGCTAGTTCTCGTACGAATATAGACGTAAAAGCTGCCGCAAGAAACCAATTGAATAAGATTGAAAAAGACCTGAGCAGGCGAGATGTTTTTGAAAACCAATTATTAACGCAAATCAGACAATTCCATAGGCATCCAGAATTGTTTCAAGTAAAAAAATTACCTGCGATTCCAGATGGAAGTCCTATAGGTTGTGGGTATTCTTATGAATAGAGGACTCTAATTATTTTCTTTAAAAGTACTGCCAGAATGTACAACAGCTCCTTTTTACTGCTTAAAATAACACAGGGGGTTTTGTAAGCAAAAATGAATGGAATGCCATATGAGTGGCTAAAGGATTTGAGCGGGTTTATTATGCACTCGCAATAAAGGGTAAAATCTTTACCAAATAAGTGGATACGATCTAACAGCTATGGAAAGCGTAAACAGGAAAAAGGATTTAAAAAGTGGGATCTGGTTGTCTGCGCTGGTCCCATTTGATATCGCTTAAAGCGCTGGCTTTGATGCCTATAAAGAAGAACCAACTGTTTCTAGGACCTATAGGCGTCCAATTAAAGCTCATATTAAAACTCTCTAAGTCTCGCTGAAAACGCAGGGTGGTGAAGGAAATCCCTTTGTTAGCAAAATCATAACCAGTATTTCCACCTATAGACCAGCGTGGCGATAGTTCTAGATCACCGCTGACCATTAAACTTTGCTGGTTGATGGCATTCTGTCGTTGGGCGTTATTGTAGGTCATCGTATAAGCAAAATTCAAACTCCATGGAACTTTGAATCGGTACCGGTCTTTATTCACATTGACATCCTGCTTTTTTGGTTCTAAAGGCTCATCTAGAGAGGTATCTAAAGGTTCTCCAAAAAGGCCATCAGCACGTCCACCATTTTGCATGGTGCGATCATTAACTTTTGAAGGATCTTTCTCGTCATCATTTTCAAAATCGGTACTGCTCAACCTAAAACTGGTACGAAAACCGGCACGTGTCAAACGCAATAGACTACCACCATTGTTAATGTTAAAAGTGTTGATACGGTTATTGTTGTTATCCAATGCGTAGGGATCAAAGTTAGCATCTAGATTGATGTCAATATTTTTGGTAATCGGAATGACACCCCGTATTTGCAGTGGACTCCAATTTAAGGAATCACCGGCTAGGTTATAAGAAGTATTGAAATTTAAACTTTTAAGAATTTGAACCTTTTTAAGGTCGGTTTTTGTGGAGTCGCTATCCCTTACTTTTGCTTCTATGTTGTTTTGAACACCTAAGTTGATACTGCTAGAAAAATTACGTCCTGGCGCACCAAATAATGTACCGTCAAAACGGCTGTAAAACTGTTCTTCTCTTCCTGGAGCGTCCAGTCCTTGCTCCGTGGCTAAGCGGTCGTAATATTCATCAAAACTAGGATTTGCCGAGTAACTTAAATTAGGACGTATGATGTGTCTGATGGCTTGTACTTTAGACTCTGGATTCTTTGATTTCCAGCCACCGTAAACCGTGGTTCCTACACTGGCCCCGTAGCTATAAGTACGGTAGGCATCAAAACCATTTATAGTATCGCGAACGGTCTCAAAAACTCCACTTTCATTTTCTACAAGTGACTGTCTAAAGGTTTCAAAAACCCAATTCTCATCGTAATTAGCATTAGCACTGAAACTAAAGTAGCCTACTTTAAAGTTAGTAGCGATAGGGATACTGTGCTTTAATCCCATAACGGCATTATCAAACATCTTATCGGTAAAAAAATCTTCATCTGTTGTTGTGATGCGATTCTCTCCTCTTAAATTGTACTGTAGGTTGATGTTTTCTATGACTCCTTTTTTAGTTCCTTCTTTGGGAGCAAAAGGGAATATCCTAGAAACACTACCTTGGAGCGTAGGCAAGGTAAGGTTTACAGCATTGGTATTGGTATTTTGATTGTGCGTTACACTCGTACTGAAGTTGACTTGTGGTTCTCCAGGAAAAGCTTTAGAATAAGAGATGGAACTGCTCAAGTTGTTCACCAGCGTCGCACTTTGATTTACTTGGTTAAAAGACTGTCTAAAAAACTGACTGCTTCCTAAATTTACACTAGCGCTAAATCTAGAGCTTGGGTTGGATTTAGCATCTTGAGAATGTTGCCAGTTTAAGTTGTAACGAGAAGTTTGAGCAAAGTCAGAAAATCCGCGCTCGCTTTGCAATTGGTTTTCATATAAGAACCTCACACTACCATTGAATTTATAGCGCACTGAATAATTACTTTCGACTCGACCACCATAACTACCATTAGTAAAGTAATCCCCTAATAAAGTAAGGTCCATATAATCATTAACTGCAAAATAGTAACCACCGTTTTGTAAGAAATACCCTTGACTGTTGTTGTTACCGAAAGAAGGAATAATAATACCACTTTTACGCTCTGTCGTCATAGGAAAGTAAGCAAATGGCAATCCCAAGGGTGTCGGAACATCTGCGATGTACATATTCACCAGTCCAGTAACAATCTTTTTATTTGGGACAAACTTGATTTTACGAGCTAGGAAATAATATTCTGGATTTTCTGGATTTTTGGAAGTAGTAAAGCGAGCGTTTTGCATGTAGAAAACAGAATCGTTTACTTTTTTAGTCGTTTCTGCGATGACATTGAACTCTCCTTGAGTAGTTTCAGAATTAAAAGTTAATGCCTTTTGCGAGTTTTTATTAAAAATAATGGAGTCTGGCTTTACAATATTACTGCCTTGAGAGAATACCGGTCGTTGTGTATAGCCTAAAGAATCTTTTAAGATACCATAGGCAAAAACATCTCCTGTATTATTATTGATGATGATTTTTCCGGCCTCTATGGTGATGTCGCCGTAAATAATTTTTGCCTCGTTGTATAAGGTAATGGTATTTCCTTTTCTATCAATACGTTTGTAATCCTTAGCACTAGACTCAATGCGGTATTCCAGGAAAGCTTTTGGTTTTTTAACCGAGTCGTTAACTACAGTGTCTTTTTGAACCTCAGGAATGTTAACCACCTCTTTATTCACAGGTTTCTTTTCCTCTTTATTCTGTTCAGGATTAGGTTTTTTAACCGGAATAGGTGTTCCGGTTTCTGGAAGTTCCTGTGCCGTGATGGACATTGTGCCTGTTAAAAACAGTAGGAATAAAATAATATGCTTAAAACGTAAATGCAATCTAGGTTATGCTATTTTTGTTATTAGAAATGGTCTGGTTTTTGAAACGTCAAAACTACATATAAATTTTAAGCGTTTTTTAATAATTACGCTTTCGCGAAAGCGAACTAATAAACAACACATTCACAACTTATAGTTTCTATATGAAAACGAAGATATATTTGATTATTGTACTTCTTAGCATTCCCATCATATCGTTGGCAAATATACCGATCGATTCAACAAAAGTGACCGATAAAAAGGTTTTTACCGTTGTACTCGATGCGGGACATGGTGGTAAGGATTCTGGTAAGTATGTAGCACAAACTGCCGAAAAGGATATTGCTCTGAAAGTAGTACAGCTTTTGGGTAAACAGTTGGAATCACATAAGGATATAAAAGTAGTCTACACGCGTACTACAGATAAGTTTTTGGAATTGTATCAACGAGCAGACATCGCAAATAATTCAAAAGCAGATCTATTCGTATCTGTTCATTGTAATGCGGCAGCCGCTACAGCTGCAAAAGGAAATGAAACGTGGGTATTAGGTATTCATAGAAATGCAGCTAACCTAGAAGTGGTGCAACGAGAAAATTCTGTGATTTTATTAGAAGAAAATTACAAAGAGAAATATGTAGGTTTTGATCCTAATGATCCATCTAGTTTTGCGACCAACTTAATGATACAAGAAGAATACTTAGATAACAGTATTGAAATGGGTGCCAATGTACAGTCTAGATTCCAAAAGCAATTGAACCGAAAGAATCGCGGTGTAAAACAAGCTGGATTTGCCGTTTTAAGACTTTCTTATATGCCTAGCGTATTGATAGAAACTGGTTTTCTTACCAACAAAGAAGAGCGTACGTTTTTAAGAAGTAGCTCAGGTCAGAAGAAAGTAGCCAATTCTATTTATGTTGCTGTATTGGATTATCAAAAGAATAGAGATATCAATCTTTTTGAAGTAGAACAGGTAGGGACTTCTGAAGCAGCCCCCGCAGCTGCAGGAAATAATGCCGTTTATAAAGTGCAAATAAGTGCTAGTAGTAATATGTTAGAGGCAAAATCTTACAACTTCAAAAGTCTGCCAGAAATCTCTCGAGAGAAAGAAGGTGGTATTTATCGCTATTTTACAGGTAATTTTTATTCTCTTAAAGAAGTGTTAGATTTAAAAGAAAAAGCCATAGCAAAAGGATATACATCTGCATTTATAGTGGTTTATGAAAATGGAGAACGTCGCAGGTTGTGATAAATCCTAAAAAAATGTTAGCCCTTATAAATATAGCTTGTCTTATCTTTACACGTTCAAGTACATCAGTTTTATGAAGTTTTCAAAAGAAATTAAGGTCGGTATCCTAACAGTAGGAGCGATAGCTCTGTTTATTTTTGGGTATCAGTATTTAAAGGGTCGCAATCTTTTGAGAAGCGACAGGTCGTTTTATGCCGTTTATAATAATGTAGAAGGGCTGACTTCTTCTGCACCAGTAACTATAAATGGTTTGCGAGTAGGAAATATAGATGACATCGATTTTCTTGATGGATCAGGAAGATTGTTGGTTAAATTTCACGTAGATGAATCTTTTAGTTTTTCTTCAGAAAGCGTAGCCTCTGTTTATAGCACCAGTCTGATAGGAGGGAAAGCTCTTGCCATAGTGCCTAATTATGAAAGTACAGCAAGGCAGGCAAAACCAGGAGATACCTTACAATCCAATACAGATGACGGTATTCAAGGAAAGGTGATGGAGGAGTTTATTCCGTTAAAAGATAAAATTGAGCACATGGTGGTAAGTGCAGACTCTGCTTTAGCTTCTATAAGTCAAACCTTGAGTCCTAAAACCCGACTTGCTATTACCAGCAGTCTCGACGAGGTCAACAGAACCTTAGTTTCCATAAGAACTATTTCTAATAATGCAAATCAGCTGCTTACTGATAACAGAAAACAGTTGGATAGAACCATAGGGAACTTAGACAAGACTACTAAAAACTTTGCTGCTATTTCAGATACTTTAGCTCGAGTTGAAATTGCAGGAACGGTGAAAGAACTACAAGTTGCTGTTGCAAAATTCAATATTGTATTAGATGATATAGCGTCGGGTAAGGGAAGTCTTGGGAAACTAATGACAGATGATTCCTTGTATAACAATTTAGAAAGAACCACCAGGCAAGCTGAAATGTTGATGCAGGACATCAAACTGAATCCTAAGCGATATGTGCATTTTTCTGTTTTTGGAAAAAAGCCAGGAGAATACGAAAAACCAGAAGATAGAGAACAATAATTACCTATGGAATATATACCTAATATCATATTTGTTTTACTTCTCATTGCAGGAGTAGGTTATTTTGCTAGTAACATCAAAAAGATGATACGCAATATTAAACTTGGAAAAGAAGTAGATCGCTCCGATCATAAAGGGGAACGTTTTGCCCAAATGGCACGTATTGCTTTGGGACAATCAAAAATGGTCAGACGACCTATTGCTGGTTTCCTGCACGTCGTAGTTTATGTAGGCTTTGTAATTATAAATATTGAAGTATTTGAAATCATCATTGATGGTATTACTGGGCAGCACAGAATATTTGCTCCATATTTAGGAGGTGCTTACAATGTGCTGATCGCTACATTTGAGATTCTTGCATTTCTAGTTTTAGCAACAGTTGTTATTTTTTGGTTGCGTAGAAATGTAATGAACATCAAGCGTTTTATGATGGGCGAGCTGAAAGGCTGGCCTAAAAACGATGCCAACTACATTCTTTATTTTGAAGTCGTATTAATGACTTTGTTTCTAACTATGAACGCTACAGATCTTAGCATACAACAAGGGGTGCTGGCGGGTCAGTTTACTAGTGAAGCTGCCACACATTATGTCAATGCGGGTAGTTTTCCAATAAGCGGATTTATTACTCCCTTATTTGATGGAATGAGCTTTAAGAGCTTGCTTATTTTAGAAAGAACTTGTTGGTGGTTGCACATTGTTGGAATTTTGATCTTCTTAAATTATTTATATTGGTCCAAACACCTGCATATTATGTTGGCGTTTCCTAATGTATATTTTGCAAAGTTGACTCCTCAAGGACAGTTCACTAATATGGCAGCTGTAACTAAAGAAGTAAAAATGATGATGGATCCAAATGCAGATCCATTTGCGGCTCCAGACCCTAACGAAGCAGATGAGGTTCCAGCGGCCCTTGGGGCAAATGATATTTTTGATCTAGATCAAGTACAACTGCTCAATGCATACACCTGTACAGAATGTGGTCGTTGTACGTCAGAGTGTCCGGCAAATATCACTGGTAAGAAGTTGAGCCCACGTAAAATAATGATGGATACCCGTGATCGATTAGAAGAGGTAGGGGCGGTGATCAACAAAGAAGGAGAGTGGAAAGATGATGGAAAGACCTTGTTGAATGATTATATCTCTCCCGAAGAGCTTTGGGCATGTACGACCTGTAATGCCTGTGTAGAAGCTTGTCCTATAGGTATCGATCCTTTGAGTATTATCATGGAGATGAGGAGGTATTTAGTGCTAGAAAACAGTGCTGCACCTACTGAATTAAATGCCACTATGGGTAACATTGAAAACAATGGAGCGCCATGGCCTTATAACCAGATGGATCGCCTTAATTGGGCAAACGAATAATATATGAGTGAAGAACAGTTTAAGGAAGCCCTGAATAAAGATGGAACCCTAGCAAGTCCAGTACTTCCAGCAGGAGTAAAAAACTATTTAATAGATATCGATGGAACCATCACGGAAGATGTGCCTAACGAAGAGCCGGAGAGGATGGCTACTTGCGCACCCTTTCCAGATGCGCTAGTAACGCTCAATGAATGGTATGATGAAGGACATGTTATTTGTTTCTTTACTTCCAGAACTGAGGAGCACCGTCAGGTAACAGAAGACTGGTTGAATAAACACGGTTTTAAATTTCACAGCCTGTTAATGGGCAAACCTAGAGGTGGAAATTACCACTGGATTGACAACCACATGGTAAGAGCAACTCGTTATACAGGTGAGTTTACTCACTTGGTAGAAAAAGAAGTGAAGATAGAGGTTTTTAAAAACCACAAGTAATTGGTCAGTGAGCTGTGATGGGTATCTAAAGCACTTGAGATAGCTTAGCAGAACAGCTTAATAACCGATAGTATAAGTAAATATCAATTCTGAATTCAATATTTTTGAATTCTCAATATAAATATATGAGTAACAAATTAGTAGTACCTACAGCGGCAGAATTTATTGCACAAGGAAAACAACCCGAAGTTTTGTTTTGGGTGGGATGTAGCGGTAGTTTTGACGACAGAGCAAAGAAAATCACCAAAGCTTTTGTAAAGCTTTTGAATAAAGCTGGAGTAGAATTTGCAGTTTTAGGAGCAGAAGAAAGCTGTTCTGGAGATCCTGCAAAAAGAGCAGGGAATGAATTTCTTTTCCAGATGCAAGCCATGATGAACATAGAAGTGCTGAACGGATATGAGATCAAAAAAATCGTTACTGCTTGTCCTCATTGTTTCAATACGCTTAAAAATGAGTATCCAGAATTAGGTGGAAACTATGAAGTGATTCATCATACATCATTTCTTAAAGATTTGATTTCTAATGGTAGACTGACCATTGAAGGAGGGAAATTTAAAGGAAAGAAAATCACTTATCATGATCCTTGTTATTTAGGACGTGCTAATGATATTTATGAGGCTCCAAGGGAGCTGATAGAAAAGCTAGATGCAGCATTGATCGAAATGAAACGCAGCCGCCGTAATGGTTTGTGTTGTGGAGCTGGTGGGGCACAAATGTTTAAAGATGCAGAGCCAGGAGACAAAGAAATTAATGTCGAGCGCACGGATGAGGCCATCGATACAGGAGCTGAAATTATCGCCGCTGGATGTCCATTCTGTAATACCATGATGACAGATGGTGTAAAAGCAGCCGAAAAAGAAGGAAAAGTAGAAGTGATGGATATCGCAGAATTAATAGCAAGCGCAAACGATTTATAATGAAGAATTTATTTATAACAGTAGTAGTATTTTTTACAGCAGCAGCGGTAAACGCACAACAGTTTAATGAAGAAGCTGTTCAAGAGTTAGCAGACAAAGTTTGTGAATGTTTACAAACTAAAGGAGAAATTGATACCAAAGAAAAGGCAGAGATGGAATTGGGAACTTGTATGCTTCAAGCTTATTCTAAAAGTCAAAAGTATTTTGACGAAAAAGGGATCAATTTTCTTGATGCAAACAATGCTGAGAAATTAGGGGAACAAGTAGGTGTTAAACTCGCAGGGTCTTGCCCAGGGGCGATACCTCTTTTCATGCTGTTTGCTGATGACATGAAGGATATGGAAATGGAAGAGGAGAATCTTGTTATTACGGGTAAAATTGTAAAAGTAGAAGATGATAAATTCAAATCTTTTGAAATTAAAGAGGAAGATGGCCGCAAGCGTAAAGTATTATGGCTTACCTATGTAGGTAATGATGAGTTGCTAGAAGATGCCGTTAAAGGAAAGACGACTTATACTTTTACCGCAATGGAATTGGATATTTATGATCCACGTATAGGTGAATACCGCAACATGTTGGTGCTTGATCGAGTAGATATTAAACAAGACTAATTGAAAGAAAAACTAGACTATAAAAGTATTGTGCTTTCTGGATCATTTGGTGGTTTGGTTTACGCTATAATAATGTCTATTTTCTATCAATTTACTGGGGATGAAGGGTTCAGTATCATTAAGTTTGCCGTTGACTTCTTAATGTTTGGGCTTTTGGTAGCCGGAATTATATGGTGGTCGATGCGTAAAGAAAATAAGGATAAGGACAAGGGGAAATGAGTTTATTTGATTTTAAAAAAGCCCCTGTTAAAATGAGACTGGTTTATGCTTTTATAAGCTCCACCGTAACGACTTTTCTTTGTTATATTCTTTTTACATTCTTTGATACGGCAGACTTTGGTTTGGGCTATTACCTGTTCTTCTTAGCCTTTATGTTTATATTCGGTTTTTTTAGTGCTGGCTATATAGTTAAGAACACGAAGGGTAAATAACTTTAATACATAAATAGAATCGTGTCATTCTTTAAAAACTTGTTTGATTTTAAAAAGATCAGCTTTAAAACTAGAATAATTACAGGTTTAGTGATGGGTGTTTTAAATACTATTTTTGTTTATGTAATCGACCTTGTTTTTGATTTGTCCGATTTAGGAATTGATTATTATGGCTTTTTCTTTTTGTGGATGACCATTTTCGGTTTTATCTTTTCAGGGATAATGATAAAAAAGAATTTTAATTAATGTACAAAAATCAAAAAAAACCTATTGTTTAAATCATATTAAGGAACTAAATCCCCTGATTCATTTATTTAAATAGGCAGTGGTATTTGAAAGTGTTTTTTAAGCTACAAAATGATTAAAAGAGACTTTCAGTATTAATAAAATTTATATTTAATCTCATATGCTTTTATTTCTTGACGTCAATTGCATTTAGAAATAAAGTTACAAATAAATAAATTATGCATGCAAATTTTAAAGACCTTCCAGACGATTCTAGAGTATGGATTTATCAAGCAAACAGACCATTTACTAACGATGAGATCAATGAGCTAAAACCTCAAATGGATAACTTTTTACAAAAGTGGACGGCTCACGGAATGAATCTTAAAGCAGGAGTAGATTATCCTTACAATCGTTTTATCGTTATAGGATTAGATCAATCTGAGGCAGGAGCTACAGGATGCTCCATAGATGCTTGTGTGCGTTTTATACAATCCATTGAGAAAGCTTATAAAGTAGATTTGATGGATAAGATGAATGTGACCTACAAAAATGGTATATACATCGCCCACAAGGAATTATCAGATTTTAAAATTATGGCAAAAGCAAAATCTGTTTCTCCAAATACGATCGTTTTCAATAACTTGGTAGAAACAGTAGGAGAATATAAAGAGCATTGGGAAGTACCAGCAAGTGAAAGCTGGCATTCTCGATTTTTCTAGAGCAGTTCATACCATTCAGGTGTTTTCCATACCAGTTGCTTGGTGAGCAAACCAAGACTTATGAGGATTGTAAAAATATCAGTGGGTTCTATTTTAAAAGTGCTTTTTGTTGGATTAATAGGTACATGCGCAATAAATAGTACAAACTCTACAAAATGTACAAACTGTGCAGAAATAGCAAATGAAAAATGTCCTGATGGTATCGCATACTATACTCACGAACCTAAATTTTTTGAGGAGGATATTTGTGAATGTGAGTGAATTTGATAGGATCATTTTAATTATAAAATAGTACAAAAACCAGCTTATTTTAAGCTGGTTTTTGTATGTCATCCCTTGGTTTTTCGGTATCTTTCGATTTATATCAAGGAATCCTCAATAGGGTAAATACATCTGTTTTTGTTTTGTCAAAAAGAAGGTACAACTCATTTTAATATGGGAATGATTCTTGATTTCTAATAGAAAATGCTGGAACTATTATATGAAATTTAAATATACTTCATGGCTTTTGGTAGTACTCGCTTTCGCGAACGCGTACACATCACAAGCACAATTAACAAGTCATCAACCTCTCGTTGCTACTGATTCTATCGCGCAAATGCAATGGGTAGATAGCGTATACCAAAGTCTTTCTCAGGAAGAAAAGATTGGACAGCTGTTTATGGTAGACCTGTTTTCTAATAAGGGAAAAGCACATACAGACCAGGTGCGCGACTTGGTTGAAAAGTATAAAATAGGCGGCATCATCTTCTCAAAAGGAGGGCCAGTGCAGCAAGCTTACTTAACAAACGAGTTGCAAGCCAAATCAAAAACACCTCTATTGATCGCTATGGATGCCGAATGGGGACTTGCCATGAGGTTGGACAGTACTTATGCGTTTCCATGGAACATGACCCTGGGAGCAACTCCTGGAACAAGATCCAGTTATGAGGTAGGAAAACGAATTGGAGAGCATTGCAAAAGACTTGGAGTGCATATTAATTTTGCACCAGTTGTAGACATCAATACCAATCCGCAGAATCCTATAATAGGAAACAGAAGTTTTGGTGAAGACATGAATAATGTGACCGACAAGGCCGGTGCGTTTATGAAAGGTATGCAGAGTACAGGTACACTGGCTTGTGCAAAGCACTTTCCTGGTCATGGAGATACAGATCAAGACAGTCATAAAACCTTACCAACAGTAGACTTTAGTGCTGCACGTATCGATAGCATAGAATTAACGCCCTATAGAAAGTTGATTGATAAAGGAATGGCGAGCGTTATGGTTGCCCATTTAAATATTCCGAGTCTTGAATCCAGGTCTGGCTATCCTACAAGTATCAGTAAAAAAGTAGTCACCGATTTATTGAAAATAAAACTAGGCTTTAATGGATTGATATTTACAGATGCTCTGAATATGAAAGGGGCGAGTAACTTTAGTGCTCCAGGAGAAATAGATCTACAAGCCTTTAAGGCAGGTAATGATGTGTTATTGATCTCTGAAGATATTCCTAAATCTATAGATAAAATAGTTGCTGCGATGGCAGCCGGCGATATTACAGATGAGCGATTAGCGCATTCGGTAAAAAAGATATTGATGTCCAAGTACATCGTAGGTCTCAACCACTATAAACCAGTGCTTATTCCAAATCTTATAGAGGATTTAAATACGGAAAAGGATGAAGTAGTCTACGAAAATGCGATTTCTAAAGCCATTACAGTTTTAAGGAATGAGAACAATACGTTACCTATTACCAATCTAGAAACAAAGAAAATCGCTTATGTAGAATTGGGTGATGATTCTGGGGATGTTTTTTATAAGGAGCTTAATAAATATACCAAAGTTGACAAGATAGTGGCTGATAAACTGGATGTATTGCTTCAAATGCTAGAAACCTACAATACGGTTATCGTAGGTTTTCATAAAGGTAACGAGAATCCATGGAAATCATATAGGTTACAAGAACGCGAGTTGACTTGGTTGTATGAGATAGCAAGAAAGCACTGTATTATTTTTG
Source organism: Nonlabens sp. Ci31 (assembly GCF_012974865.1). Classification (NCBI taxonomy): domain Bacteria; kingdom Pseudomonadati; phylum Bacteroidota; class Flavobacteriia; order Flavobacteriales; family Flavobacteriaceae; genus Nonlabens; species Nonlabens sp. Ci31. The sequence continues at coordinate 3,338,543 of NZ_CP043633.1, read as the reverse complement.
ATGGTTTTGTAAGTCCTTATATGCTGGATCAGATCAAGACTGCAAAGAATTTTGAAGGAATCATTATGTCTTATCAAAATAGTGATTGGAGTCAACAAGTGAGTGCACAATTGATTTTTGGCGGTAGAGATGCGGTAGGGACCTTACCAGTAAGTGCCGGCTTGTTTAAAGTTAAGGAAGGTATGGCGGTAAAAAATGTAAAACGTCTTTCTTATGGCAATGATCCCTCTAGTGTAGGGTTAGATTCTGGGATGCTTGCAAAAATAGATAGTATTGCAAATTATACCATAAATGAAAAAGGGGCGCCAGGAATGCAAATTCTAGTGGCCAGACGCGGTAAGGTGATTTTAGACAAGACTTATGGCTATCACACCTATGATAAAAAGGATCCAGTCACCTATAGTGATATCTATGACATTGCCTCCGTTACAAAGATTCTATCGACGCTTCCATTAGTTATGGAACTGGAAGAAAAAAATGTCATCTCTATAGACGATGTTATTTCTAAACTTGATGCAGACTTAAAGAGTACGAATAAAGAGCAAATAACGGTAAAACAAATGCTTTCCCATTACGCTCGTTTAAAGCCATGGATTCCTTTTTATATCTATACACTAGATTCCCTGACGCACCAGCCTTTGTCTCAATATTACAGCAAAGGATCTAAAGCAAATTACAGAACTCAAGTAGCTGACGAGTTGTTTATCAATTCTATGGCGCAGGATACCATATTTAACCGTATTAAAAACAGTGAGTTAAGAGAAGATCTCGAATACAAATACAGCGACCTTCCTTATTATTTATTAAAAAAATATATTGAAAAACATTATCACAAAAACTTAGATGAACTGACGCAAGATCATTTTTATGAAAGTCTTGGAATGAACAGAACGGGTTACTTGCCTCGTAAAAAGTTCCCTATTTCTCAGATCATCCCTACAGAAAATGATACGACCTTTAGAAAACAATTGATTCATGGTTATGTGCACGATCAAGGCGCAGCGATGCAAGGCGGAATAGGTGGACATGCCGGCCTATTTTCAAATGCAAATGACATAGCAAAGATGATGCAAATGTATCTTCAAGGCGGTACCTATGGCGGGAGACAGTATTTTACACAAGAGACCATAGATAAGTTCAATACCTGCTACTTTTGTGAGAGTGATGTTAGACGGGGTGTGGGATTTGATAAACCGCAATTAGAAGAAGAAGGTCCTACCTGTGGATGTGTGAGCAAAAGAAGTTTTGGGCATAGCGGTTTTACTGGTGCTTACACCTGGGCAGATCCCGAAGAAGAAATAGTATATGTGTTCTTGTCCAATAGAATTTATCCAGATGCGGGAAATAGATTCCTCATCGATAAAAATATCAGAACTGATATTCAGCAAATTATCTATGACTCGATCATAGACTAAAACTAAATTAATGAAACTAGCTATAGTGTGTTATCCTACCTTCGGAGGTAGTGGAGTGGTAGCTACCATGTTGGGTACAGTACTTGCTGAACGTGGTCACGAAGTGCATTTTGTGACCTATAAACAACCGGTAAGACTGGACTTGCTCTCTAGGAATATTTTTTTTCACGAAGTAAACGTGGAAGAATATCCGTTGTTTCATTACCAGCCTTATGAATTGGCTCTGTCCAGTAAATTAGTAAATGTGGTACAGGAATACGGTATTGAACTATTGCATGTTCATTATGCGATACCACACGCTTATGCGGGCTATATGGCACAACAAATGTTGAAAGATCAAGGGATTACATTACCTATGGTCACCACCTTGCACGGTACCGATATTACACTCGTAGGAAACCACCCTGTTTATAAACCAGCAGTCACTTTTAGTATCAATAATAGTGATGTGGTGACTTCTGTTTCCGCTAGTTTAAAACGGGATACTTTAGAGCTTTTTGATATTACTAAGCAAATCGATGTAGTTCCTAATTTTATAGATATGTCTTTGTATAAGACAGAGTTTAAAGATTGTGATCGAACGATTATGGCATTCCCGCAAGAGCGCATTATTACCCATATAAGTAACATGCGACCTGTAAAACGCCTTATGGATGTCGTGAAGATTTTTGAAATAGTCGAGAAACAGATTCCGGCGATATTAATTATGGTAGGAGATGGACCAGAACGTTTTGCAGCAGAGGAATATGCTCATGACGCAGGTTTAAAAATGAAGATCAAATGGGTGGGAAACAGTACAGAAATCGATCGCATTCTCTGTTTTTCAGACTTGTTTTTATTGCCTTCTGAAAAGGAAAGCTTTGGTCTTGCTGCTTTAGAAGCCATGGCAAATCGCACTCCTGTGATTTCCACAAACACGGGTGGTTTGCCTGAGGTGAATGAAGACGGTGTTTCAGGTTACACGAGTGAAGTGGGCAACATTGAAGAAATGGCAGCAAATGCTATGAAGATCTTAAAAGACGATCAGGTTTTAAATGATTTTAAGAATGCCGCTTTCGCGAAAGCGGAACAATACGATATACTAAAAATAATACCACAATATGAAAAGTTATATGAAACTGTGCTTGCTGGCACTAAGTCTTTGTAGTCTCAGCTCTTGCTGTAGTAAAAAAGAAATAGCAAATCAGACCAAACAACCCATAGCCGAAAGCTTTGAAATTCTTATCAATGATAGCCACATAAATATTGTTGAGGAGAAGTCAATGATTATTGATACAGAAGAAAAGCTAAAAGAATTTTATGCGGGTCTCAATGCAAAACGATCCCCAGGTTTTGACATTCCAAAGGTAGATTTTGATACCCAATCAGTAATTGTGGTGGCTATGGGACAACAGAATACGGGTGGGTATAGTGTTTTATCGCCTCGTTATAATCTAGAACTGCGCACCTATGAATTTTCTTATTTAAAACCTTTACCAAATGCACCGGTTACTATGAGTATAACTACGCCAGGAACAGTTGTACTGGCAAATCAAGTAGCAGATGCTATTAGCATTATAGTAAACAAGAAGTAAACAAAAAATGGCGGCCAGAAATGGCCGCCATTTTTTTTATTACTATATGGATTGCTTAGAATTGGTACCTAATTCCTAATGCAATATCCAGATCATTCCCATCTCTAAAATCTCCAAAATAAAACTCTGGACGTACGTCTAGGGAAAGCAATAAGGGAATGTTAAAGTTGTATTCAATCCCTACTTGTCCAGCGGCAAAGAAAAAGGTTTCAGAATCATTATTATAATTATCCCTTCCAGGGAAATCATTATCTAGACTTATGGTTCCTACTCCACCACCAGCACCAGCATACCAGTTAAAGCCACCTTCTAGATTCCATACCCACTGATACACTCCAGTTGCTTTAAACCCGTCAAAGTTTTTACCGCTTTCATAACCCAAATCTATTTCCAATCTATTGTTATTTCCTAAGGCTCGTTGGTAGGATATTTCCGTACCAAAACCATCTCCATCTCCCGCTCGGATACCAATGGCATTTTTAGAAATTTCTTGTGCATTTGTTAAACCGATTCCTCCTATTACTATAAGAAGTGTAAAAACTATCTTTTTCATAAATTATTTATTTTGTTGTAAATGTGATATTAAAATAGGACTGAATCCTCTTTTATTATGTTAATTTATACATATATAATAAAAAAAATATTGTTATTGAAAATCATCGTCATCGTCTTTGTTTTTAGATTTTTTTATTTCCTTTTTTTATTAAATACCTACACAATACGCCACTTCATCTGTCGCTATCTTCATCGATATTCAATAGAGCCTATGGCGACAGCGACAACATTATATTTCACCTTTTTACCACTGTTATAGAGTCCATTACATTTTATAAAAATGCCATCTATCCTTCAAATTCGTATTCTTCACCTTCACCACCACGATCGTTGTTTTTCTTTCTTTGGTTGAATGTGTATATAAATGAAAGGGTTACTTGACGCTCTCTCCATTGGAACCTACTGTTAGAAACAAAACTAGGAGTATTGGTGAATGATTCTCGACGTCTTGCATTTAATAAATCACTCACATTAAGAGTAAGTGACCCTTGTCCTTTTAAAATCTCTTTACTAGCTGCAAGATTTATGGTAGCAATACCGTTTTGAGATCCTTGAGCACTTTCTGATGCCCCGCGGTAATTGATACGTGTTTGAAAATCAATTTTAGCCGGCAGCTCAAATTTTTGATTTAATCTTAAAAAGTAAGTGGTATTTACAAAATCAAAGTTTAGATCTTCAAAGTCTCCATCAGTTTCTACTCTAAAAACATTTACATCGCTATTGATGGTCCACCACTTGAAAGGTCGGTAAGTAAGAGTAAGCTCATAGCCTAATCGCTCTTCTGTAGAAAGATTCACTGGAAATCTAAAAACGGCTTGATTTCCATCTACTAACCTGGTAGTTTCAATAGTTTCTACATTATCAGTACTGCGATTAAAATAAAGAGATGTGCTCAATGTCAATTTTTTCCACCTTCTTAAATAACCTAAGTCCACTTGATTTGAAAAGGTCGGATCTAGATCTACATTCCCTTGATAAAAGGAATTTTGACTCGACCTACCTGAAAACGGATTCAATCTACGTCCTCTCGGCCTTCGTACTCTTCGGTTATAGCCTAAGGTAAAATTCTCACCGTCTTGTATTTCATAACCTAGATTTAATGTAGGGAACAAACTGCTGTATTCTTTTTTGCTGGTCACATCTGTGGTTTCTTGGTGGATAGAAATATTGGTTTGTTCAAATCTTAAACCAGCAAGCATGGAAAATTTACCAAACTCCTGACCGTATTGTCCATAGAAAGCGTTCACAAACTCTTCATAACTAAAGGTGTTGTTTAAAGTTACATCTGGAATTAAAAGTCCACTTGGAAAATCTTCTCTTTCTTCAAAGTAGAAACTGTTAGAGATATCTCTGTAGTTACCGCGATAACCTGCTTCATACTGTATGTCTTCACCAACTGGTTTTTCCCAATCAACCTGTATCAAGGCTTCTGTTTCATCTTCTGTTTCTAGAACACGTTCCAAGTCATTGATCGTATTGGAAATAATTTCAGTTTGTAGGATATTTGATTCCTGATCTTCTACAGAGGTTGAAAATTGTGCACTTGCTTTTAGTTTTTGTCCATTCTTATCTAAATCGCTTTGATAATCTAAAGAAAATTGAATATCATTTTCATCTTCAGCTTCTTGCTCTTCTCTTAAGTTAGTTTCATTAAGGGTCGTATCAGAAAAAAATCGCTGGTTGTTATTTGTAGTTACATCATTATCATTACCTAAGCGATAGACGACATTAGCTAGAATACTACTTTCATCATTTATAAAATATTCAGCTCCAAAACTGGTAAAATAACTTCTTCCTAAACGGTCAAAATCACGACTTTCATTTACCCCTAATAAATCTGTGCCTGTTGGAGAAGTGTCAGGAAATTTGTATTCAATGTTGGTAAGAGCATTTCCAGGAGAAGTTCTGTATCGGTAACCTGTATTGGTAAAAAGATTCCATTTGGTGGTACGGAAATTTAAGTTGGTAGAGGCTCCATAACTTTCAGGGTAACTCGTGTTTAAATTAATAGAGCCATTAAAACCTATAATGCGATTTTTTCGCAGGATGATATTTAAAATACCCGCAGTTCCTTCGGCGTCATATCTTGCGCTAGGTGAAGTAATCACTTCAATCCTTTCAATAGCTTCTGATGGAATTTGACGTAAGGCTTCTGCACCGTTAAAGCCTACCAAGGCACTAGGTCGACCATCAATTAGAATACGCACACTATTATTTCCTCTTAAGGCAACGTTTCCTTCTACATCTACAGAAACTGAAGGTACATTATCAAGAACATCACTGGCTGTTCCACCTTGTACGGTAAGATCTTTACCTATGTTATAGATTTTTTTATCCAGTCTGATATCTACAGTTGTTTTCTCTGCAACGACTATAGCGGCATCAAGCTCTGCGATATCTTGAACTAAAGAAATAAGCCCGTAATCTTTGTCTTCTGTAAGGACTTGATTTTCTTTACTGATACTTTTAAAAGTGATGTATTCCCATTTTACGGTATAGGTTCCTGGAAGAACACTGATGCTGTAATTACCTTCTAAGTCGGTAACACCTCCTTGAGGAAGTTGGTCTGGCTTAGTGCTTATAAAAGAAATAGTAGCAAATTCTAAGGGAGCTCTAGAATCTTTGTCAACTAGTTTCCCTTTTACAGTAATGGGATTTGAATTTTGTGAATAGCTAAATGCCGAGGTTAAGAGCAACAATAAGAGTAGAAAATTCTTCATAACAGTCTTTAGGTTTTCTTCTAAGACCGCCAAACTATTTAAAGGATTAACCTAGCCTCACTAAACTTATGTTAAAGCTCGTCACTAGGGACTTCTTTACCATCTTCCATTAAGAAAGCCTTAAGAAAAGCATCTAAATCCCCGTTAAGAACAGCATCTGTATTACCAGTTTCATGACCGGTTCTTACATCTTTTATCAGTTTGTAAGGATGCAATACATAATTGCGTATTTGAGAACCCCATTCTATTTTCATCTTACCGGCTTCTATTTCTTTTCGTGCCGCATTGCGTTTTTGTAATTCAATTTCAAAAAGCTGAGATTTCAACATTTGCATGGCTTTCTCTCGGTTTTCTAATTGAGATCGCGTTTCAGAATTATGAATAATGATTCCAGAAGGATGGTGTGTTAAAATAGCCTTGGTTTCTACCTTATTTACATTTTGTCCACCAGCGCCACTTGAGCGAGCAAAATCCCATTTGATATCTGCTGGGTTGATATCTATTTCTATAGAATCGTCTGCTAGCGGATACACATAAACCGAGGCAAAAGAAGTATGACGTTTTGCATTAGAATCAAAAGGCGAGATGCGCACTAATCTGTGTACACCGTTTTCACTTTTTAACCAGCCAAAACTATAATCTCCTTCTATTTCTATCGTGACAGTTTTAATACCAGCAACATCACCAGCTTGAAAGTTGAGTTCTTTTACTTTATAACCGTTCTTTTCTGCCCACATCATGTACATTCTCATGAGCATCTCTGCCCAGTCACAAGATTCAGTACCACCAGCTCCAGCAGTTATTTGAAGCACTGCGCTCATGTCATCACCTTCGTTAGAAAGCATGTTTTTAAACTCTAGCTTTTCAATAAGGTCTTTTGCGGCCTGGTGCTTAGCCATGACATCTTCTTCACTAGCCTCCTCTTCTTTAAAAAACTCAAAGAGCACTTCTAGGTCTTCTGTAAGCGTCACAGCGGTAGCATAGTCTGTGGTCCATTGCTTTTTGTTACGCAATAGTTTCATGATCACTTCGGCATCTTTAGGTTTGTTCCAGAAATCTGGAGAAAAGGTTTTCTCCTCTAGATTAGTGATCTCAATTTTCTTGGCATCAATCTGTAAGTAATCCTTTAGTTTTAGGACGCGTTCTTGTAATTCTTTAACCTGTTCGGCAGTGATCATAGGGTCATTTTCAACTACTGCAAAAATAGAATTAAATTAGTTGCTTTTATCCATGCTTGTGTGTGGTATAGATATTATTTTTATAGCGCTTTTATGAATATCGCTTTCGCGAAAGCGAAACACATAAAGTTGATGCCGCACTTGCTCGTAATGAGTTTATCGAAGTAATGCGGCACGAAAGACTAACAACCATAAATAAATGATAGATTTAAGAAGTGATACAGTAACAAAACCTTCCAAAGGAATGATGGAGGCCATGTTCCATGCCGAAGTAGGAGACGACGTTTATAAGGAAGATCCAACGGTTAATGAATTAGAAAGGCGAGTGGCAGAGCTATTTGGGATGGATGATGCATTATTTTTCCCTACTGGAAGTATGGCAAATCAAGCCGCGATTAAAATGCACACACAACCTGGAGAGCAGTTGATATGCGATAAATATGCACATGTTTATAATTATGAAGGTGGTGGCGTTTCTTTTAATAGTGGTGTTTCTTGTAAGTTGTTAGATGGATCCAGAGGTATGGTAACCGCTGCTCAAGTAGAAGCAGCGATCAATCCGCCAGATTTTTATCACAGCCCATTGACTTCTTTGGTATGTTTAGAAAACACCACTAATAAAGGTGGTGGCGCATGTTATGATTTTCAAACCTTTCAAGAAATTAAAGCTGTTTGTATAAAACATGGTCTGGGACTGCATCTGGACGGCGCACGTTTATGGAATGCGCTGGTGGCCACTGGACAAAATCCTAAAGAATATGGAGGAGTTTTTGATACTATTTCGGTCTGTTTTTCTAAAGGAATGGGAACACCACTAGGTACCGTTCTTACCGGTAAGAAAGAGATCATGAAAAAAGCGATGCGTGTACGTAAAGTTTTAGGCGGCGGGATGCGACAAATAGGCTTTATGGCAGCAGCAGCAAATTATGCGCTGGATCACAATTTTGATAGACTGGCAGAAGATAACGCTAGGGCACAAGAATTGGGTAACCTACTCGCTTCTCTTGATTATGTAGTAAAAGTAGAGCCGGTAGAGACTAACATTGTCATCTTTGAGGTGAAAGATGAGAAAGCTGTAATGGATTATTGTGTTTCAAAAAACTTGATCATCAGCAATATGGGGCAAGGCAAGTTAAGGTTGGTGACTCATTTAGATTATACTCAGGACAATCACTTGACGGTCCTTCAATATTTTAAAGAATTTAAAAGCCTGTAGTTTTCAACTTGTTTTATTTGTAGCAGTACGTCCTATGTTTTATATACAAGGCCTAAAATTAGTTATGCATTGATTTAAAGACTGCAGGTTTGTAGGGAAGTTTTAAAGGTAGCGGATTCACTTGTGAGAGAGCGAAGTAATGATGGTGGTTTTTTTAAAATAGGAATTAGGCATATCAATTGGTGTTCTTATATTTCTAATCTGCGTTCTTCCACATGTAATTTCAAATCCTCAAAAAATAGTCTGAAATGCCCTTCCAGTTCTTGGTAGTATTTTAGTAAATCAATAGGAGCAAAGTTCATCTTGCTTTTCCCTTTTGTTCTGTGATTCATTTGTTCAAAAATCCTTGAAATACCTTCTACGGTTGCATAATTATACAACCAGTTTTGTTCTAGCATATAAGGTAAGAACCTTTGAACCCGCTCTGGTAATATAGCATGCTGTTCTTGTAGATCATTATAAAATTCTTGCACATAATCTGCTAAAGGTGTTTTATGAAAGTCAGACCAGTTAGCCGCAAGAAAATGATCGTAGTAAATATCTACAATAACACCGCTCCAGTGTCCGTATTTTTCTCTGATCAAGTCTTTGCTTTGCCTTACGACTGCATGTGTATCTGTAAAGGTATCAATATGGCGGTGTAGTATAATTCCCTGTGCCACACGATCTGGAAACATACTGAAGTCTTTTCCTTTAACAGCATCTGCTATAAAATTACCTATTCTCAATTCTTTGTCTTCTTTGGAAAGGTAAATGTGAGCGAGATAATTCATAGATGTAATTGGTAAAGGTTTTTTAGAAAGATTACTTTTGTCGTAAATGTAAACCAATAATTAATGACTCTTATAAAATCTATTTCAGGAATACGTGGAACCATAGGCGGTGCACCAGGTGATAATCTAACTCCTTTAGACGCGGTTAAGTTTGCCAGCGCCTATGCCATATGGATCAAAGAAAACGTCGGTAAAGCGGCTCCTAAAGTAGTTATAGGAAGAGATGCCAGGTTAAGCGGCTCGATGATACAATCCTTAGTACAAAACACCTTGATAGGTATGGGGTGTCATATCGTAGATTTAGGGTTGAGTACGACTCCAACTGTAGAACTTGCGGTACCTAATGAACAGGCAGACGGCGGTATCATTCTTACGGCTAGTCATAACCCAAAACAATGGAATGCTTTAAAGTTACTGAATAGCAAAGGAGAATTTTTAGATGGAGCAGAAGGACAGAAAATTCTAGACAGTGCAGATAAAGAAGATTTCTATTATTCGGAAGTGGACGATCTAGGAACGGTTCAAATCATAGAAGATTATATAGACCGTCATATTCAAATGGTGCTGGATATGGAAGTTACTCAAATAGAGGCCATCAAAGCGGCTGGATTTAAAGTGGTCGTAGATGGTGTGAACAGTACCGGAGGTATCGCTATTCCAGCATTATGTAAAGCACTAGGAGTAGAAGTAGTAGAGTTGTACTGCGACCCTACAGGTCACTTTCCTCATAATCCAGAACCTCTTAAAGAACACTTAGGAGATTTATGTAAAGCGGTAAAAGAACACCAAGCACACTTTGGAATCACGGTAGATCCAGATGTAGATCGATTAGCATTTGTGGATGAAACAGGAGAAATGTTTGGAGAAGAATATACCTTAGTCGCTTGTGCAGATTACATATTAGGTCACAAAAAAGGAAATACGGTTTCTAACCTTTCTTCCTCAAGAGCTCTACGTGATGTGACTGAAAAGCATGGTGGTACTTACTACGCAGCAGCGGTAGGTGAGGTCAACGTGGTGCAAAAAATGAAAGAAAAACACGCGGTTATAGGTGGAGAAGGAAATGGGGGTATCATCTATCCTGAATCACATTACGGAAGAGATGCCTTAGTAGGTGTAGCGATGTTTCTTTCTTTACTTACTGAAAAGAAAATGAAAGTAAGCGAATTAAGAGCCAGTTACCCTTCTTATTTTATGAGCAAGAAAAAAGTACAGCTGGTTAAAGGAATGCCAGTAGACGCTATTCTAGCGGATATTCATAAAAAATACGAAACTGAAGAAGTAACGAGTATTGATGGTATTAAGATCGATTTTGCAGACCAATGGGTGCACATGAGAAAATCCAATACAGAACCTATTATACGTATCTATACAGAGGCGCCTACTCAAAAAACAGCTGATGATTTAGCAGATCGTTTTATAGCTGAACTCGAGGAGATAGCTCAACAGCACGCGTAGTATTACCTAAATTAGATTTCCATCTTTTATGAGACCATAAATAATATTCTGGCTGCTTGATGATTTGTTCTTCGAGCAGTTGGAAAAATGTATCTGTTATTTCCCAGTCTTTTGTTTCTGCTCCGTTTGGGGTAATAGTGACAAATTCTGTCTCGTAATAGCCTCGTTTTACTTTAGCGACTTTAAGAAAAACAACTGCTGTGTGGTATTCTTTAGCAATGCGTTCGGCACCTTTAAAAACAGCACTAGGTACATTAAAGAAGCTGGTAAAATACTGAGCGCGTCCTGCTTTAGGAGATTGATCTGCCACCAGTGCAAATAAAGCAGCTTCTGTTTCTGCAGATTTGCTCATTACTGCGGTAGCTTTTTTCATAGCGACCAATTCACTATTGAATTTCTTTCTAATGTTAACGATTAAATTATTCAACCTTTTGTTCTTTAAAGGTTTATAAATGGCATAGACTTTATAATCCAATACATTATCGAGTACCATAGTCCATTCATAGCTTGCCTGGTGGCCGAACATAGCGATTATGGGTTGATTCGCTTTCGCGAAAGCGTTTACCATTTCAGGATTGCTACAAGTAAATCTTTTTTTCATCGATTTCTCGCTCATTCCCATGGACTTGATCATCTCTATAAAAATATCGCAAAAGTGTTGTGTACTTTTCTTAGCTAGTCGCGTAATTTCTTTTTCATTCTTTTTAGGAAAAGCAATTCTTAAATTATTTTTAATGACCCCTTTACGATAACCGATGACGTAATAAGTAACAAAATAAAAGAAGTCACTCAACAAATAAACAATAGAAAATGGCAAACGTGAAATGATCCAAAGAATAGGATATATAAGATAAAAAGCAACTGCCTGCATGTACTAATTTTAAGCAAATATACTATCTTGTACCTTATAAATTTATTCATGTACCAACTAGATATTGTCACTATAGTTATTATAGCGGCCAACCTGATTATAAGTTTCAAAGGATTTCAAGATTATGCCTTTAAAAGTAAATACCTTTTTAATATAGCTGGGATTCATCGTGGTGAAAAATGGCGATTTTTCACCAGTGGTTTTCTTCATGCAGACCAGCGACATTTATTCTTTAACATGCTGACGCTGTTCTTCTTTTCTAATGTGGTGGTGAGCAGGCTAGGATCTGTGAGTTATCTTATTATCTACTTGACCAGCTTATTAGCAGCTAACTTTTTAAGCTACCTTTTTCATAAAGACGAGTACCATTACAGTGCTTTGGGCGCAAGTGGAGCTGTTTCTGGAATCATTTATAGCGCTATATTATTAGATCCGTCTATGAGGATCTATTTTGGTATTCCAGGATTTGTGTTTGGGATAGGTTATTTGATCTATTCCTTTTATGGAATGAAGAAACTTAATGATAACATAGGGCACGATGCCCATTTTGGTGGAGCAGTGGCAGGTATTTTGGTTACTTTAATTTATGATTTTGACCTGATCTATACCAACACTATTACTGTGGTCACCTTATCGGCCACTATCGTAGTGCTGTTTATATTAATGAGATTTATAAAAAATTGACTTGATTAAGATGGACCTAGTAATTCTTCCAGTTTAAGGTGCAATTGCTGTCCACGTAAATTAGTTGCTATAATGATACCATTTTCATCCAGTAGAAAGGTAGCAGGAATAGCATTGACATTATAAAGCTTTGCAAGTGGCCCAAAATATTGTAATCTAGAAACATGATTCCAGTCCATTTTATCTTTAATAATGGCGTCTTTCCATGCTTTTTCAGCCCCATTACGATCTAAAGAAACACTGAGGATATTAAAACCTTTATCGTGGTATTTATTATAGGCACTTACCACATTAGGATTTTCTCTACGACAAGGGCCGCACCAAGAGGCCCAAAAGTCTATCAGAGTAACTTTTCCTAGAACTTCATGAAGTCGTATGACCTCACCTGAAGGACTCGCTCCCTCAAAATCGGGTGCTTTGGCACCTACAGCCACAGATTCTGCTTTTTTGAGATAGGCATCTATTCTTTGGGCCATTACAGTCTCTCTTACTCTAGGATCAAATTCATTAAAGATGGCTCTAGACTTTTTTTCATCTAGCATTTTGCTGTTCAATAACTCTCCCAGTATCATAGGTGCAATAACGCTAGAATTATGACTAGTTACCATTTGGGAAGCATAATCTCTGAAGTCATTTTCTGCGGTAGACCATTGATTAGTTACCGACATAGCAGCAGCGTTATCACCACTTTTGAGAGCTGCCGCTCTCTCACTGCGGTACCTTTTAGAGTTGGTAGCATAGGTAGATTGACGTTTTTTGAATATTTTCAAATCTTCATTAGACTTACTTCCCACAACATCGCTATCAAAAAGAGAGTCTTTTTTAATTCTCACTTCTAAATGATCATTTTCAATCAATAATAAAAAATTACCTTGACTACCGTCTAAAGTTAAAAACCTTATTTCTTCATTGTTCAATTCTTCTTTTTTATCAAAATAGAATTTTTCTTCCATCACAATACTGGTGTCTACAACAACAGTTCGCCCGTTTTCATCCAGATCATTAAGGTAAACACGCATGCCATTTGCTACTCCTGGTGCATCACCGTCTATAAAATGTGTTTCTTTGTTTTTTTCATTACATTGATTTACAGCTAGAAAGGTTAAAAAGATAATCAGATACTTCATTACTCATATTTTGAGCTAAAATAATTGACTTATGCCTTAATCAGGTTAAAGAAATCAAAAATTATAACAGCAATTTCCTTGCATTCATTATAACAAGTATCTTTGAAACATGGGAAATAATAGCAGTCGTGATCATATGATAGTCAATCTTACTTTTAAAAAGGTGGTCGATCAATACATTGCAAGGCTAGAGAAAGAGGATAGTAATTTTAAAAAACTATACATTTCTTCTGTATTGAGGTATGTAGATGATCATGAGGAGCTTATCGATGGGATTAAGGAAGATGAAATATTTTTACATAAAGAGTCTATAAGCGTTTTATTATCAGATCTTTTTCCTGCAGCTTTAACGCTCAATGAAATAAAAGCGGCTACAGTTCCTTTCTCTAATATATTATTCAATAAAACAGAACGTCTTAGCAACTTGCTTAGGGACGCTGGAAAGGATTTTCATTTGAATATTACGGCATTCGAATCTTTTGATACTTTTAGGATGTCTTGTGGGATCATTTTAAATAAATACTATAATAAATCTATAGATTTAAGCAGGCCTATTCTTGTTAAAATACCTGATATCAAAGGCTATGAGCGAACTTACCGAGTGACTTATAATGCAGATTTTATAGATATAGAGTTAAATAGTGACGAGTATAGATTATCTCAAGAGGACATAAAAAAGCTCTTACGTTCTCCAAATGACGAGCAATTATGGGAAAACTATTTTCTAAATGAGAGTTATACCTTCGATGGTTTTATTATCGTAACCTTCACAGATGTTACCATGGATGCTGCGATTTCAGACTTGAAAACGCTCTTACTTGACAGTGCCCAATCCACTAAAGATCAAACAGATAAAATAAAAGTGATTTTCAGGAAAATTTTTAATCTTGAAAACTTAAGAGTAGGCTTTACCTCTTTTGATCATTATGAAAGAAATTTTGAATCCATGATTTATAATGATTCAGAAAGTTTTTTATTGGGAAGTAATGTTGAAAAAAAATGTAAAGATGCCCTATGTACTGATAGTTACCAGCATCTGATTAAGGATTTTGAGCCATTGGTAATTACTGATGTAGCAGATTACGCTTCAAAAATTGAAAATACATACCTTACCGACAATCTTTTAAGGAACGATATTCACAGTGCTATTTTTTACCCCATCACAAAATCTAAAAAATTAATAGGGGTGCTTGAAATTGTCAGCAAGAAAAAATTTGCGCTTAACAGTTTTAATGTAATAAAAATAGAAAGTGTTGCCGGTTATATAAAAGCAGCATTAGTAAGAACAGAGCAAGAATACGAGAACAGTATAAAAGCTTTAATACAGACCGAGTGTACCTCCATCCATTCCAGCGTTCAGTGGAAATTTGAACGAGAAGCTCGCCGTATTTTAAAAGCGAGATCTCGTAACTCAAAAAATGAACCTTTTAAAGATGTAGGGTTTCAGGATGTTTATCCGTTGTACGGGCAAATAGATATTGTAGGAAGTAGCGATGCCCGTAATCAGGCCATTAAAAAAGACTTGATCAATCAAATGGATCAAATAGGTGAAATATTTGCTTTTGCAAAAAAATATGAGCATTTACCTATTTACGATCAAATTTCTTATCGTGTATTAGAGTTCAGAAAAGAGTTAGAAAATGGTCCTATTGATGCCAATTCACAGCGGGATATCATTAAGTTATTGAATGATGAGATCAATCCAGTTATAAAACATTTGATGAAGCTTTCTCCTAAAATTGAAAGATTAGTGGCGGAATATCAATCTCAGATTGATGAAACGAGTGGTGTCATCTATCAAATCAGAAATGACTACGATAATACGGTCCAGGCTATAAATGAAGCTTTAGCTAACTGTATCGATAGAAAACAAATGGAAGCCCAAGAAATTTTCCCACATTTCTTTGAACGATTTAAAACAGATGGTGTTGAGCATAATATTTATTTAGGAAGCAGTATTGCTGCCGAGCAGGAATTTAACGTAGTTTACCTTTACAATTTAAGGCTGTGGCAATTGCAAACCATGATTGCGATGGAAAATCAGTTTTATTCTGTTCAAGAAAACTTACCTTCTGTTATCGAAGCAGCTAGTATGATTCTCGTTTTTGATAATACCCTGAGCATCAGATACCGTATTGATGAAAAAAGATTTGACGTTGATGGGACTTATAACGCTCGTTACGAAGTGATCAAAAAGAGGATTGATAAAGCCAATATCAAAGGAACCCAAGAACGCATTACCCAAAATGGTAAAATAGCCATCATTTACACCAATAAAGAAACAGAACGGGAATACATGAGATACATCAATTTCCTACAGCACAACCAGTTGTTAGGAAATGAAGTAGAGCACCTAGAGCTAGAAGATGTTCAAGGAGTAGTGGGCCTCAAAGCCTTAAGAGTTAACGTATTGTATGATATAGATGTGGCAAAAGGCACATTGACTTATGAAGATCTCGTTAGGGAATTACATTTGATACAATAGCTTAACCAATAGTGGCATAGTCTATAGTACTAAACGCAATAATAAATGCTAAGACAGAACCAATGATTCCTATCATAAATATGGTGTAGGTCCAACGCAGTAAAGTATATTTTCTGTTCAACACCACTCCTAAGGACCAAAGATCTTTGGTCAAGGATTCATAAATCTCTTCTTTATCGTCAATCAAGCTCATCAGCGCTTTTTGATACCTTTGATATGGTACTTTATGAAAGTTTCCAAAAAACAATAAATTTACGTCTCTATTTTGAACTTGTTCATCCGTAAACTCACCACTAGTTATATTAGGTCTTGTGGACATGATAGACAGAATGATACTTGCTACAGAGAACAATACCAAGATCAAAGTAGGCCATAATAAATGTCGATTACTTACTTGTTCCAGCTTAGGGATTAAATTTGCCAACGCAAGAGATATAATAATAGCATTTACAGACAGCAGTATGTTTGCCTTAGTATCTGCAATATCACTTAGTTTGATGTGGTTGCGTAGGGTCGTTCTAAAAAGGGTTTGTACCGCTCTTTCTGGACTTTGATTTTTAAGATCAACTTTTACTTTTTCTTTATCAAATTTCTTTTTTCTTTTCTTTTTTGCCTTTATAAGTTTTAGGAGGTTATTATTTTTTGAAGTATTCCAGTTTTTTATAGCATAGGCGCTGTAATAGCGATGTTTCTCTGTGAAAACCAAGATGTTTTCTTTACGCCACTCCTTGTTAGTGTACTCACGACCTCTCAATTTCATTTCTTGTTTGAGTAATTCAGAGGTTTCTTTATAATAGTCTTTTGCAAAGTGAGAAGAATCTGCATCTCTCATAATTTCCTCTAGGGGACATTTAGGAACTCCATTAAATTTAGTAGCAAGTATGAGTCTTTTTACCAAATCAATGTTTTCTTGATCTTCTTTTTGTTCTTTTAAAAACATTTCGGCAATCTTAACGCTTTCTTCTTCATGATTTTCAGCACCATGAATATAGCCTGTATCGTGAAGCCATGCTGCTAAAAGCATTGCATTTTGCTCTTTAACACTGATTTCAGAATTGTCGATTATTTCCTGTGTACTTTTAACAACTCGTTTGGTATGTGTATAATTATGATACACATACTTATCTTCGAGTTGATTTTTTAACAAATTCAACACAAAATCATCAGTAATTTTTAAAATATCGCTCATTCTAAATGTTTCAGCTAAAATTAATATGATTAAAAGACTTACAAAGCAAAATAACATTCTTTTATTACTTACAACAATAATTCTTACTGGATGTGCCAGTTTTAAAGCACAGTATAAAGAAGAGGTTCAGCAAAGCTTTCCTACTGACTTAGAAATTGATAAATCTTTTTATTTGATAGGTGATGTAGGTAAATCTCCTATAGGAGGGAAAAGCGATGGATTACTCGCGCTGGAAAACTACCTAAAGTCTCAAACTACAGATAAAGACCACCTTATTTTTTTAGGAGATAATATCTATCCTATTGGAATGCCAGAAAAGGATTCGGAATTCAGGCCTATTGCAGAAAATCATCTGGACGCACAGATCGATGTTGCCAAATCTTTTAATGGATCTACTATTTTTATTCCAGGAAATCACGATTGGTACAATGAAGGACTTAAAAATGTAGAACGAGAAAAAAAATATATAGAAAAAGAGCTGGATAATAAAAACATCTGGGAACCTAAAGTAGGTTGTCCTATAAACAGTATTGACATCAGTAAGCAAATTCAATTAATCATTATAGACAGTCAGTGGTATTTAGCCCAATGGGATAAGCACCCGACCATTAATGATGATTGCGAGCAGATTAAAACAAGAGACCAATTTTTTTTAGAGATAGAAGGTGAATTTAAGAAAAACCAAGACAAAACTATCGTTTTTGCACTTCACCATCCATTGTTTACCAATGGTGTTCACGGTGGGCAGTATGCGGCGATCAAGCATTTATACCCGTCACAATCGGCGATTCCAGTCCCTATTTTAGGTTCTTTAGCGACTCAAATAAGAACCAGTGGTGGGGTAAGTGCTCAAGATAAACAGAACAAACGTTACCAAGAAATGTCCGATAGAATTACCACTCTTGCTCGAGCATCTGCCGCGCCTAGAATTATTTTTGCAAGTGGTCACGAGCATACCTTGCAGTATATTGTCAATGAAGGCATACGTCAGATTGTTTCCGGTTCCGGATCTAAACAAAGTTATGCTACATTGAGTAACGACGGTTTGTTTTCATATGGAGGTAATGGTTTTGCACGATTAGACGTGATGAGAGATGGGTGCAGTTGGGTGCGTTATTACGGCTTTGAAAATGGAAAAGAAAAACTACTGTTTACCCATAAAGCTATAGAAACTCCTAAAGAATTTGATTTGGAGACATTGCCTGATGCGTTTCCCGCTTTCGCGAAAGCGAGCATATACCAATCAGAAAGAATAGAAAAAAGCAGCTTGTTTAAATCCGTCTGGGGAACAAAATACAGAAACCTTTACGGAACAGAAATCAATGCCAAAGTAGCCATCTTAGACTCCATAAAAGGTGGACTACGAGTAGAACGAGCTGGAGGTGGACATCAGACACGTTCCTTAAGATTAGTAGATAAAAACGGCAAAGAGTACAATTTACGGGCATTAAAGAAAAGTGCCGTACAATTTTTACAAACCACAGTGTTTAAAGAAAATACAGTAGCCGCTTCTTTTGAAGATACTGCTGCCGAAGATTTATTATTTGATTTCTATACCGCAGCGCATCCATATGCAGCGCTTACCTTACCTAAATTAAGTGATGCCATAGGAGTTTACCATACCAATCCAGAAGTTTATTACGTACCTAAACAGAAAGCATTAGGAAACTATAACAATGAATATGGAGACGAGTTGTACCTGTTAGTAGAACGCCCTGAAGACCATCATAACGATTTAGAAAGCTTTGGAAAACCAGATGACATAGAAAGCACTGCAGATATGTTTGAGAAAACACGCGAGGATGAAAAGTATAAGATTGATCAAGAAGCTTTTGTTCGAGCGCGCATGTTTGATATGTTATTAGGAGATTGGGACCGTCACCAAGATCAATGGAGATGGGCGCAGTTTAAGAAAAAAAATGGGAGCAGCCTTTTTAAGCCTATCCCTAGAGATAGAGATCAAGTGTATTCTAATTTTGATGGGGCTTTGTTTGCTACCTTGAGAACCATGATAGGTTTAACTAAGCAATTTGCTACCTATGATGAAGATTTGGATAATGTAAAATGGTTCAATACTGCAGCAACTTATTTAGACCGCACACTAGCTCAAGAAGCAGATAGAGATATGTGGACCTCTCAAGCGCAGTACATTAAAGACCATCTATCTGATGAAGTTATTGAGGCGGCATTTAACGAATTACCTCCCGAAATATATACAGATGCCACCACCCAAAAGATCATTAAGAACATGAAAATACGTCGTTCTAACTTAGTACTGACGGCTGAGCGGTATTACGATTACCTTTCTGATCTCGCTATAGTAACTGGAACAGATAAAGATGATTATGTAGTTATTGATCGGGTAGCAGATGGAAAAACTCGAGTAACTATTTATAGAAATAAAGATGGTAAAAAAGCCGATGTGGTGGTGGATCGATTGTTTCTAAAAGACGACACTAAGGAAATATGGGTCTATGCGCTAGATGATGACGATGTCATTGAAGCGGTTGGAACAGGTAAAAACCCTATTAAAGTAAGAATCATAGGTGGACAGAATAATGATATTTATGATCTTGAAAACGGAAACTCTATTTTAATTTATGATCATAAATCAAAGGAAAATACGTTTAAAAATAAGGGGGGAGCTCGAGTGCATTTATCAGACAGCTATAACAACAACTTTTACAATCCTAAAAAAAGCATTACAAATTCAAATGTGCTGACACCAGCCTTAGGATTTAATCCAGATGATGGTTTTAAGATAGGTATCCAAAATACCTTTACAGTGAATGGGTTCCATCGCAATCCTAATACAACAGTGCATCAAATTAAAGCGGGTTATTATTTTGCTACGCAAGGATATGATATCAACTATAATGGAACTTTTGCAGGGGTCTTTAATACTGTCAATTTCACTGTTAAAGGAAGGTTTTCTGGACCTACGTTTGCAGAGAACTTCTTTGGTTTTGGTAATGAAACGCTCAATAATGATGACGACTTGGGTTTTGATTTCAATCGGGTGAGACTCAGTGAACTTTCTGCTGGAGTAGGTGTTAGTTACATAGGAGAATACGGTTCTAACATCAAAGGAGGCATCGAGGTGCAGAGTTTTCAAGTAGAACAAGATGATGGAAGATTTCTTGAAACTCAATTTGCTGACCCTACAACTGATCCTGATTTTTTTGAACGCAAGTGGTTTGTCGACTTGAACGGGGGCTATAATTATGAGAGTTATGATAATAAGTTAAATCCAACTAGAGGTATGATCTTTGACTTGACCGCAGGTATTAATGCTGATAAAGATGACTTAAGGAATACCTTCGGTTATATAAAGCCAAAATTGGGGTTTTATAATGCTTTGAACCGCAGTAGAACTTTAGTCTTGAAAACAATGACTCAAGCTACGGTAAACATAGGCGATAGCTATCAGTTTTATCAAAGCGCACAACTCGGTCAGAATAATGGCTTGAGAGGTTACCGTACACAGCGATTCTCTGGTGGAAGTGCCCTAGCAGGTACTGCAGATGTACGTTATAGTTTTAAGGAATTTAAGACAGGTGTTGTACCCTTACAAATGGGAGTGTTTGCTGGTGTAGATGTAGGACGCGTTTGGGTAGATGATCTAGACAGTAATAAATGGCATAATAATTTTGGTGGCGGATTTTGGGTCAACAGTTCTGAGGCTATAGGTGCGACGGTTAATCTCTTTAGAGGAGAAGAAGGTCTGAGGTTTAGTTTTCAGCTCGGATTTAGTTTCTAATACCTATTTACAGATATTTTTATAAAAGCCTTCTCAGTTATTATCGAGAAGGCTTTATTTTTGGAGCATGAATAAAAAAGGTTCTATTTATTTGATCGCCTTAGGTAGTATCATTGTTTTGGTTGGGGCAGTCATGTTTCTAACAGAGGTGGTAGGCGCTAAAGGAATGATTCTTATCGGTTTTTTTACAGAGCTAGCTGGCGTATACTTTTACTGGCAAAACAAGAAAACAAAGTAAGCACGGAAGAAGGGCCGTGTAAGGGTACTAACGGTACTGTTTAGGTTAATTAATCCATGCCTAAGAGCTATAAAAATTTAGATTTCAATTCTGGTGTAGGAATCATACAGCTTTCTTTTTTACCAAACCATTTGTAACGGTTTCTCGCAATAAAATCATAGACAGTATCTGAGATCAAGCTGGGAATAATGATCAAAGAGTAGAGTAGTGGCCATAATCCAGTCAAGTGTTTTGAGATGCGTAATGCTGCTCCCGCTTTCGCGAAAGCGGAATCTCCACTAACCAATACGATAGAATCTATTTTAGAAGGATCAATTTGATACTTAGCGAGCAACTTTTTACCTACTTCACTTTCCAATGGAGCAAATCTAAACCGGTCGTTTTTATCGCGCTTTATAATGAACAGAATAGCTGCATTGCACAAATTGCAAACACCGTCAAATAACACTATGTCTTTATTTTCATTCATTTATATGGTATCTAATCAACTAAATAATTTTTTCATAAAAGCGCCTCTGTAAACTTCTAGATCTGTAAGACCTAACTTTAATCAACTCCTCAAAAATAGTACAAATCTTAAATGGAGAAAAGAATAGCCAAGTATTCAACTTATTTTTGAACAGACTGCATAGAGTTTTGATTCTAGTGTCTATAAGTGGAACGAAATATGCTATTTCCCTACTTTTTCCAATTGTTCTATAGGTGCAATGGTGGTGAAAAAGCCGTAGTTTATGGTCACTTTCCCCTTTTCAATACTATCAATAGTCCCAACCGATTTTGAATCGGCTAGTCGTACTTTGTCATTTATTTTAAGAGCAACCTGAGGTTTTTTTTCTGTTTCCTTAACCAGCGCCACTTTAGCTTTGATTTTTTCAGTTCTAATTTCCTGAACTTTTTGAATCACTTCTTGTTCCACCTGTTTTTGTTTTCCTTTTTGTTGTTTTACAACTTTAGGAGCTTCTTTCTTTTTGACTGGTTGGCGTTTTACGTTTTCTGTGATGACCATTTTCATCAGTTCATCAAGTAACAATTTTTTCTTTTTATTGTTTTCAAAGTTTGTTGCTAGACTATCAAACTTCTTACCTAGCTGTATAAAACGCTGGTATCCGTCA
Source organism: Nonlabens sp. Ci31 (assembly GCF_012974865.1). NCBI lineage: Bacteria > Pseudomonadati > Bacteroidota > Flavobacteriia > Flavobacteriales > Flavobacteriaceae > Nonlabens > Nonlabens sp. Ci31. The sequence continues at coordinate 3,316,188 of NZ_CP043633.1, read as the reverse complement.
TAGAGCTCTTGGAAATCTTGCAACTTTTGATGTACTCGTTCTTGGGTATCTTCTAGCTTAGTTGCTCGTTGGGTAGCTTTCACTTCTTTATCGCGCAAGCTGTCGTTATTACGTCTCAAATTAGAACGTTCCTTCTGTAAAGCAGCAATGGACTTGTCAAAACGTATTTTCCCACGTTCTACCTTTTTCTTTGCCTTATTGATCAAAGAATAGGGGATACCGTTTTTTTGAGCTACTTCAAAAGTAAAGGAACTACCCGCTTCTCCTAATTGTAATTGATAAATAGGTTCGAGAGAACTAGAATCAAACAACATGTTAGCATTAGTCATTTCAGGAAGTTCGTTTGCGAGCATCTTTAGATTGGTATAATGCGTAGTAATGATACCATAAGATTTACGGTCGTTGAGTTCTTCTAGCATACTTTCTGCTAACGCCCCACCTAGTTCGGGATCAGATCCGGTACCAAATTCGTCAATTAAGAACAATGTCTTATCGTTTGCTGTTTTTAAAAAGCTACGCATATTTTTCAACCGGTAACTATAAGTACTTAGATGATTGTCAATACTTTGATTGTCCCCAATATCGGTTAGTACATAATCAAAAACACAAATCCGGCTCTTTTCATGAACCGGAATCAGCATTCCTGTCTGTATCATTAATTGAAGTAATCCAATCGTTTTTAGGGTGATCGATTTACCACCTGCGTTAGGTCCAGATATAACAATAATTCTATTTTCTGGCGCCAGTCGTATGGTTTGTGGATAGGTTTTTTCTCCTCGCTCATTGTTGGCCACCCATAATAATGGATGGTAGGCATCTACCAATTCCAATTCTTGATGTTCTACCATCATGGGTAAGCAGCCGTTGATTTTACGAGCATATTTTGCTTTTGCCGCAACCACATCTGTATGAGTAAGATATTCCCTATACTCTTTAAATTCTGGAATAAACGAACGTAGAAAATCGGTTAATTCTTTAAGTATTCTCTGGATTTCTTCCAGTTCTTCTATTTCTAATTCGGAGAGCTTTCGCGAAAGCGTCAATACACGCTCTGGCTCGATGTAGGAAATGCTTCCTGTTCTAGAGCTTCCCATTATTTTACCTTTCACCTTGCGTCGGTACATGGCTTTGACAGCAAGTACACGGCGGTTTTCCACCACACTTTCCCTAATGTCATCCAGATAATCCATCTGTCCATAATGACTCAGCGCCTGACCAAAGCTACCATTGAGCTGGCCTCTAACTGCATTCATCTCGCGTCTCAGATTCCTCAAATGTGGAGAAGCATCATCTTTGATCTCCCCAAACCGGTCCATAACAAAATCTACTTGCGTAGGAATGATTTCGTTGAAAACGATGTGTTGTAGTCGCTTGAATAATTCAGGAAAATATTCTTGTAATTTTTTAAAAAACTTGATGTGTTCATTAACGGTACGTGGCAATACCGCTAATTTTCTAATACTTTCTTTATCTAAAGTGCTGTTTTCTATTCCCAGCAACTGAAGTTCTTTTTCTATAAGGTCAAAACCGTGATTAGGAATTCTATGTTCGCTAGAAAAGGACCAAAGGTATTCATTGGTATAAGCCAGTTCTCGATCTATTAAGAACCTTGTGGTCAGTGGTTCTAAGGCGTTGATAGCAGTTTTTCCATCCTCGGTGACACAATAAGTGCTGGCTTGAGCTAGTACTACGTCGAATTCTAAATCCTGAATCGTTTTTGTTGAAATTTTCTTCATATAAGTGACACAAAAATAAGCTAGGTAGAAATGGATAGCGGTGCATTTTACAAGAAATTAAGGAAAGAAGATGAAAAAGAGGGATGAAGGGTGAGGCATGAGGGAAGAGGGGATCGGGATGTGGGATGGTTGATGCGGTTGATGGATGCGGATGATGGATGTGGCATGAGGGGAACGGGATTTGGAATGGTGGATGTGGCATGAGTGATGTGGCATGAGGGGAACGGGATTTGGTATGGTGGATGCGGTTGATGGATGCGGTTGATGGATGTGGCATGGGTGATGTGGCATGAGGGGAACGGGATTTGGGATGGTGGATGGGGTTGATGGATGCGGATGATGGATGTGGCATGGGTGGATCGGGATGCGGGATGAAGAATGAGTAATGAAGGAGGAGGGATGAGGGTTGGTGGATGCGGGATGTGGAAATACCGCCTTGTTTATGAAAATAGAATCAAGAAAAAGAGTTCAGATCGTTTTGCTGCAGGACCAATAGGAATAGGGAAGATAGATCGCTGTCTCTGTAGGAATATGGATCAGAGAAAGAAAAAAGAAGAAAATGTTTGCTCGAGCGACAGCGATGCACTGAGATTTCCCTTCTCCAACCTTTTCATAAATTTTGGATATCGATTTCAAGTTCAAGTTCAAATTCACTCGAGCAAAAGGCTTCTCGCTAGTACTTGCAGTCGACGAGCTTTTTTGCAAGAGAAATGCACAGGACAGATTTTTTCGCAGCTCCAGTCGTTATAAAATCAAAAGTGGTGGATGTGGCCTTTGAAGTTAACGATTTATCCTTCCATGGTATTTGAAATAAATAAATAAAGAAAAGAATCCTACATTTACTCACCCATTCTTAGAATAAATCTATTAGTGCTTAATCAAGAAAGATAAAAGCAGTTTCCTAATCAACTGCGTAAAATCAGAACTTAAATGATCCTTTTATGCAGCAACCTTATTCGTGATGATAAGGTTCGTTTTTCAAGATGGTAAAAGCTCTATATACTTGTTCTACAGCAAATAAACGCACCATTTGATGGGAGAAAGTCATATCGCTTAGAGACAGTTTAGAATTAGATCTCGAATACACATCTGTAGAGAACCCATAAGGACCGCCTATGACAAAAATCAATCGCTTTAATCCAGAAATACTTCTTTTATTGATCAACTCTGCAAACTGTAGGCTGCTGTACTTCTTACCTTTCTCGTCGAGTAAAGTAACAAAATCACTCTTTTCTAGCTTATGGAGGATCAGTTTGCCTTCTTCATTCTTTTGTTGGTCTTCACTAAGGTTCTTTGTTTTCTTAAGATCAGGAATGATTTCTAACTCAAAATTAATGTAGTGCTGTAAGCGATCTACATACATTTGTGTGAGTTGTTCTATACGGGAATCGTCTGTTTTACCAACGGCTAGAAGTGTGATTTTCATGTTGCAAATTTAGGACATGTGTTTGAATACATAAAATGGGTGTTTAGTGGAGTTCTTTTGACCACCTATTAAAAATTATAGGAATCAAGTATGGTATAGATTACACATAAACCATTCTAAAAAAGCCATGAACAAACAAAAGGAATGCCGTATTTTTGAAAAGAAAACTGATATAATGGATTACAATTCTAAAGAGGCTCAAGAAGAAATCACCCGTATTATTAAAAATGCATTGCGAGAAGACTTGGGTGACGGAGATCATAGTAGTTTGTCTTGTATTCCCGCTACAGCCATGGGTAAAGCGCGATTGCTTGTTAAGGACGATGGGATTTTAGCAGGTGTCGCTTTCGCGAAAGCGGTATTCCACGAAGTAGATCCAACATTACAGATCGATGTAAGAATAGAAGATGGGAGTCCTGTAAAATATGGAGACGAAGCATTTTACGTCACCGGTTCTTCACAATCTATTTTAAAAGCAGAGCGCCTTGTACTCAATGCTATGCAACGTATGAGCGCTATTGCTACAAAAACTAAAAAATTTGTCGCCCTTTTAGAAGGTACCAAAACCCAAATTCTAGATACCCGCAAAACGACACCAGGAATGCGTATGCTTGAAAAATGGGCGGTAGTTATAGGTGGTGGTGTTAATCACCGATTTGGTTTATACGATGTGATCATGTTGAAGGATAATCATATCGATTTTGCAGGTGGCGTTTCTAAGGCGATTCAAAAAACAAAACAATATTTAAAAGATACCAATCGCGATCTTAAAATAATAGTGGAAGCTCGAGATTTAGAAGAAATCAAGGAGATCCTAACAAACCAAGGTGTTTACCGTATTTTGATTGATAATTTTAATTATGAAAACACCAAGAAAGCTGTGGAATTGATAGGAGATCAATGCCTTACAGAAAGTAGTGGCGGCATTACCCTTGACACAGCGAGAAAATATGCCGAATGTGGTGTAGATTTTATCTCTAGTGGTGCACTTACTCATAGCGTTTATAATTTAGATTTAAGCCTTAAGGCAGTACATGAGTAAAATTAAAAAAATAGTCGATCGCATACCGATCATCTCTTGGTTTGTCGCTCTCATTGACAAATGGAAGTTACCAGGTTTTGAGGGTATGACCGCTTGGGATTTATGGGAGACCTATTCTGTAGGAATTGTACAAGGAGCTTTTTCTGCAAGAGCCAGTTCCATTTCTTATAGCTTTTTTATGGCTATATTTCCATTTATTCTCTTTATCCTGAACTTGATACCTTTTATTCAGATTGATAATTTCCAAGAAGAAATCTTGCTTTTTGTAAATGATTTATTGCCAGCACAAGCGGCTGGAGCCTTTGATAATATATTCACAGAAATTGCATTAAAAGAAAATACAGGCCTTTTAACCATAGCCTTTTTAACCTCATTATTTTTAATGGCAAATGGAATAAACGCTATATTTAATGGTTTTGAGCGCAGTTACCACACGGAATTGAATCGTGGTTTTTTCAGACAGTATTTTGTCGCCATAGCGGTATCTGTTATGCTGGTGGTTTTTCTTTTTTTAGGGGTAGTTCTAGCAGGAGTGGTAGAATACTGGATAGCAGAACTTAGAGCACGAGATTTTATGACCCAAGATTCTATGGAAGTATGGTTAAAACTAATTAGATACGTGACCTTAATATTTATGTTGTTTATTTTTGTTTGTACCTTGTATTACACAGGTACTAAAGAAGGTAGAACGACTCGATTTTTATCACTAGGAGCGCTGTTAACGACTGTATTAATCATCTTATTTTCTTATCTTTATGGAATCTATATTGAAAACTTTGCCTCTTATAACGAGATTTATGGCTCTATAGGAGCTTTACTTATTTTAATGGTCTATATATGGCTTAATGCTAACCTGTTACTACTGGGTTTTGAATTAAATGCATCGCTTCGTGCATTAAAGGCACGGAATTTGGAAACAGTTTAGTATATTTAAATCTTAAAATTTATAAAAAATGAAAAAATTACTTTTAGCGGCTATGGCACTTTTGGGTACCTATAGCGCAACTGGTCAAAAAACCATTGAAGGTGTAACTGTAGAAAAGAACCTTACCGTTGCTGGACAAGAATTAGAATTGAATGGAGCTGGCTTGAGAGAAAAACTCTGGTATAATCTTTATGTAGGTGCCTTGTACGTGACTATAAAATCTAGCGACGGGAATACACTTGTAGATGCCGATAAAGCGATGGCAATTACCTTAGATATTACTGATGAAGTAGTAACTCAAGAAAAAATGAAGTCTTCTGTAGAAGATGGTTTTGGTGATAGTTGTAGCACTAAGGAGCGCAAAGCCATTCAATCTGAAATCAATGAATTTATAGGTTTCTTTAGTGAAGCTATCGTTAAAGGGGATCATTTTGAAATCGCATACGTGCCTGGAAAAGGAACCTTAGTTTCTAAAAACGCTAAGTATATTGGTACGATAAAAGGTCTTAAATTTAAAAGAGGATTATTCGGCATTTGGTTAGGAAATGATCCAGTGGATGAAGATCTTAAAGAAGGAATGTTAAATCAATAATTATTTAATTCATTAATATATACAGCCCATGTAATTTGCATGGGCTTTTTAATTGGTAATAATATGAAATATCTAATCACCTTTTTTTTAGTGCTTCTCGCTTTTGCGAAAGTGAGCTCTCAAGAAGTCATAGGTACATGGAAAACTGTAGATGATCAAACAGGAGTTGTGAAATCGCATGTAGAGATTTACAAAAGGGATGGGAAAATTTATGGTAAAGTAGCTCAGATTCTTGATAAGAATGCGCTGGCAAATCCTATTTGTAAAAGTTGCGATGGAGCATTAAAAGAAGCTCCAATTTTAGGATTGGAAATTATACAAGGATTAGAAAAAAAAGGTGGTGTCTATAAAGGTGGAGATATCTTAGACCCAGAAACCGGAAAAACATATTCCTGTAAAATATGGCTCAATGAAGAGGATCCTGATAAACTAATGGTACGCGGTTATGTCGCCTTTTTCTACAGGACGCAGACTTGGGAACGCTTGTAACTTAAGCAGTGGTTACCCTAATATAATGCACTCTTTAGGAGTTTTAGGAGATACTTATTCATGACTGTGAAATCTTTATGTATGAGGCATCTATAGCTTCAATTTGTAATTTTAAACGTTCTAAATCGTGTTTATTTGAAATCGATTCTTGAGCATCGTTCATCATTAGCTTTGCTTGATGATGAAGTACAGCGTAATAAGACTGCTGGCAGGTTTCCCTTTTCATACAAAGAGAAAAGAGCTGCAATAGTTTTTGCATGACTAATAAATCTCCTTTGCAGTACTTGCGATAAGCAGCAAATACGGCATACATCAAGTCATCAAATTCTACTACTTTCAGTTTTATCAACACATTTTTATCGGTATCTAAGACCATGTCGTAATCTTGTTTTAGCATTCTAAGGCGCACAAGATCTGTTAAATAATCTATGGTGTCTATGGCAGTTCCCGGATCATTAATTCCTGGAGACATCGCTTTGATTCCTATTTCAGTAATTTGTTTAAAGCCTAAAACATAATTATCACTCACTAATTCAGATTCTGAATAGTGAAAGTTTTTATAAACTTAGTTGAGTTGATCGTCACTTAATTCTTTTTTAGACCTGAACAGCATTTCGTTGTGAAGAATATACTGACCCTTAATAATAAGGAGCTCAAATTTCGTTTCAAAATTTTGTGCGGCTTCCTTTAAGCCATTGGCACTTATATTTTGAATCGTACCGCTTTTTGTCGTTCTATATACGTACCAGCCTTCGGTACTTGGAAAACTTTCTTTTTGATTTTCCATCTCTATTAAATGCTTTAATCGATCAGCAGATTTATTATAGATGTTTTCAAGAATATTATTGATTTGTATACTCGTAGAAATGCTGTGAATAAAATAAACAAAAGCTGCTAGTGCTATAATGGAAATTAGGATTCCTAATAATACCGAAAAGCCAGGCAATTGATAATCATTCCCATAAGGCTCTATGCCTATTATAGTGATAATGTTATACAGAATGGAGGCTATAAAAGTACCTAAAATGTACTGGTGCTTTTTGTTCGAAATCAAATTAGGTAACACTCTAGGAGAATAATTTGCAGCAGCTTGACTTAATAGCAACATTACCATCGAAAAGGAGAAAACAAGCATGGATATGCCGCCAGCTATTAAGGTAGTGATAATGTTTCTAGCGGTATCCGCATTATTTATTACTAAAAAAGGCAATACTTCTTGAAGGCTTCTAGAAATACCTAACTCTTCAGCCCATTTCATTAGAAGTGCAAAAATAATAGCGCTTATAGCATAAAAAGTAGGGTAAAAGGCAATGCTACCAGTAATGGTGTTAAAAAAAGATCGCAGTCTTATCAATATAGTTTTCATATCCTAAATGTAGAGAAAACTGTTTAAGTTAATCCTAACAAATATGTATTTTTACCATCTATTATAATCAGCATGATCTATACGACCAAAGAAAAGAAACATATTATAAGTGAATTGATCCTGATGGCACACGCAGATAATCGTTTGAAAAAGGAAGAGATAACTTTTATCACATCAGTGGGTAAACGTATGAAATTGAGTGATGAAGAGATAAAATATATGTTGAACCATCCAGAAGAGCTCACTATTAAAGTTCCTAAAGATTATACCAAGCGCATTGTTCATTTCCACAGGATGACGTTAATGATGCATATTGACGGTCATGTAGACGAGCAAGAGTTACAACTGTTGCATGAGGTAGCCTTGCAATACGGCTTTAGAAAAACAACGGTAGACATCTTACTTCAAAGCATGATTAAATATCCGCATGGAGAAATACCAGCGTCAGAGTTGATACAAATACACATAAGGGATAGTAATTAATTACGTTTTGTCATATAAAACAACTGTAAAAAGAGAGATTATGTCTCTTTTTACAGTTGGTACTCTGTTTGACAAGTGGAGTTCATAATACTTAAACTTATATTATGAAATTAGCACATAGAACTTCAAACCACTGGTTACCTTCTTTAATAGATGAAATGTTTACTAATGATTACTTAGGAGGAACGCAGCAAACAAGAAAACCTTTTACTCCTTCAGTAAACGTATCTGAAATGGAAGATCAATATGTATTAAAAATGAGTATTCCGGGATTTAAAAAGGAAGAAGGATTTATAGAGATAGATAAAGATCTTTTAACTATTTCTTCGGAAGTAGATGCTGTAAAACAGGAGTCTACCGAACAATTTTCGAGAAAAGAATTTGGCAAAAAATCGTTTAGAAGAAGTTTTCACTTACCAGGAACAGTACATCTAGAAAAAATTGATGCGTCGTATAAAAACGGAGTGTTAGGTATTGCGTTTCCTAAAAAAGAGGAGGCTTTACCACAGCCTAAAAGAATGATTATCTTGAAGTAAGCACTTCAAATAGTTGGTTTTTAAAAATCCGAGCTGCTGATCGTATTTTTTGTTAAAATATTATGATTACACTATTTTTTTATAGTTAAAGATAGTTAATTGTTAAGAAATAAGGACAAAAGATATGTAAGTTTATACCAAATTAACAATTATGAAGAATTTTTGGGTTTTGGGATTTCTAACCCTTTTATTAGTTGGTTGTGCTGCAACTAACGCCATAAAAGAAACAAAAAGGGCAGTGCTTGGCAATTGGGTGCTGACTACAGTTACCTACGACGGTAATGGAGCGTTTAAATCTACGCTGTTACAAGACGTAAGTGCTAGCTGTTTTGAAGGTAGTGAGTGGTATTTTGTAGCAAATAATAATAGAGGAACTTACACAATTACAGATAACGATTGTAAAAAAGGGGAGAGAAAATTTATCTGGTCCGTACCTGGTAATAAAGAGATGACAGAGGGAGATCTACTTTTAAAAATCACTGATGCAAACTATAGATCAGAAACAAATGCTGGTTACCAACTCGAATTGGCCACAATCAATGAAACAAGGATGTCTTGGAGATTACCAGCTCTCGTAAATGGGAAGACTGTTTATATAAATATGAATTTTACAAAATCAACTAAATAAAAATCAACAAAGATGAAAACTAAATTAATAACAATAGCGATAGCTTTAGCACTGATAGCAAGTTGTCAATCCCTTAAAAACACTAATAAACAACAAAGAGGAACTGTCATAGGAGCCGCTGGAGGAACTGTTTTGGGATTGATAATTGGAAATAATGTAGGGGATGGAGATAACCAGACAGAAGGTGCGGTAATAGGCGCGGCTGTAGGTGGTATCGCAGGAAACATAATAGGTCGCAAAATGGATAAGCAAGCTCAAGAAATAGAGGCAAGTCTTCCTGGGGCACAAGTAGAACGAGTTGGGGAAGGTATTGTAGTCACTTTTGATGAAGGTAGCGGAGTGAAATTTGCAACCAATCAATCTGATTTAAATGCGGGCTCCCAAGCGACTTTAGACAAGTTGTTGAATGTGATGAATCAATACTCAGGAACAGAGGTTTTAGTGGCAGGACATACAGATAGCCAAGGAACAGCAGAGTACAATTTAGAGTTATCTAGAAAAAGAGCTGCAAGTGTAAGAAACTACCTTTCTTCACATGGGATTTCTAGCAACAGAATAGCGATGACTTACAGTGGAGAAACTTCTCCTAAAGTTTCTAATGAAACGGCTGCAGGTAGAGCTCAAAATAGAAGAGTTGAGATAGGTATTGTCGCCGGAGAACAGATGAGAAAAGATGCTGAAATGCAGTCAAAACAATAGGAATAATATCATAAGTATTTTTAAAACCAGTCCCTTAAAGGACTGGTTTTTTTATGACCGCAACTGTCGCAGACCTTCATAAGTGATCACAGCCACAGCATTGGCTAAGTTGATACTGCGTATGTACTGGCTGTACTGAGGGATCTTGTACAAATCATTTTTAAATCGATCGGTGATAGCCTTAGAAAGACCTTCGGACTCTTTGCCAAAAACCAGCATGCTTTCCTCTTCATAAGGAATTTCTGTATAGTCTTTAGTTCCATGACTGCTTAAAAAAGCCATTTTTCTATCCTTATTTTTCTCTAAGAACTCTTCGGTGTTTTCATAAATAGAAAGTTCGATATGCTGCCAGTAATCCAGTCCAGCTCTTTTTAAACGTTTATCAGTCAACTCAAATCCGAAAGGTTTTACCAGGTGTAAATGAGAAGCAGTGGCCAGACTTAGACGGCCTATATTTCCTGTGTTGGTATGAATTTCTGGTTCGATGAGAACAATATGTAAGGACATAGAATTTTTTTAAAGGACAAAGATAGGAGTAAAGAGGTTGGTTAAAGTTTCGCTTTCGCGAAAGCGGAATAATTATCAAAAATTTAGATACTTATAGGACTGCTTTAACTCATAATTAACCCCAACAAGCCGTATTAATGAGTATTTTTAATAAAATCAAATAATGGCTGTATTAGAACATCTTTTGAGTCCGCTCCAAGGAAAATTAAATCTTAAAAATAGAGTTGTAATGGCACCGTTAACAAGGTCCAGATCAACATCTTCACATATTCCCACACCTATCATGGCAGCTTATTACGGAGAACGAGCTAATGCGGGTTTGATCATAACAGAAGGTACCTCTCCTTCTATTAATGGAGTAGGTTATCCGAGGATACCAGGGATTTATAATAAAGAACAAATTACCGCATGGAAAACGGTTACAGATGCTGTGCATGCTAATGATGGTAAGATATTTTTACAAATGATGCACACTGGTCGGGTGTCACATCCAGGAAACATGTCTGAAGATGCAGTAATCCTTGCACCAAGTGCTATTGCTCCCGCAAATACAAAAATGTATGTAGACGGACAAGGGGAGTTGGCAATTCCACAACCAAAGGAAATGACATTTGAGGAAATCGAGGCAACTGTTCAAGAATACGTCCATGCAGCAAAAAATGCTATAGAAGCTGGTTTTGATGGTGTTGAAATACACGGGGCTAACGGATATTTATTAGAGCAATTTATCAACCCTTCTTCTAATAGGAGAGAAGACTTATACGGAGGTACTGCAGAAAACAGATGTAGATTTATTCTAGAAGTAGCACGAAGAGTGGTGGATGCCATAGGATCAGATAAAACAGGAATGCGATGGAGCCCTAATGGACAGATGAACGATGTCCAGCCATTTGAGGGGCAATATGAAACATATGATTACCTCTCCAAAGAGGTCAATAAATTAAATATACTATACGTACATTTAGTCAACCATGCTTCTATGGGAGCACCCGAATTACCAGAAGCTATACATAAGATGATTCAATCTAATTTTGATGGTTTGATCATCTTAAGCGGTGGATACAATAAGGAATTAGCAGAAGAGGATTTGATCGCTGGAAAAGGAGATTTAGTAGCTTTCGGAAGACCATTTATTGCAAATCCAGATCTTGTAGAACGATTCTCACAAGATGCCATATTGAATGAACCTAATGCAGCTCTTTTTTATACTCCTGGTAAAGAAGGATATTTAGATTATCCGAGGCTTGAAAAAGCACAGAAATAACAAAACATACAAATAACCTAAAAATAAAATTATGCAAAATATAAAAGCTTACGGTGCTGTAAATAAAGACGCCGATTTAAAGGAAATGACGATCAAACGTCGTGATCTAAATGATAATGATGTTAAGATGGATATCCTTTATTGCGGTGTATGTCATAGTGATATTCACGCAAAAAACAACGATTGGGGAAATGCAAAATATCCTATTGTACCTGGTCATGAAATTATAGGTAAAGTTACAGAGACTGGTGAAAAGGTTTCTAAATTTAAAGTAGGAGATATAGTTGGAGTGGGATGCATGGTAGACTCTTGTGAGACTTGTAGCGCGTGTGAAGATGATCTAGAACAATTTTGTGAAAATGGTATGACCGGCACTTATAATGGTAAGGATCATATAGGTGGAGCAGATAGTGATCATACTTTTGGAGGTTATTCAACAAGCATTACAGTTAAAGAAAAGTTTGTTTTAAGCATTCCTAAAAATCTAGATCTCAAAGCAGCAGCACCCTTATTATGTGCAGGAATCACCACTTTTTCACCTTTAAACCATTGGAAAATTAAAAAAGGTGATAAAGTAGGAGTAGTAGGTTTAGGTGGATTAGGTCATATGGGAATTAAATTTGCCGCAGCAATGGGTGCAGAAACCATTATGATTACCACTTCTCCAGGTAAAGCAGAGGACGCTAAAAGACTAGGGGCTAACGGTGTGCTTATTTCAAAGAACGCTGATGAGATGAAAAAACATCAAGGTTCTTTTGACTTTATTTTGAATACTGTTCCTGTAAAACATGATATCAATCCTTATTTAAGTTTGTTAAAACGCGATTCTACTATGTGTATGGTGGGAGCTATTGAGCCTTTAGAGCCTATGCACGGCGGAAGCTTGATTCTAGGAAGAAAAAGAGTAGCAGGTTCTTTGATAGGTGGTATGAAAGAAACTCAAGAAATGTTAGATTTCTGTGGAGAGAACAATATTGTTTGTGATGTAGAAATGATCCATATTGACGAGATCAACACAGCTTTTAAGCGCGTGCAAGACAATGATGTTAAATACCGCTTTGTTATAGATATGAAATCTTTAAAAAATTAATTTAATCTATTGAATCGTAAAAAAGACCGTTTATAAAACGGTCTTTTTTTATGCTTCGTTAATAACAGTTTTTTTTGTTACTCGAGATATAGTAGTTTTACCACTTAACAATTCCCTTATTTATGCACTCATTTAACATACAACAAATCAACGACATTCTTCAAGGAGAATTGGTCGGAAATACTACACAAACGATTAGTGGAGTAGAAGAGATAAGAAATGCTTCTAATACTGATCTTACGTTTATAGGTAATAAAAAGTATGCAAAATTTTGGGCAGACTCTCATGCTTCTGTAGCGATTATCAATGAGGATATAGTTTTAGAGCCGGGTAGTAACCGTGCTTTTGTAAAAGTAAAAAATGCAGATCTTGCTATGGCTAAGCTACTAGAAGCTTTTCAACCACCAGCCCCTGTTTTTGATATTGCTATTCACCCTACGGCGGTTATTCATGAAACAGCAAGCTTAGGTGATGGTGTGCAAATAGGTGCTCATTGTTACGTAGGTAAAAACGTAGTTCTAGGCGATGGAGTTATTCTATACCACAACGTGAGTGTGTTTGATGACACTACTATAGGGGCTTATACTACCGCTTGGTCTGGCACAGTTATACGAGAACGCTCTCAAATAGGAGCACAGTGTATTTTTCACAATAATGTAAGTATAGGTGCAGACGGCTTCGGATATCGTCCAGCAGATGATGGTCGGGGACTGGTTAAAATACCGCATATAGGAAATGTAGTGATAGGAAATGGCGTAGAAATAGGAGCAAACTCCTGCGTAGATCGTGCAAAATTCAATTCTACTATTATAGGAGACGGTTGTAAGATCGACAATCTAGTACAAATAGCGCATAATTGTATTATGGGAAGATCTTGTATTATGGCTGGACATAGCGGTCTGGCAGGATCGGTAACTTTAGGCGATGGAGTTATTATAGGAGGTAGTGCGAGTATCAAAGATCATACTACTATAGGTTCTGGTGCCGTAGTAGGTGCTGGAAGTGGTGTTATGAATGATGTTAAAGCAGGTCAGACGGTATTGGGCTATCCAGCGGCCGACTCAAGAGACATGTTAAAGCAATGGGTTGCTTTACGGAGGTTAGCTAAATAAATTTTACTGTTTAATAGCAGCCTTATTCCTTTAGAAGTTAGGCATCCTTATATATGGATGTTTTTGGATTATCATTATTTTGATTGTTTAAGCTGTTTATTTTTAAATCTATCCTAAAGACACATGTAATTTTTAAAGCTATTTTTGGCGGTTAGTTCTGATTTTATAGAGGTTAGTTTAGTAAACAGGTCTGCTTGGGTTCCTTACGGAGTTTGTCGAAGTGAAAAGGTAACAGAAACTTAGCTATAATATTCCTTAAAAGACTTTGACCCGATTTCATTTTCAGATAAGTTGCTCACAGGTATCTAAGGTAGGTAAGAGTTCCTTGATTTATAACCTTAAAAGAGACAGTTAATGATAAAACAAAATAGGACTCAAAGAGTCGTGGTTAGTATACTATTGTCATTGATAGTTTTTCTTTCTTACGGACAGTCTAAAAGTGTCAACGGTTTTAAAGATTACTATCCCATATCTGTAAGACCTGATGCTACAGTTGGTATAGGGAATAACAAGTATGAGCAAATATTACTTGAAGCGAGTCCAGTAGTTTATTACGGTTTTTATAATGATTTACGGGAGGCTTTAAATAGGGATACGATAACTAGTGGAGATGCTATCTATTTGTCTGTACAACCCCAGTTTAGGATATATAATGAGGAATCTAAACCTGTGAAAACTCCGAGTTATAAAGTCTTGATAGGATGGCAACGGATTATTAAAACAGACCAAAATAACTTTTTGACAGCAGCAATAGAATCGGGTCATTTTAGCAATGGGCAATCTGGAAGTGCCTTTAGTCCGGAGTTTGAAGACAATTCTGAGGAAAGTACAACACTTTATGAAGAGTTCACTGATGATACTGACCTGGCGGCATTATTGAATAGAAGTTCAGGCAATTTTTCAACTAACCTAACTAGGCTTAGTTTTAATTACAGGGTCAATACATTTAACAGACTTAACGTTCCTCAAAAGATTCATTCCATAACAGTTACCTATCAATTGTACCATAATAAATTTATGGGTTTTGCAGATTTTGGCGGCTATAATCCTGAGGATATCGATATCTACGGAAGACATCAAATAGAATTAGGGTATGAATTTACATCGCATCTCAAGAACATGCGTTATACATTAAGCCAAGAATTTAACTATATGTTTGGTTCACATCCTTCTAGTGTTCCTCATAGATCAGTAACTCAAGCAATTATCTATCCTTGGGAAAATGACTTGGGCTTTTTTACTAGATTTTCATTCGGTAGAGATAATTACAACTTTAGATTTTTAGATAACTTTCCTCGATTGTCATTCGGTATCACATGGGATTGGTTCACTCCTTTTGTGATAAAACCTTCTGAAAATCAGTTGGATCCTTCCTTTATAAATAATTGATAATGCCTATTGATATTTTAACATTTGTTCCCTTTTAAATGATGTACTTTTGCGCGGCCTTAAAAAGAGGAGCACATGAAGCGTATCAATCAGTACAAAAAGATGTTCAACGTAGAGAAAGACATCAATCTTAAAGAGTTAAAGAAAAGTTACCGCAATTTAGTAAAAGAATGGCATCCAGATAAATTCCAAGATGGGGATGAAAAAAAGGAAGAAGCTGAGGTGATGAGTCGTGAAATTATAGATGGTTACCACTTTCTAGTAAGTATTGCTCCAGAAACGAAGGAAGCAAATATCAATGAGTATACAGAAACAATTACCAATACAGGAATTCAAGACTTTGATCATAAAGGTCGAGTATTAGAGGTAGTTTTTACCGATGGTACTACTTATGAGTATTTTGGAGTAGATGTAAAGATGTTTAAGAAATTAATCAATGCAGATAATCGTTATCGATTTGCAAAACGCAATATCTTCAACAACTTCTTATACCGCAAGTCAAAGAAAGATTTACAGGAAGCATAATTCCTGATTCTAAAATACAATAAAAGCTATTTCAGTACTGAAATAGCTTTTATTGTTTAGGTAGTTTAAAGTCCCGCTTTAATCCAGCACAAAATTATGATTGACAGTCTTTTACAGGACGATTTGTAATTTTATATAAAATTATGTATGTTTTTATTGTTTTTTAACTGCTACTTTAAATAAAATGATTACTTTTGCATTATGATTGGAGTATATGGTCATAAAATTTAGTAGGATTTCTTATTTATTTTTTATCATTTTTCTAGTTATATCGAGCTTATCCATGGTGAATACTCTTGTGGAGCGGCTTTTCAAACTAAATAAGAAGTATTATTAATTTAAATTATTACAGATGAGTACAGGTACAGTAAAATTTTTCAATGACGCAAAAGGATTTGGATTTATCACAGAAGAAGGATCAGGTCAGGAACATTTTGCACACGTAACAGGTTTAATCGATGAGATCCGTGAAGGTGACAAAGTTGAATTCGAACTAAAAGAAGGAAAAAAAGGCTTAAATGCCGTTAATGTTAGAGTAATCGACTAATTCGATTCTTTAAATTTCTTACAGAGCCCATCTAATTTAGATGGGCTTTTTTTATGTTCTATTTTCACAGTACTTATCAATTCTTTTAAGTAATATAAAAAGGTTTGAATACTTTTAGTCTTTGTGCTTTAGATTTATATTTAATTCTAATTTTTTAGAAATACCATCTTATTAAGAAGGACCTTTTATGCGTTGTTCTTAGAGCATCTATTAACTCTTTTTATAGATAGTCTTCTTATTTTTTTAACTGGATATACCACTCAATCTGATTATATTTTTGAAAATAATAATTATGAGTGATAAAAAGATTACTACAATTAATCCAGCCACAGGAAAAGATATCAAATCATACGACCGTATGACCGAAAAAGAAGCTCTTTCTTCTTTAGAGTTATGTCATAAAGCTTTCACTAAATGGAAAAATAAATCTATTGATGAACGCGGCGCTATCATAAAAAAAATAGGAGTGAAGTTTCAAGAGCATAAGCAAGAGCTCAGTAAACTCATGACTCAAGAAATGGGTAAGCTTCTAACACATGGTGAGCAAGAAGTAGATCTTTGTACAGCGATTTGCGAGCATTCAGCTCAGATAGCCCCTAAAGAGTTAGCTGCAGAGGAAAAACACCTTGCTAATGGTGGTAAAGGGATCATCACTTATTCTCCTATGGGAGTAATATATGGGATCCAACCTTGGAACTATCCGGCATATCAAGTGGTACGTTATGCTATCGTAAACTTAATGGCAGGTAACGCTATACTCCTTAAACATGCTGAAAACGTAACTGGAAGCGCTATTAAATTGAAAGAGATCTTTGAAGAGGCAGGACTTCCTAAAGATCT
This sequence comes from Nonlabens sp. Ci31, assembly GCF_012974865.1. Lineage (NCBI taxonomy): Bacteria > Pseudomonadati > Bacteroidota > Flavobacteriia > Flavobacteriales > Flavobacteriaceae > Nonlabens > Nonlabens sp. Ci31. Next base: position 3,298,992 of record NZ_CP043633.1, on the reverse strand, counting down.
ATTCACTGTGTTGATTATTAATCACGATGTAAGTGACGCTATTATTGAACATAAATTAATACGCGGTGTCACTTTCACAGGAAGTGCTTCTGGCGGTGCTCAAGTTGCAAAACAGGCTGGCGCGTCTGTCAAGAAAACTGTAATGGAATTGGGAAGTAATGACGCTTATATGGTTCTTGAAGATGCAGATATCGAACTAGCTATAGAAAAATGCATAAATGGCAGAATCTACAATAATGGTGAAACATGTGTCGCAGCAAAAAGATTTATAGTTGTAGAATCTATTTTTGAAAAATTTAAAAAGGGTTTTGTAAAAGGCATGAGCGAGATAAAATTAGGAGATCCGACAGACAAAGAATCTCAACTAGGTCCTATGGCACGACATGATCTCAGAAAAAAAATACAGGAACAAGTTGAAGAAAGTGTTTCCAAAGGAGCCGAAATATTATGTGGAGGAAAAATTCCAGATGGTGAAGGGTTTTATTACCCATCAACAGTTTTAGGAAATGTGCAGCCTGGCCAACCTGCTTATGAAGAGGAGTTATTCGGACCAGTTGCTTCCTTAATCTTGGCAAAAAACCAAGAAGAAGCGATACGCATTGCAAATGATAGTCGTTTCGGGCTAGGTGGTGGGATCTTCAGTAAAGATACTAATAAAGCAGTACGAATTGCTCAGGATCATTTTGATACTGGCATGATATTTATCAACTCCTTTGGAACTGCACAACCAGATATGCCATTTGGCGGCGTGAAAGACTCTGGTTATGGAAGAGAGCATTCAGGTTTTGGAATGAAAGAATTTGTTAATGTAAAGGCGATTAGTTTACTAGACTAACTTCTAAAATCTTATGGAATTAAAACCGCTATTTATTAGCGGTTTTTTTATGCTATGTATAATAATAACTATCGCAGTAAAGATATAAAACACCTAAAAGATTTAGATTTACCAAATGAATAGAAGCACTTTGCTCATTGTATTAGCCTTTTTCTCCATTTATGTGTTTTGGGGCTCTACTTATCTCTGGAACAAGATGGCGGTTAGTGAGTTATCTCCGTTTATGCTTGCCAGTATTCGCTTTACTTCGGCAGGCACTTTAATTTTTATCATAGCCAGATCATTAGGTTACAGCTTGCGTATTACTAAAAAACAGCTGGGAAACTCTGTTCTAGCAGGTTTTCTCTTTCTAGCCTACGGGAATGGTGTATTTGTCTGGGCGTTAAAGTATGTAGACACTAGTTTTGCAGCTTTAATAGCAGCTTTACAACCATTATTTATCTTAGTCTTAATGAGAACTCTTCAGCGCAAAGCTTTACAACCTAAGTCTATTATAGGAGTCTTGTTAGGGTTGTCTGGAATGTATATTCTAGTAAGTCAAAATGATATCACTACCAAAGATGGAGCAGTAACGGGTATTATAATGATTCTCACTTGTATTCTAAGTTGGAGTATAGGTAGTTTATTTGTTGCAAAGGCTGACGTTCCACAAAACTTTTTTGTTTCTACTGGCTATCAAATGATTGCTGCTGGTGTTATTCTTGCCATTGCAAGTTTAGCCTTTAATGAAGTCTGGGTATCTCTTTTAGATTGGAGTTCTGATGCTTATGTAGCACTGACTTGTTTGATTTTGTTCGGCAGTATAGCAGCATTTACTTCTTTTAATTTTTTGCTTAAGAAAATTTCTACAGAAAAAGTGGCTACCTCTTCTTATGTGAATCCTGTAATTGCGATGCTTTTGGGTTGGTATTTTTTGGAAGAAGAAATAACTTCTCAATCCATGATTGCTGCGGCGGTTATGTTAACAGGTGTCTATTTTATCAATAGTCGCAAACGCGATAAAAAAGACATCAAACCATCTCCAAAAAATAGGTAATCCTTATAATTTAGGATAGTACATACCCTTGTTATAGCTCTACATAAAAACGATAGTATAGAACATCAAATTACTCCATGGAATTAGACGTGTTTTAAATCTTTAGCTATATCGCTTTCCTGCTTGCCGACAGGCACAACGCAAATTCAAAATCAAAACAAGCTTTCACCTAAAATAAATGGCTGTTATGAAAATACTATTAAAAAATAGCCTGTCTAAATCACGCTTTTACCATTAAATTTGCGCCTTTAATAAAAAACTATGAGTGAGCCTAAAGACATGGATTTAAATAAGACTTCTACACAAGAAATAGAGGCCTGTATCCAGACACTTCATAAATTCATAGATGATCCCAAACAAATTTTCGAACTGCCGGAAGAACAGCGAGTGGCCTTAATGAAGGCTGCTGGAAAAATATCTAGGCCCACTAGAGAAGAATACAAGCGTTCTAAAAAAGACGCTAAAAAAGCTATCAAAAGAAAGCAAGTAGAACGGGATAAACACGCTCGTAAAGAAACAGGAATAAGAAGTGTTCGAGAGGATGCCATTTTTAAAGCTCCTAAATTACTTACCGCAGCTGACCTGTCGCAAAAAGACCCTGGAGAGCTTTCTTCACCTCGCAATTGTTACGTCTGTAAAACTATGTTTACTAAACTACACCACTTTTACGATCAGATGTGTGCTGATTGTGGGGATTTTAATTATGCCAAACGTTTTCAAAATGCCAACGTAAAAGACCAAGTAGCGGTTATTACAGGCTCGCGTTTAAAAATAGGATATCACATTACCCTAATGTTATTGCGAGGTGGTGCTACGGTGATCGCTACGACGCGATTTCCTCATGACAGTGCATTGCGTTTTTCTCAAGAAGCAGATTTTAAAGAATGGGGGCATCGATTACATGTTCATGGTTTAGATTTAAGACATATACCTAGCGTAGAGATTTTTTGTAATTACATAGAACAAAAGTACGAGCGTCTAGATATTTTGATTAATAATGCTGCTCAAACCGTTAGAAGGCCATCTGGATTTTACTCGCATTTAATGCCTAATGAAGAACTGAGCTTTGAACAGTTACCCGCTTTTGCGCAAGAAACATTGACAGATCATTATATATGTCTTCAGGAACTCCAACAATTAACTCCTGGAGCTTCTTCAAATAAAAATATGCCGGTTACTTGGCATGGTCCAGAGCCTGGAATAGGACTGCGTGCCAGCGCTAAGCTTTCTCAAATCCCTTATAGCTTTGATAAAGCACTGGTAGCACAAGAAGTTTTTCCCGAAGGAAAATTCGATGCCGACTTACAGCAAGTAGATCTTAGAAAAACCAATAGCTGGCGATTAAAACTGGGCGAGATAGAAACTACAGAGATGATAGAGGTCCAACTTGTAAATTCTGTAGCACCATTTGTACTCTGTAACCGTCTTTCTGAAATTATGAAAAAGGATCAAACGGGTCAGAAACACATTATTAATGTAAGCGCGATGGAAGGCAAGTTCCATACCTTCCATAAGGAAGACCGTCATCCACATACCAATATGGCAAAAGCTGCCTTAAATATGCTAACACATACTGCGGCAGGAACACTTGCTAAAGATGGAATTTATATGAATGCTGTAGACACAGGATGGGTTACTGACGAAGATCCAGCACAGCTTTCTAAACAAAAACAAGAAGTACATGATTTCCAACCACCTCTGGATATTGTAGATGGTGCGGCTAGAGTAATGGACCCCTTATTTGATGGAATAAATACAGGGAAGCATTGGTGTGGAAAGTTCTTGAAGGATTACAGACCCATCAGCTGGTAATGTATATTAACATCTTATAACATACATTAATATAGAATTGGGCAGCAGACTTCTTGTTAATTATTATCTTCGGTAAAAAGAAACATGAGACTGACAGCAACCTTTTTATACCTTCTTTTTGCTTTGGCATCAGCGAGTTGTCAAAATAAATCCAACCACGAAGCTCCACAAGTGGTTCTTGATGCTTTTGAACTAAAATATCCAGGTGAAAATGATCCAGATTTTGAGCAAGATGTTCACGGATACTGGGAAGCTCATTTTAAAAAAGGCGGAGAAAAATACCGTGCAGATTTTCATGCAGATGGTACCTGGAGGGAAACAGAAAACTCTATAAAGGACAAAGAAATCCCTGAAGCGATTCAAAAAGCGATTCAAAGAGAATTTCCAAACCTGAAAATAGCAGAAGCAGAGCATGTTATAAGCGCTACTAAAGGTGAATTTTACGATATAGAGTTCAAGCAAAAAGGCAAGAATAAAGATGTCGAATATAGACGAGACGGCTCTAAAGTATAGGGTCGAGAACCACTTGCGCAAAAAGCCTTTTGATTAAAGTCAAAAGGCTTTTTCTTTTTGGGACATCTAATGGATGGATTAAGATATTTTTACCTTCTTAGCAAGATGTACTTTAAATTCTGTCCATTCTCCTAATTGGGATTCAACAGTTATATGCCCATCCATATGCTCTAAAAGTCTGGCCACTGTAGCAAGTCCTATTCCGGTTCCTTGTTTGCCGTTTCTATCTTGTTTTGCTGCCACATAGAACAACTTGAATACAGAATCGATATTCTCTGGAGCAATACCACTTCCATTATCTCGTACGCTTATTTCATACTCTTCTTGATGTGTGATCAGTTTTATATCGATCTTAGTATGGTCTTTATCGCTGTATTTTACGGCATTAGAAATCAAATTGATAAGAATTTGCTGTAATGCTATCTCGTTAGTTATTAAGCTGGTTTCTTTTTCAGGAGTATAGCGTACTTCTACACTTTCATCTACTACAGTCATTGCGACCACCTCTTCGATAAGATCAACATAACTAACTTCATCATAATCTTCACTAACCAATTCTTCACTTCGGTAAAATTGCAGCATTCCGTCTATATAGCGACTCATACTGTTAGAGCTCTCTTTTAAATAACCTAAATATTCGTCAGATTGTTTAGATAAGTTTTTTTCTCCTTTTTGCAATAATTCTGCGATCATGATGATATTAGACAAAGGTGATTTCAGGTCGTGCGATACAATACCAGCAAAATCTTTTAGTTCTTGATTACGCACATCAACCTGCTCTTTGAGCTTTTGCAGTTCAAAAGTTTGAAATCGTTCTTCAAAAAGTGACATTACTTGTTTGGCCATTGCTTTTAGAGCACCTTTTTGCTTCTCTGTAAGAGTTCGAGGTTTGTGATCGTAAACACACAATGTCCCTAACTTATAACCATTTTTATCAATTAGGGAAGCACCTGCATAGAAAATTAATTTAAAGTCATTAACTAAGGAATTTCCTTTAAAACGCTCATCTTCTCTGGCGTCGGGAACAATCATAATATCATCATTACCAGCAATAGCATGACCACAAAAGGAAGTGTCTCTAGGTGATTCTGAAATATCTAGCCCGTTCCTCGACTTGATAAAGTTCCTGTTTTTATCTACCAGTGTTATTAAAGAAATAGGAGCATCGCAAATGGTTGAAATAATAGAAGTGATGTTGTCATAACTCTCTTCTGGCATGGTGTCTAGCAATCGGTATTTTTCAACAGCAGCTTGCCTTTGGAGTTCATTATCTGGAATAGGAGGTGTAATCATTTATGGGTTAATTACTCTTTTTAAAGAAAACATATTATAGGTTGTCTGGGTTCTAACTATTAAGGTTTTAGCCACAATGTAAATATACAAACTCATTACTAATGGGGTCTTATGAACTGTTGTAATTCCGCTTTCGCGAAAGCGTTATTTATTTTCTAAATAGAAATCACTTTCTAAATTCACAGATGTTTACGGTCTGCTATTTGAATCACATAAGATGGTACGCGCATATCTAATGGTTATGTCTTCAAAGTCTTTTTTAGAGCTTATCACAAAATAGGTTACGCAATTTAAATAACTTTATTTTGAATAGTTTAGTAAATCAACCACTCGATATTGTGGCGCTTTACCACAAATAAATGTAGTCAAATTTTTCAACTAGTCCTGTGTAAATAAGTATCTTGCGCTTTTTAAATTGAATCATATTATAGTGTGATATAATGAAAAACATTTTGTACTTTTTATTTTTTCTACCTATTTTCCTTTCTGCCCAAATCAACGAAAGCGATACGCTAAAGTTAAAGGCAAATCTTTCTTTAACTGGGTTTTATCAAGGAGGAAATGTAGAAACCTTGATTTTTAGAGCAAAATCAGATTTCAGTTTTAGGCCTTTAAAAAAATGGGTATTCAAAACACAAAACTCTTATGTTTATCAAGAGTTCGGGAAGGAGAAGGCAGATGAAGATATTTTAAGTCTCAACTTTTTATATTTAAACCCTGAGCGAAAAATATACCCTTTATTACTAGGTTTTGTAAGCACGAATTTTAGAAGGGAAATTGATTTGAGATACTTGGTAGGAGCAGGAGTCACTTATCAACTTCTCCATAAAAAAGAGTACTGGCTTAAAATTGCAATGTCGACCGAATATGAGCAAACAGACTTTGGTAAAACTAATTTTAACATCTCTGAGTATGATGGAAGTGAATCGATCGACACTTTCCGTGCTACGGTATGGGTTAATGGTAAATACCTATTGTTTAAAAAGAAAGTAATTGTCAACCATGAATTTTACTTTCAGCCATCTTTGGAGCAAAGCAATAACTTTCGATGGCAAGCAGATATCAGTTTAGAATTTCCACTTTGGAAATTTTTAAACTTTAAGATCAACTATATTTATAGCTTTGAAAACATAGTGATAGAAAATCAACAACAAGAGGACAACTTCTTGACCTTTGGCTTTACCCTAAAAAGCTATTGACTAGGTTACCACGGTTGCATTATAGCTGCCTTTGTAACAACCTCTATAGCTATTGATACCAACTATATCTCACGTATGCAATCAGCCTAATGGAAGACTTTTATATGATCACGTCTCCAATCATCAATTCCACCAACAATTTCTATTTTTTTATACAATTGGAAATTAGATCGACTTTTCCATTTTTAGAGGAGTCCATCTCTGAAAAGAAATTTTAAGGAACTTTTACGATAACGAATTTCATAACAGATCACAAATTAGTATAGTTATAATCTAATGATTACTTACTAGAAATGATAATCCGTACGCTCATTTTGCTATGTGTTGAGAAAGCGTATGATTGCATCATTATCAAGGTTTTAGTCTGAGTTTAAGAGGGATTAAGCTTAATTTTGTTCCTTATTAAAGTCATTGTTAAGCCATGGATGAATCACATAAATTAGAATTAAGTAAAGAGGAAATGAAAACCTACGGTTATCAGGTAATTGACTCTATAGTGGAACATTTTACGACTCAAAATGAAAAGAGTCCGGTAGCTATAGGAAGTAGAAAGGAAATGGACGATTTGCTTGAAGAAGAAGTTCCTGAATTACCATCAAATCCTAAAGACGTTCTGGACTTTGTTACACAACACGTATTGCCTCACAGCAATATAGTTTCACATCCTAAATCCTATTCTTTCGTTCCTGGGCCCAGTAATTACGTAAGTGTTATGGCAGATACGCTTGCTACAGGTTTTAATATTTTTTCTGGTGGTTGGGCAGCATCGCCTGCAGCTGCAGAGCTGGAGATCGTGACGATGAACTGGCTGTTAAAGTTGTTCAAATTCCCAGCAAAAAAAGGTGGTGGTATTTTTACAAGTGGTGGTTCTATGGCAAATCTTACCGCATTGGTAACCGCAAGAAGACAAGTGTGTGGTGATGATTTTTCTAAAGCGGTCATTTATATGTCTGACCAGGCCCATTCTTCTAACGTGAAAGCGATACGCGTTATCGGATTTAAAAAGGAGCAAATACGTATTATACCTACTGATGGCGAATTCAAAATGGCTATTAATAAATTAAAAAATGCTATTTCTAAAGACAGATTAAGTGGTTTGCAACCATTCTGCATCATTGCATCTGCTGGGACAACTAACACAGGAACTGTAGATCCTTTAGAGCAAATTGCCGATATCTGTAAAAATGAAAAGTTATGGTTCCATATCGATGGTGCTTATGGAGGAGCTGCTATATTATCAACAAAAGGAAGCAAGGCATTAAAGGGAATTGAAAAAGCAGACTCGTTGACGATCGACCCACATAAATGGCTGTTTCAGCCCTACGAAATGGGTTGCTTGTTAGTGCGCAAAAGTAAGTGGCTTCACGATACTTTTGTAGAGAAGCCAGAGTACTTAAGAGATATAGAAGGGAATACTTCAGAGATTAATTTCTATGATCATGGAATCCAGCTTACGAGAAGGTTTCGTGCATTGAAGTTTTATATGTCTTTGAAAACCTTCGGTATGAAAGCTTTTAAAAAAGCAGTAACCTATAACATAGATATCGCTGAAGAGGTAGAAGATATGTTGAGAAAAAGTTCCTTATGGCAGGTAGTGTCTCCCGCAACTCTGGCGATCATTAATTTTAGATACAATCCTATTCATTTGAATTTAGAGGACAAAGAGCTGGACGTTCTTAATCAGGAGATCTCTAAAAGAGTTATTGCATCAAAAGAGGCGCTACTGGTGACCACAGTTTTAATGGATCAAGTCGTATTGCGTATGTGCCTTATCAATCCTCGAACTACCATGCAGCATATCAAAGAGACTTTTGCGAGCTGTGAATATTTTGCACAACAGATTCTAGAGGAGCAATCGCTTGTATGAGTTTAGAAGAGATATAAGGCTTCTGTTTTTTATTTCTTAAAAAACAGAGTCCATCATGGAGTGTTATTCCATATAAATGCTCATATATTGTAAATTTTGTTAAAAATATATTTATTAGCATGAATTTATAACCTACACTGGTTGTTAATTTCTATTTTTAAAAAAAAAATAAAAAAATGGGATTTATCGACATTATAGAAATTATTATTAAACTAGGTGTAGGATTTAGTATTCTTAATGTGTGGTTATTAAATAGAAATAAAAGTACCCCTTGGCGTGGAGCAAATGCCAGTAGTATGGAAGAAGAGTTTTCTGCTTACGGGCTCTCTAAAAATGCGATGATCGCAGTGGGGACCTTAAAAAGTCTTTGTGCGATATTGTTGCTTATTTCTATATTTTTCCCGGTGACAGAATATATAGGTGCAATAGGTATTGCTGTTCTTATGACTGGAGCAATTTTTATGCATTTTAAAATAAGGGATTCCTTTAAAAAATCATTTCCTGCGGCCCTCTTTTTAGTACTTTCTGTTATTACTCTTTTTATAGGTCAATAGATCCTTACTTACTTTGTTTTATAGTAACTATAGATAATGGAGTGCGAGTTTATAAAATAGGCAGGCTTTTCTACTAGCTACAAAACCCTAGACTTAACAGGGTGCTTCTGTTATAATTATAAGGTTACTTATTGACACACAACTCCTTTTATTTAGAGTAATTTTATAAATCTATAGCAAATAATACCGCTAAGGACCATAAAAACAAGAGCGGGGGATGACTTATATAAACTATCTTTTATTCTTATCCGAACAAGTAATCCAGAAAACATTAAAACACATAGGCCTGCAGAGGCAGCTATACCTACTTTGGTATTAAAGATACCATAAAGGAGACCTACAGCGCCCATTACCTGAAAAAACCCAGTGAGTAAGCGCTGTAAGGTGTTCAAGCCGTACCTTGTGAATTCCAACCTCATGCGCGGATTAAACATGCAGTTCATTCCAAAAAAGAGGAAAGAAACTATGGTAAAATAGAGTAGGAGATCAAAAGTTTTCATGATCCCAAATTACAGCATATCCTTAATTGGTTACGTTAATTATATGTTGAAATTAGGGGAGATTGCTCTTTTATTCCATTAATCTAAAACTCTCTATCGTTTTACGTCCTTTTCCTAAGTCTAAGTCATAACAATAGACTGTTATTTCGTAAATTAATTGTTTTGATTTGTTATGTATAACTCCTACAAAGACAGGTATAACATCTTCACCATCAATATCTGTAGCTCTTACATAATATCCACTAGTTAGGTTAGATAATGGAATCGCTTGTTGCACATCCCTGAGCGACAACTGACTAGCGATTGATCTTGTTGTCTTTTTTAAATCATCTAAATAGCTAGAGTTTACCTCAGATAATTCAAAAACTTCAATATCTATCGCAAAATCATCATTTTCAAAACCTAAAACTCGATCTGACTCAGTCTCGTAAACAGCTATATCCTGAGTAGTAGTAAACTGAATGTGATACTTTTCAGATGTATGGGTTATCTGTGACTGCGCGTTCAGGACGCTTACCAACAAAAATGCTAAGCGGCCTATAATTTTAAGATTCTTCATGATGTTTTATATGTATAATGGTAAATAAGGAAGTTTTCCATTCAGTACAATCACCTATTTATAATCCATTCTAAATTATCACTTTTTCCTCAATAGTGCAACAATTAAAAAGTAAGCAAAAAACAGCCATGGCACACCGTGAAGAAAGGTATCCCAATAATCCATGAATCCCATTCCTTTTGCACCACCAGCAATCCATTTCAATTTGCCCCATATATGAGGTTCAGGTCTAAAGGGTGCTAATCCTAAGGTAAGGCAAGCGACGAGTGCAAAAAGAATTTTTGTTTTTAGTTTCATGGCCTTCATTTTGCTATTGCGATTAAAGTGCGTCTCATTAAAGTGCTAATTACTAATTGATTTACTTTCTTATACTATTTGTGCAACTTACCAACTCCTAAACCTAATAAACGACATCGCTATTCATAGCAGTAATACGCTGTTGTAAACTAGGATGCGAATAATGAAACCAAACGTAGGCTGGGTGCGGAGTTAGATTGCTTAAACTTGTTTTAGAAAGTGTTTTTAAACCACTGATAAGCGGTTCTTTCTTGTAGGTATCCTTGGCGTAATAATCAGCTTGATATTCAAACCTTCTCGATAATAAACTCATGACAATACCCGTAAGCGTTGAAATAGGTGCATAGAGCAAACCAAAAGCAACCAGTCCTACATGAAAAGAAGGAATACTAACTCCTAAGGCATCTGATAATAAACTGCTATCAACAAATAAAGAAAATAGCCAAAGTGTAAAACCAGTAGTTAGAGTTCCTGCTGTCAAATTGTAAACGATGTGCTTTCTTTTGTAATGACCTACTTCATGAGCAAGGACAGCGACTATCTCCTCCTCAGTTAATTGTTCTATCAACGTATCGTATAAAGTAACTCTTTTCTCACTACCGAAACCACTAAAATAAGCATTTGCCTTTGTAGAACGTTTACTTCCGTCAATGACAAAAACCTTGTCTAATTGAAATCCTACGCTAGCTGCATAATCACTGATTTTATTTTTCAAGGCCCCTTCTTCTAGCGGTGCCTGTTTATTGAAAAGAGGTACGAATAATTTGGCATAAAACATATTCAGGAATAGGGATATCATAAATATCAAAATCCATACATACCACCAGAAATTAGCTCCGGCCCAGTCATAGCAAAGAATAATTAAAGAAAGGATACCACCACCCAAGAGGGCGGTTAAGAAATAACCTTTAACTTTATCTAAAATAAAAGTCTTTACTGTGGTTTTATTAAAACCAAATTTCTCTTCAATCACAAAGGTTGAATAAATAGAAAAAGGCAATGAAAGAAGCTCACTTGCCAGCATCATAATTCCAAAAAATAATAGAGCCACCAGGATTTGATTAGTTGCATAGCTTCTAGCGATTTCATCTACTACAGCAAAACCTTGGAAAGACAGAAACACTAAAATTCCTAGAAAGGAAAAAGTGCTTGACATCAATCCAAACCTGAAATTAGCTTTTTTATATTCCTGAGATTTTTCATAGGCTGCTTGATCATAAACGTCTGACAGGTCTTTTGGAATAGGCTTGGAGTACCAAGTATAATTAAGAAATCCTAAAATACGTTCTAATAAAAAGTCAAAAACGAGTATTCCTATTATAATATAAAATATGGTGGTTGAAGTCATGTAACTAATTATAGATGTTTAAATAAAATTGCGTTGTCTTTTAGCCTCGAAGATCATAATTGCAGCACTTACAGAAACGTTCATAGAATCTATCTCACCAGACATGGGAATGATGATGTTAGCTTTTGCCGCCGCTCTCATTTCTTCAGATAATCCTGTAGCTTCTGTTCCTACTGCTATAGCACTAGGGTTTCTGTAATCGATGTGATCGTAACGTTCACTGCTTTGCAAGGTCGCTGCATAAAGATTAATGGAGTTGCTTTTCAAGAACTCTATCACTTCTTCTGTGCTTCCTACAGCTGTGGGTACTGTAAAAACACAACCCACACTGGAGCGTATGACGTTGGGATTATATAAATCTGCTGTTGGGTTAGCAATGATTACGGCATCTACCTTTGCAGCATCAGCTGTTCTTAATAAAGCACCTATGTTACCTGGTTTTTCGGTAGACTCGGCAATTAGGATTAATGGTTTTTCTGTTAATTGGAGATCAGATAATTGTTGTGATTTTGTTTTCGCGAAAGCGAGACAGCCTTCAGTTCCACTGCGATAAGCCATCTTTTCATAGACTTCTTCTGTAACAGATATGATTTCAGGATGTTGATCCATTTCAAAAAATGAATACACCTCTTCATTTGTAAATTGATCTTTATGGAGTAGGATAGGGCCACAAATCAATAATTGATCAATCACATACCCCCCACGAGCTGCCAGAGCTACTTCCCGTTGTCCCTCAACAATAAAAAGCCCTTCTTTTTTACGTGCTTTGCTCTTACGCTGCAGTTGTTCTACATGACGTATTATCGCGTTATTGGGACTAGAAAGATGTTTCATATAGCAAAAATAGGTTTTTCAGGTAGATCAAATGTATCTTTGATTGCAAACTATAACATATGAATTTTCATACTAGAAAATGGATCAAACCAGAAGACTTGAATCCTAACGGAACACTCTTCGGAGGAAGGTTACTGGAATGGATTGATGAAGAAGCAGCGCTCTATAGCGTGATCCAATTAGAGAATCAAAAAGTGGTTACTAAGTATATGAGTGAAATCAATTTTGTAGGCAGTGCAAAGCCTGGAGACATTATCGAGATAGGTATAGAGGTCAGTAAATTCGGCAATAGCTCTATCGATTTAAGGTGTGTGGTACGCAATAAAATGACCTATGCGACTATTATTACTATCGAAAGTATCATTCTAGTTAATCTAGGCGAAAACGGAAAACCAGCAGCTCACGGTAAAACTGAAGTAGAATACCAACACAACCGTATGAAAAACAAAGGTTTTGATACTGATTAAGGAATAGCTTTTAGATCTTCTTTTAAGTAGGTATCTTCCATCCAGAACGTCCCAAAAGGAACTACCGACATGGCGAGAACGATTAGCAATTTTTTAAAGTTCCATTTTAACAGTTGGCTCAGCACTATGGCAATAACTACATAACTTAAAAAAAGAATACCATGAGCCATTCCCATTATTTTATTGGGTAAAAGCACACCGCCTAAATATTTAAGAGGCATGGTAAGGAACAGGATGAGTAGAAAGGAATAGCCCTCTACTAAAGCTAAGTATTTGAAGAATTTAAGCATCTTTTGTAACTCGTTTATCTTTAATAGACAAAGGTAAGTCAGATTCACGACCGTATAGCTTTATTTCCTGAATATCTGCTGGTAAATAGAAGCCTTTTTCCATTAATGCCCTTTTTACATTTCCAATCACACGACCACGAGTTGCGTTAGCAACTCTTCCAAAATCAAAAGTATCCACCCAGAAGAAAACCTTTAAGTTTATTGTGCTGGTAGCTAGCTCATTTTCAATAACATAATTGACATGTCCTTCATCTTCAATTACTTTAGAATCTATTTTTAGAGCTTGCATGATGCAATCCTTTGCCAGGTTGATATCGTCTTCATAATCGATACCTACTATAAAATCCCAACGAAAGAATCCATCTTCAGTATAGTTGGTTACCGGCTGCGTGATAACGTCAGAATTAGGAATATACACATCTTTACCATCAAATGTTTTAAGTTTAGTATATCTAAATTCGAGCTCTTTGACCCTTCCAAAATTAGCACCTATTTCTACGGTATCATTCACATTAAAAGGTCGGTTAAAACTTAAAATAATACCTGCAATAAAGTTCTGACCAATATCTTTAAATGCAAATCCTAAAACTACGGCACTGGCTCCAGCTGTAGCTAATATCCCTGCGCTGATATCACCTAATCCAGCTGTTCTAAGCGCTAGCATTACAAATACAATGATGAGCATAAAACGAATTGCTTTTCCCAAGAAACGGCTCATCAAGGGGTCTTGTGTGCGCTTACTCACTCTGGAAGTTGTAAACCTACCAAAGAAGCCAGCTATAAATACTCCTAGTATAATAATGGTAAGTCCTACACCTAGTCGTGGTATGTATTCAATAAATTGTTCGTAATAAGATAGCGTAGTGGACACTATTTTATCTGTAAAACCTACTTCTTGGGTATTTTCTTGCAATAACATGGAGTTGGTGTTTTTGTAAAGATACTTGGTCTTAAAATTCTTTTTGTTAAGCATTGAATAAACCCTTTGAAATCTCCTGCTCTAGATTATTTTTACGCCATGGAAAAAAGCCAACCCCAAATTACTATTATAGGCGCTGGAGTTAGTGGTCTAACTGCTGCTTTAACTTTACAAAACGCTGGTTATAAATCAACCATATATGATGTCAATTCATTTGTGGGAGGACGCGTGAATAGCGTTATTAAAAATGGCTTGATACTCGATCAGGGTTTCCAAGTGATGCTGGATGCCTATCCGGCGGTACATGAATTTCTAGATGTAGAAGCTTTAAAATTGCGCAAATTCGTTCCTGGGTCCATGATTTTCAAAGACGGTAAGACTTATAGGCTTGGTGATGCTTCTAGAGATTACAGTTTCTTATGGAGCACCTTAGTTGCAGGAGTCGGATCTTTAAAAGATAAATGGTTGGTGTTCTCGCTTTCGCGAAAGCTAAAACAAAAAACACTTCAAGAGGTGTTTGCTTCACCAGAAACGACTACAAAAACCTATCTGGAAGAATACGGGTTTTCTCAAAAGATGATATCCAGTTTCTTTACACCTTTTTATGCAGGTATATTCTTAGAAACAGAGCTAGCGACCAGCAGTCGCATGTTTGAATTTGTCTTCAAAATGTTTACAGAGGGCAATGCAACCATACCCGCTGGCGGTATCAAGGCAATTCCAGAGCAACTGGCTTCTCATCTACCCAAAGGTACTATTCAGTTAAAACAAAAAGTAAGTGCTGTCTTAGGAAATAAAATCACATTGGAAAATGGAGAAAAGTTTTTGTCAGATTACACGATTGTTGCAGCCCCAGCGGGAGATGTAGTTCCTAATTTACCTAAAGAAATGATTCCATGGCACCAAGTAACGGTTCTCTATTTTGAAACAGACCACGCCGGTTTTGACGAGGCCATCATAGGTTTAGTATCTAACGGAGAGGTATTGATCAATAATTTTCATTTTTTACAAGATGTTTTTGAAAATCACAGGATTGTAATCAGTGTATCTGTTATTAAAAAGCATCAATTAAGTGATCAACAACTTGCGGAGCGTGTGATCAAAGAATTGAGAGAAGAAACGGGAATCAAAGCATCTGAATTGATTCAATTGCATCACATTAAAAAAGCATTGCCTCAATTGGACTCTTTAAATTATTCTATGACCCCATCAGAAACACAATTGACAGAACATATATTTCTAGCAGGGGACCATTTAAGTAATGGCTCTCTTAATGCGGCCATGTTAAACGGTAAGGCTGCCGCACAGGCTGTGGTGAGTAAGATTGAAAGTGCGGTATTATTGTAATAGAGGCACTTTTTTCTCTTATCATTTTTTACAAAAAAAAAGCAATAAAAATTTGGGGTCATTTTAAGGAGAGGTGAATTTTAAAACAATTCAATTCGAGCTGGTCTCCACGGGTTATTAAGCAACTTTTAATAAGGCCTCAGCCCTAACAAATCCCTATGAATATGCTAGTATATGGAACTATAAAAGCTTTTACCAACCAAAAGCTTCATTGATCTCTTCATAAACTACTTTACCAGAGATGATATTCAATCCTTTTTTAAGGTAGGCGTCTTTTTCACAAGCAGCTTCCCAACCCATATTTGCTAATTTCAACACAAAGGGAAGAGTAACATTAGTCAATGCAATTGTAGAGGTGCAAGGAACTGCTCCAGGCATGTTAGCTACACAATAATGCACGACATCATCAATAATATATACAGGATCTTGATGGGTTGTAGGTTTAGTGGTCTCTACACAACCACCTTGATCCACGGCTACATCTACAATCACTGTTCCTGGACGCATTTCTTTAAGCATATCTCTCGTAATCAAATTAGGAGCTTTAGCACCCTTAAGTAGCACCCCTCCAATGATCAAATCATGAGTTTTGATGTGTTTTCTGATATTAAATTCGTTGGAAAATTCTGTCACTACATGCGGGGGCATGACATCGTTTACATAACGCAATCGTTTCATGTTGATGTCCATAATAGTAACATGAGCTCCTAGACCAGCTGCCATTTTTGCGGCTTGTATACCTACCACACCAGCTCCTAGAACCAAAACTTTACCCGGAGCTACACCCGGTACGCCTCCTAAAAGCACACCGCGACCTTTGACTGGTTTTTCTAAA
The DNA here is from genome assembly GCF_012974865.1 of Nonlabens sp. Ci31. Lineage (NCBI taxonomy): Bacteria > Pseudomonadati > Bacteroidota > Flavobacteriia > Flavobacteriales > Flavobacteriaceae > Nonlabens > Nonlabens sp. Ci31. Next base: position 3,282,487 of record NZ_CP043633.1, on the reverse strand, counting down.
TATTTAGCACCTTGTTGTATAGCTAATCTTCCGGCTACTTCAGACATAGGAGTTAGTAGTGGTAAGCCGCCTTCCTGGTCTTCAACAGTTTCATAAGCAATGCAAATCGCCTTTGCTTTAATCATGGCTTTTGTCAATAGCTCACTGGAGGCAAAATGAAAGTAAGTAAACAGGATCTGACCTTCCTTTATCAAAGCGTATTCCTCGGCAATAGGTTCTTTAACCTTTACGATCATTTCACAACCCCCATAAACTTGCTCAATAGTATCGAGAATTAAAGCTCCTGCCTTTACATAATCATCATTTAAAAAACCACTTCCATCTCCGGCATTTGATTGAACGCATACCGTATGTTTGTTTTTTACTAATTCAAAAACTCCAGCAGGTGTTATACCGACCCTGCTTTCGTTGTTTTTAATCTCTTTAGGAATACCAACAATCATGATGTTACTTTTTAAATTATTTGGGGAAGTTCTGTTATTTATATAAAATCTGAAAGGTTTTTCATATAAAATTTAGGGTGTATCTGTTGGTATGTATCAAAAAAGCAATAGTGCACCCTATTATTTAAAGGGGTGTAGTTAATAATAAAAAATAATTAAGTTGCATCATAGTGATTTCTAAAATGCCTGTTTAAAGAGAACTTTCACGTTAAACGGAGGTATGGAGTGCAGTACAGCAGTACCTCCTTCGGTGAGGGAAACAGAAGAGAGTTTCTTAGCTTTTATTGGAATTTGTTTACTTCTTTAATCAAAGTTTTGATCAAAAACATTTAGAAAGCCCTAACCAAGTTCTATTTTAGAAATAGATTTTGAAACAATCGGACTGCTACTGCATAGTATTTCTAGATGATGATAGGTGTGCAATATATGGTTTAAAATTACGCCTATAGTTGAGGTATTTTTATTGCCGTATAAAATTAAGGTTCCCTATTTAAAAAATAGGGAACCTTAAATAACTCCTAAGCTTTTTTAGATCTTAATGACTTTCACATAGTTGTTTTGAAAAACAACGTTAAAAGTCCTAGGATACTTTTAAAGAATGTAATCGGTACTGACAAAATTGGAAATCCTTGCATCCATCAAATTCTTTAAAATAGCATTGTTGTATTCGTTGTCTTTAGCAGCTACAAATGTTCTAATGGAAAAGGAACGTAAGGCATCATGAACACTTAACGTACCTACAGCAGAATCTTTTCTTCCCGTAAAAGGGTATACGTCAGGTCCACGTTGACAGGAACTGTTCAGGTTTACACGGCAAACTAAATTCACCAACGTATCTATGAGCGGTGCTAATGTTTGCACGTCTTTTCCAAATAAGCTGACTTGCTGGCCGTAATTAGATGCTGCCATGTCATCCAATGGCTCTTCAATATCTGAAAAGGAGATGATAGGTATAATAGGTCCAAATTGTTCTTCTTCGTACACCCGCATATTTTTTGTTACTGGATATACGACAGCTGGAAAGATATAATTATGAGTGGTTACGCCTCCTTTTTGATTGATAATTTCACCTCCTTTTTCTAAAGCGTCGTCAATCAATTCTTGTATGTAAGCAGGTTTATTAGGTTCTGGTAAAGGAGTTAATTTGGCACCGTCTTCCCATGGATTACCGAATTTAAGAGCATCTACTTTTTGAGAAAACCTTTTGTTAAATTCATCAACTATCGATTCATGTACATACAATACTTTAAGTGCGGTACAACGCTGACCATTAAATGATGTTGTTCCTGCAATACATTCGTCTATGGCCAGATCTAAGTCGGCATCTTTTAATACTATTGCTGGGTTTTTTGCCTCTAACCCAAGGACCATACGCAAGCGATTACTTTTAGGATGCACGCTTTGTAGGGCATTTGCAGAATTACTATGCCCTATAAGCGCTAGCACATCAACACGTCCATCTTTCATGATTGGATTTGCTACTGTTCTTCCTCTGCCAAAAATAATATTGACCACTCCTTTTGGAAAACTATTTTGGAAAGCTTCTAGTAGTGGGCATAACAATAGAACTCCAAATTTTGCAGGTTTAAAAACCGCCGTATTTCCCATGATTAATGCGGGGATTAAAAGGGCAAAGGTTTCGTTTAAAGGGTAATTATAAGGTCCGAGGCACAACACAACGCCAAGAGGTCCTCTTCTTATATGTGCGTTTACACCGCTGTGTTTCTCAAATTTTGCGCTATCGCGGTCCATTTGTTTGTAATCTTCAATAGTATCGTAGATATAGTCTACCGTTCTATCAAACTCTTTTTCGGAGTCTGGTAGGTTTTTGCCAATTTCCCACATCAACAACTTCACAATTTCTTCTCGCTTCGTTTTCATTTGTTCCACAAACTTTTTCATACAAGAAATACGGTCTTCTACTTTCATTGTAGGCCATAGACCTTGGCCTCTATCATAGGCGTCAACGGCTGCGTCTAGCGCTTCTATAGCTTCTTTTTCTCCTAAAGTGGGAATGTTACCCAAAAGAGTAGGCTGGTAGGTCTCTGTTGAAGATATGCTAGAAAACACTTCGGAACTTTCACCATTCCATTGTCTTAATTCCCCATTGACGAGGTAGGATTTTTGTATTACTATTTCTTTGATTTGATACTTCTCTGGAATGTTCATGATTAAGTCTTTATAAATGATCTATTAAAAAAGGAATATAGGAATTTTCTTGTTATACTTTTCTCCAAAAATGTTAAACCAATGTCTAAGGTTCCTTGCTTTTACTAGTGGAATGGTTCACTTATCTAAGCTTTCTATTTCTGGCTTGTTATCCATGATATTGGTGTTTTTATCGCTTTCGCGAAAGCGATACCAGTAAATAAATTTATAGCTTAAAGCCCCTATTTATCCACAATTGAATCCTGTAAAAGATTTATATAATGAAATAGTTAAATTAATGATTTACTACAGTTTGTTATTTGTAAATGTTTGTCAATCAATTCCATAAAGCAATAAAAAATCATTTAAAAGTTTAATTAATTAGGATGATGTAGTATCTTTATAATTAAACCAATACCAACGATCAAGAAAAAAACCATGAAATTAGTTACAGTTTTAGCCTTTTTTATTTTAATTATTTCAGCTTGTTCGACTAAAGAAAAGGAAGAAGAAGTGCTGGATATGGATCAGGTTAAAAGCGAAATTCAAGCATTAGAAGATGCTTATGCCGAAGGAGAAAAAGCTCAGGACGCTACCGCTGTAGCAGACTATTACGGCGAGGACGCTGTAACTTACAGTCGTAATCAACAACCTAAAAAAGGTAAAACAGCCATAAGAGAAAACATAGCTTCTAATATGGCAAACGACACATTAGGAAATTATAACGTCTACAAAATTGTAGATCTTTTTGCAGAAGGTGATAAAGCTGTTGAAATAGGTTCTTGGACCGAATTTGATGCTGACGGGAACGAATTACAAAATGGAAATTACATGTCTTATTTTGAGAAACGCGATGGTAAGTATGTGTGTGTACGTGATATGAGTACAACTACAGCTCCAGCTAAATCAAGTATGTAAACTAAACAGGTTAGCAGCATAATAAAAATCACGTGCGTTCTGCTTACTGCTAATAGGGTAGTAGCTTTTACTTTAAAGCTTACCTTCTATAGCTACCATGTTTTATCAACTATAACTTCCCTATGATATAGATTACAGGGAAGTTTGCTTTAAATCTGTTATTTCTTCTTGGTCTGTAAAGATAGAGGTAACAGATTTAAGGTTTAAAAGAAGGAGGTTGATAAGTTTTTATTTATTGTTTTGTTAGGGCAAATTATACAGCTCTTGAAAATATTTTATCAGCACTGTTTTATTTTACTTCGCTTTCTAATTCTATATGTTTTTAAATGCCCTAATCTTTCTAAGAGTGGTGGTAGTTATGTCGTTGCTTATTTTATTTTTATAGTGAGATAAAACAATTAAATAGCTATTGATTTTTTTAAGATGAGCAAACTGTTTTTCACAAAATTTAAGCTCATTAGGGTTGAAAGTGAATACTTACTAAGTATCTTTATAGAAGATATTTTTATTATGAAAAAGCTACTATTATTATTTGTGTGTTTGATAAGTTCTCTTGCTAATTCTCAAGAAGTAAAACGAGTAAATATTGAAGGAAAAATTATAGTCGAAGGAAGCGATATTAGAGGTATAGCTATATACAATTCGTCATCAAAATTAGGTGCAACTACTAATGAAAAAGGAGAGTTTAACCTTTCCGTAGCTTTAAACGATCTTATAGAAGTTAGGGCTTTAGAGTATCAAAACTTTGATGTACTCGTCAATAATTATATTTTAGAATCAAAAAAAATGCGCATTTTTTTGATTGAAGAAGTTGAAAAATTAGACGAGGTTGTAATTACTACTAAGTTACTGACAGGTAACATTGAGAAAGATGTTACTATCGCAAAAACATTTGATTTAAAATCTAATGCAGTTTATTTTGGTATAAAAGATAAAGACGTGATTGAATTTGGGGATGAAAATAAGGACCAAATCGAAGAAATAGGTAATGAATCCATCGCTATTTCTATGGTGACGGGTTTAAATATTACAAATGTGGTAGATCAATTATTAATACCTCTTTTTAGATCTGAAGTAAAAGATAAAAAAGCGGCTGGTGTTCCAGAAGTTCCAGCAAAATCTATAAAATACTATCTAGGATCTACCTTCTTAGTGGAACATTTTAATATTCCGGAGCATCGAGTAGAGGAATTTATTAGATATGTTGAAACCAAAGGTTTTGATTTTAATTTGTTGAATTACGGTAACGAAATAGAATTTCTTGAACTACTTAGTAAAAAAAGTAATGCATTTTTAGAAATTAAAAACAGTACCGATTAAAAAGGTATTTATTACGGAAGGCCACCTCTTACTTGTTTTCTTTTAAATGTTTTTATGCATGTTTAAACTGTGATTTGTTGGATGTAATGAATAATATCATCTTATACAGGTACTAGCCAGATTTATAAAGCCTTTGCGAGCTATATTACCTTACTTCATTTTCTAATTCTAGCTTATTTTCAAATGCTTTGATATTTTCTAGAGTCGTGGTGGTAATTTCTTCCATGGCTTCTTTAGTGAAATATGCTTGGTGCGAAGTAATTAATACATTAGGAAAACCATTAAGTCTTAAGATAAGTTCATCTTGTATGATGCGTTCTGATAAATCTTCATAAAACAGGTTTTCTTCTTGCTCGTATACATCAATTCCTAAATATCCAATTTTCTTATTAGAAAGCCCTTTAATGACATCTACGGTATTTATTAGTGCACCTCTACTGGTATTGATAATCATGATTCCTTTCTTCATTAAAGCGATGGACCGTTCATTTACCATATGTTTGGTATGCTTGTTTAAGGGGCAATGTAGGGAGAGAATATCTGATTGTTGAAAGACTTCATCTAACGTTAAGTATGTCACTCCCAAATCAATCAATTCTTGAGATTTTGAAATATCAAAAGCAATAATACGACATCCAAAGCCCTTGATAATTCGACAAAAGGTTTCACCAATTTGACCAGTGCCAATAACTCCAACTGTTTTACCGTGAACATTAAAGCCGATTAGATTTTTTAGAGAAAAGTTTCCTTCACGAACTCTATTATAGGCTTTATGTGTTTTTCTATTTAGAGTTAAAATTAAGGCTAGTGCATGCTCTGCTACCGCCTCTGGTGAATATGCGGGTACCCGAACCACTTTTATGTTTTTAGCTTTGGCAGTTTCTATATCAATATTATTAAAACCTGCGCATCTCAATGCAATCAGTTCCACCCCATTTTTAGACAGGATTTCAATAGTATCTTTATCAACATTATCGTTGACAAAGACACATACAACCTGAAAGCCTATGGTTAGATTTGCAGTGTCTTTATTTAGAGCAGTTTCAAAAAATGAAAAGTTATAATTGTTCGTATCATTATATTTTTCAAAGTATTCTTGATCGTAAGATTTAGTACTAAATACGGCTATTTTCATTTTTAATGTATCTGGGTTCTTAATAAGTTACTGGTTTTAAGTATCATTTAGCTCGCTTTTTACAGGACTAAAAAATACCTTTTGAAAGTTTATAAATATATTTCCAAGTGAACTGAAACGAGTAATTGATGGTGAGCGTAATAAGCTTTTAGTGCTATTTTAATTCCTTGATGGAAAGATCCCCCTAACGCAAATAATATAATTTAGTCCTATGTTGGGAGTGTTTCTACCTCCATACCTTTACTAATTTTTGCAGCTTCTTTTTTATCACCTACTTTAATCTCAGTATTATCGGTATCGGTATCGGTTGTTTCTATAGGTACTCTGCCTCTTGAGTTAGGTAAGGCAAAGGTAGTACGTCGATCTCCACCGTAGTTGGTTCCAAGGATGGAAAATAATGCTTGGTTTTCATTAATGGAAATTGTTTGTCCCTGACATAATGCCCAACCTTTTGGCGTAAAATTGCCCGCAAATAATTTTACTTCTCCAATAAAAGATTCTTCTGTTTGACTTAGAGCGTTCATGGAAACGAGCAAGAAGGCAATCGCTATTATTTTTTTCATCTTACGATATTTAAAAATGGAACTTATGGTTTTTAATTCCATTTTAAAAATAAGGCATTTTAGGGTATTAAGTAGAACAGCTTGTTTTTTGTTTCAATTGATTTGTTGAGGATCTTTATTTTTTTAAGGTAAATATAAATCTAGCTCCTTTTTTCGGTTCGGATGTTACTTTTATTCTGCCGCCACTATGCTCAACTACTTTCTTTACTGTCGCTAAACCGATTCCGTTACCTTTCTTACCAAACTTATCTTTATTGCCCAAGACCTCAAACATCTCGAATATCTTATTTTGATTTTCTAAAGCGATACCAGGGCCATTATCTTGAACATAAAATTTGTAGTGAGTGGCAGATGCGGTAACACCGATTTCAATTTCTACTTGTTCTTTATCGTTATATTTAATTGCGTTTGTGATGAGGTTAATCAGCACTTGCTCTAGGACTGTTCTATTTACTGATATCTCAGTTATAGAAGAATTTAATTGGAGTTCTAATTGGTGCTCGTAAGCAAAAAGACCGCTAATGTCTTCTATCAAATGTTTTAAATTTATGTTGGATTTTTTTTCATTTAATATAGTTTCGCTTTTACTGTATTCAAGTAATCCGTCAATAAGTTTTCCTAGTTTATTGCTTGAGCTTGTAATGAGACTGATCATTTCTTTTCCTTCTTCATCAATTTCAGAACCATAAACGTCTAAAAATAATTGCGACAGCCCGTTAATATTATTTAAAGGGGATTTAAGATCATGCGCAGCTAAAAATGCAAAGCGCTCCAATTCTAGATTTTTTTCTTCTAGATTTTCTAATGTTTTTTCTAAGGTTGATTTTGTCTTCCTGAGATTTAATATATGCATCACTTGACGCCCTAAGGCTTTCAGAGATTTCACTTGTGTTTGACTCAATAATTTTGGTTTTTTATCAATCACACATAAAGCACCTAAAGGAAGACCATTGTCGCTCACTAAAGGAACACCGGCATAAAAGACTAAAGAAGTCTCTCCTGTTACCAATGGGTTGTCATGAAATCGCTCGTCTGATCTGGCATCTTGAACAATAAACACATTTTCTTGGTCATTGATAGCATGAGCACAAAAGGCATTTTCCCTTGGAGTCTCTTTCAGGTCTATTCCGTGAGCAGATTTGAGCCATTGACGTTTATCGTCAATTAGGCTTATCAAAGAAATTTCTGTCCCACATATTTCTGCTGCAATAGCCGTTATATCATCATAATCAGTTTCTGATAAGGTATCTAAAATAGAATAGGATTGAAGATCTTCTAATCTTTCTTTTTCATTTTTATGATCTGCTGGTTTTATCATCTATAAATTTTTATTTGTGGACAATTGTTCTTTGGTGATTTGCTTAAGTACTCTTGTAAATAAAAGCCCAATAGAAATTCTACAAGGTGTTTATTATGTGAGCTTTTAAGAGCTCATTGCAATACACTTAGAGCTGTGTATTTATGATTTTTTGAGCAACTACATGAGCTGCATATACTGCTCCATCCATATACCCGGGGAATTCTGCAGCTGACTCTGAACTGGAAATAAACAATTTATCATCAAAATAGGAGTTGCTAAAAATTAGGTTTCCATTATTTTGATGTGGATAAAGAAACTCATCAGATGGTTGAAAGGTGTTTTCTTCTTCGCTCCACACACATTCGTTGTAATCAATAAACTCTTCCGCCTGATTTCCAAAAACATCTTTTAGCTGCTTGATCACGCTCCTACGTCTATCAGCATAAGATAAGTTTTTAAAAGATGAATTTATAAATCCGCAGAGGGCGTATTTAGTTCTTTGATGATTGCAGTGGTCATATAATTCGGTAATGGGTCCTGTAGGACTGTAAAAAGTTCCAGAGAGGTTTTCTCCTTCCCAAAATGGTAGACTATAGGTCAGAGCAATTTTAATGGAATCCTCCATCCACGTATGAGTTTGCTGTGCAATATCTATCAATTGTTGAGGTAAAGCAGGCTCAAAAACGATTCTTTTAGACCACAATTTTGGAGGAATGGCCATAATAACTTTATGAACTTCAAAAACCTCATTTGTAATCACTTGAACAGTATTCTCATAGCATTTTATACTCTTTACAGATTGATTCAGCAAGATATCCTTACTATCTAGCTTTTGCAGTAAGCTTTCTATTAGGTGGGAGGTACCGCCAGCGATTCTATGGCTAGGCTGTTGACTAGGGATTTTAATAGATTGTATGGGTGAAGTATTGGAGGATTGAAATAAAACACTACTGTCCGTATGCTGGTCAAAATAATTCAGCTCTAATTCGTTTAACAGCGCTATCAAGTGTTTATGTTGATTGGTGAACCATGTAGCTCCCATTTCAACAGGTGTATTACTAATTCCATAGACCGTGTTGATTCTTCCACCAACTCTTTCTCTCGCTTCTAAAATTTTAAACGGAATGCCTTCTTTTTTTAGAAAATACCCTGTTAAAAGGCCAGATAAGCCAGCTCCAATTATTAGCATCATTATTTTAAATTATTTTTTTTATATTTATTAAGTAATTGGTTGTTTTCAAACTATAATGGAGCAGTAGGGGATAAACTGCTTATTTGTAAAAATATTAACCAAATAAAGGAAAAAATAGAGAATATATTAGAAAACCCTATGGTAGCTTAGATTGCACAATGAATCAAGTTCGTTATTTTTTCTTGGGTACGGAGATTGTTTCTATATTTTACACTTCAACTTTAACCCTCATTTTTACTGTATTTTAATTTGCAGTAGAACATATAATTCATTTGCCTCAATGAGAAGACAGAATTATTTAAGGTCAATTCTCTATTGCAGAGAAAAACTGACCATTTGGTCCGTCATCATCAATTAAAAGAGGTGCTAAGGCACCAGGGAGCACTGCTTCCACTGGGTTATCAGCATGTTCACCACCTAGATCTGTCCTCAACCAGCTTGGATCCATATAATTTATTCGTACAGGTGTATTCTTTACTGCAGCAGCTATATCTTGGGACAATTTGTCAACGGCCCATTTTGATGCACCATAAGGAGCTAGTTGGGGCTGGTCCATTATTCGAGAAGTGGTGTTTACCACTCGTCCAAAATTATTTTCTATCATTAAAGGGACAAATGCACTACAAAGTTTATACATGGCAACAACATTCACTTTGTAGGTTTCTAACCAGTCCTCTGTTGTATGAGACCATATATCCTCCCGATAATCTCTCATTATTCCCGCGTTGTTGTATAATATGTCAATTGGTATTTGTAGCGTTCTAACTTGGTCTATCAAATCACTAATTTGATTTTCATCAGATAGATCGCCATAAACACTATAAGTATTTACTGAATAGGCTTTTAACAGTTCCAACGTTTCTTTATTATTTTCTTCTTTCCTTCCGTGTACGATAACATGACATCCTAGTTGGGCAAGTCCCAATGCAATTTGTTGGCCTACTCCTCGACTAGATCCTGTTATGAGCGCATTTTTCCCTTTTAATTCTATCATTTTATCTTTAATAAATGTTTTAACTATTTACGATGCATTAGTATCCTTAAGTTCAAATAGCCGTGTTCGTCTAATTTTGCCATTATACTTTTTTTGATCACTCTTTTAATTTCTTATGAAGTTGGCAAATTTATCTAAGGTATTTACAATGTTCTCTAATTTAAAATAAAAACCTATTTTTTCTACTTTTCTTATGTTAAAAAAGGTCAAAATAAAAACAAATTTTATCGCTATTGAGTGTCTAATAACCTTATTGAAAATAGCTCTGTATAAAGTAAAATTGTAAGTATCGGTTAAAAAAGGAGAAGTGCAAAAAGCAGTCGGAATTTCCTACCCTCCTACACCTATTTTATATAGGTTTGCTTTTTTAAGGGGTTTTTGAATAACATCTATCACATAAGAATTTTTTTGCTGGGTTAATGTCGATTAGATTCATAAAGGATGACAGGATCGTATAAAAACTATGCTCCAACCAGTAGAGCAAGACATTCTTTAGATTAGGAACAGCTATTTCTACACAGGATCCATAGGTCATAAGCGGACTGTATTAACAGGTAGTTGATTTGATGAGACTTGTAAAAAGTCTAATTCAAGTTTATGATGGTGCCAATATCTTCTTTACTTAATGGTTTATGCAAGAATCTCTTGATAAAGCTATATTGTCGGGCCTTTAAAATATCGCTTTCATCGGTAGATGAAGAAACTATATAAATAAAAAGTTGAGGCAAGTTGTAGAAATGACATTTCTCAATCTGATCCAAAAAACCCCAGCCGTCTAGAACTGGCATGTTGATATCCAATATTACGATGGTTGTATGATTTGAATTCTTTATTTTTTCCAATTTTTCTAAACCTATTTTCCCATTCTCAGATTGATCAACAATCAAAGAGCAGTCTATAATCTCAGCCATTTTCGAAATAATTATTCGTTGAATGGGATCATCATCTATAATAAAAAGTTCTTTTTTCATTTGCGAAGTCTATTTATGATCAAAACGATTTGTTTCATCAACTATTTTTTTTACGATTTCATCCATTTCATTGGTTGAATTTTTTAACTGCTTTAACCAAAATGAAAGTTCATCAAAGTTTTCGGGTTCCTCTTCAATTAAGTTTATAATCCCTAATATTCTGGATAATGGGGCACGTACCACGTGAGATTGGGTCCATGCAATCTCCTTTAATGTAGCATTCTGAAATTCAATGGTATCGATGCGTTTCAAGGTCTCTGATACATCATTGGATTGCACAATCAGCCGGTTGCCTGAATGGGTTTTAATTTCCTGAAAATAGACATCTACTTTGATTTCAGTACCATCACTAAGTAGGTGTGTGAAGTGTTCATCATTAACATCGCGCTCCTTTGAAAGGAACTTGTTTTTGATACGCTGTTTTTCCTCTACCGTATGTAATTGTGTAAACGACATATTTAAAAAATCGTCAATAGAGATCCCATAGGTCGTTTGTGCCGCAATATTTGCATTGAGTACTTTTAAAGACTGAGCCTCTAAGAGCCACGTAGGTTGCGGACTAAAGTTAAAAAGGTTCTCGTAATTGTCCTTTTCAGCTTCAATTTGATGAATAAACTCGCTTCTTTTTAAGGCAAAAACAATGGTTTTATGGAGAACGATTGGGTTGATTTCATCTTTAATAAGATAGTCATATGCCCCAATTTGAAGACTTTGCTTAGCCAATTTAAGATCGGAATATCCAGTTAGAACAATAGTGGGTATATGAAAATTATGGTCTGATAATTTTTTTATCAAATTAACACCTTGCATGTCTGGCAAGTGCAAATCTAACAATATGACAGCAACTTCTTTCTCCCTACTTTTAAGGTATTTTATGGAGCTTTCATAATTGGTCTTATGTATGATGTTTATTTGTTTGAACTTCTCAAGTAAATAATCTTCGATCAAAATAAAATCCCCTTGATTGTCCTCAATAACGAGAACAGTCAACTTTTCTATATAGTTTTCCAATTGTCTGATCATGTTACTTTGCTAATGAAGTGAGTTGCAACCAAAATTGCTCAATTTTCAGTATCGCATCTAGAAATTCAACCATATTAAGAGGTTTTTGCACATAGCTATTGCAGTAGTTTTCATAAGCTTTATTGATATCCATTTGATTAGACGAGGTCGTCAGCATAATTACAGGGATTTTTTTGAGCTTAGAATCGGCTTTAATTTGCTGTAAGACTTCATGTCCATTAAATATAGGCATGTTGATGTCTAATAAAATGAGATCAGGAGTTTTTACATCTTTAAACGCCCCTTTTTTAAAAACAAAATCAAGAGCTTCCTTGCCGTTTCTCGCAACGCTCAATTCTATTTTTAATTTACACTCTTCAAAAGCTTCCATCGTGAGTAGAACATCCCCTTCGTTATCTTCTACGAGCAAAATGTGAGCGAGTTTGTTTTTTTGATTATTCATAATCAGTTGATTTAGGAATTGTAAAGTAAAAAATAGATCCTTTTCCGGGTTCAGATTCTAGCCAAAGTTTCCCTTTTAAAATCTCTACGTGTTTTTTAGCCACAGCAAGTCCAATTCCTGTACCGGCATAGGTTTCATTGTTATGCAGTCTTTGAAAAATAACAAATATTTTATCATGGAATTGAGGTTCTATACCAATTCCATTGTCTTTAATAGCAAATTCCCATCCCTTTTCATTTTCTGTTGCATCTACTTCAATAATAGGATTGATACTGTCTTCTGAGTACTTGAGCGCATTGTCTAATAAACAGTGGAATATTTGTGTAATAGCTGCTCTGTAAGTAATTAAGATAGGTAAAGTGTTAGATTTAAATGCCGCATTTTTCTCTGAAATAAGTTTTCTCCTAAGTTGTTTAAATTCAGAAAGAACCTGATTTACATCTACTGTTTCTGTTCCTTCGGTAAGTTTGCTTGCTCTTGAATAATCTAACAGATCAAGTATAATCTGCTTCATCCTTTTGGCTCCGTCAGTAGCAAAATAAATGTACTGGTTTCCTTTATCATCAAGTTGGTCTCCATATTTTCGCTTCAATAAATCCATAAAGCTAGAAATCATTCTTAAGGGCTCTTGTAAATCATGAGAGGCTACAAAAGCAAATTGTTCTAATTCATCATTGGAGCGTTTCAATTCGAGCGTTTGTTGTTGAAGGTCCTTATTGAGTTCGCTTAATTGAACTGTCATGCGTTTTTGGTCTGAAATATCAGACATAGCACCTATCATGCGCAACGCAATTCCTTCCTTATTTCTCATGATCAAACCTCTGTCTTTTACATAGAGTATTTCTCCTTTTTCATTAATTACTCTGTATTGCAATTCCCATCTATTGCAGGTAGGGTCATTTATAGCTTTGTGAACACTGTAATGAACTTTATCAAGGTCTTCTGGATGAAAGTTGTCTTGCCAGAAGCTGGTAATAGGAGATGATTTGGAAGATTCTTTTCCAAAAAACCGTTCCACAACTTTATGGCGTTTGTTAGTATTTTTTACGAGATCCCAATCCCAAATGGAATCATTGGTTGCATCTATTACTTTTTCAAAGCGTTCATTGGCATCAAGGATCTTTTTCTCTGCTTTTTTCCTCTCGGTAGTATCCCTGATAAATGCACAGAAAAACTCTTCTCCTCCTTGTTTTATCGGTAGTATTGTTAATTCAATGGGAAACTCCTCACCATTTTGCCTGATAGCTGATAACTCCAGTAAGACATTGAGGGCTTTACCTTCGCCTGTTTTAAGATAATGCTTCAACCCCTGCACATGGTATTTGCGTAACGGTAAGGGTATAATCATTTCAGATAGTAGTTTTCCAATTACTTCTGCTTCTTTCCATCCAAAAATAACTTCAGCCTGCTGATTCCAGAAAGTGATCCTTTCATTCGTATCGATAGAAATAATTGCATCTAGCGCACCGTTCAAGATAAGCTTTCTTTTTTCCTCACTGTCTCTAATAGCTAACTCCGCTTTTTTCCGTTCGTTAATATCTTGAAAACTACCATAAATTTTAGTGCGCTTGTTATTTACGACTTCGCTTTTACCAATGGCACGGCTCCATCGTTCATTTCCTTTAGCGGTAACTAGTAATATTTCTTCATCAAACTCAACACCATCACTAATTAAAACCTCTAGTACTTTCTGTATTCGCTCTTTACTTTCCCCTATATGGAATTCTATAGCTCCGGTTAAGGTTGGTTTGTAGTTATCATCCAGTTCCAATATGTCAAATAACATAGGAGACCAGTACATATGATTGTCATCTTGGTTTGTTAAATCCATTTCCCAACTGCCTATACGTGCAATTTTCGCAGTCTGTGCGAGCAACTCCTCGTTTTTGGCCTCTTGTGTTACGTCAAGTATAATGGAGTCAAATAAAATGGTGCCGTCTGCCAAAAAAGCAGGGGTTCCACTTCCTAAATGGGTTCGAAGTTCGCCAGAGGGCATCACATATTTGAAGCGACACGTCCACTTTGTTTTGAATTCGACAGAATCTGTTATACTTTTTTGAACTTTTTCAAATTCTCCTCCAGCTTTTATATTATCCCATACCAACTGATTGTTTTGAAGAACTTCTTGAGAAGAAAAACCCCAGGTTTTTTTTGAACCTTGGGTTACGAAATTCAAAGCATCAGTACCGTCAGGATATATTAAATATTGAAATACTACGCCTGGAATATTATCCGCTAAGGATTTCAGTCTGATTTCGGCTGCTTTAAGGTCGTCAATATCCTGAGTACTGCCATAAATACGTAAGCACTTACCGTCCACAACTTCCGCATTTCCAATGACGCGCACCCACAAATCTTTCTTTTTGGAAGTGATTATAACTGCTTCAATATCAAAAGGCTCACCAGTGGATATACATTTTTCAACGTTCAATTTTACTAAAGGCTGGAAATCCTTACGATAAAAGTTGATACTACTTTCTAAACTTGGAACAAACGACTCTGGGTCTGTTTCATGCAATTTATGAACTTCATTGGTCCAAAAAGTATGTTGATTTAATATGTCAAATTCCCAACTACCAATTTTCCCCAGCCTACCGGCTTGACGGTTCAACTCTCTTAATTTTTTTTCTTCCGTAATGTTCTTAGCAACTGAATACACAGTGGCATATTCGGGCACCGAAATAGCTGTCCAGCTTAACCATACCATGTCTCCTTTTTTTGTGATATAACGGTTTTCAAAATTTCGGAGCGCTTCACCGTTATACAGATTCTGTTGCTTTTTACTAGTGGTCAACCTATCCTGCTCATGCATAAAAGAAAGGATAGGTTTGGAGCGTATTTCTTCTAAAGAATAGCCTAGTAATTCTAAGCCAGCTGGATTCATACGTTTAAAATAGCCATCAAAGCCTGACAGACAAATCATATCAGGGGTAAACTCAAAAATTTGAGCAAGTTCGATTTCTATTTTCTTTCGACTTAGTTCCGTACCAATAATGGACTCTAATTTTTTAAATAGCCCTGAATATGGAGCTAAAGTAGATTTGGCTTTTCCCGTACCTATCAAGAGTACTCCTACAATTTCATTATTGTGCTTTAAAGGCATTCCCAACATGGATTTTATTCCTGCTTTTTTAGCCGCTGCTTTTCTTTTAAAGAATTTCCATTCTTTATCAGTATCTTCCCAAATCTCCGTCGTTTGGTTTTTCCAGACATGGCCTGGAATTGCCTTTCCTAATTCAAAGGAATCTAAATCCTTAGCTGTGTTATAAAATAGACTTCCTACGTTTCCTATAAAATAATTTGCTGCACGATTGATCGTTTTTCCATCTATAGCAGGCAACCAGAGTTCAGCGAACTCAAATTCTCCAAACTTAGTGATGTGTTCACAAAGATCTTTTAGACAACTGCTTAGGTCTTTATCATCAGATTGATTGAAAATCTCGTTTATTTCGTTAACAAGATCTCTTTCCTGTTCTTTGACCTTTTGGCCTGTCACATCTCGTTCTATGGCAATCCAATGAGTGTAATAGCCTTTTTCATTGGCTACTGGAGTAATCGCAAAATTGATCCAGAATTCTTCACCACTTTTCTTGTAGTTGATGGTGGTCATTTCATAAGGCTTCCAATTTTTAAGTGCCTGACGTAGTTTAGCCAATTCTTCTTTATTAGAATTAGGTCCTTGAAGTATTCTAGGCGTTTTACCAATGACTTCCTCCGCTTCATAACCAGTCATTTTAGTAAACGCTTCATTGACATAAATGATCCTAGGGCCTGGTTCGTCAAAAGGTTCGGCCTCTGTAATCAAAACAGCATCTTTGGTGTGTGTAATAACACTTTCAAGGAGCTTTAGTTGCTGTTTTTCTTCTACTCTATCTGTAATATCCCTAGAGTTCGCTACAATACCGTTAACAACGGGATTGTCTAACATATTTGTCATTACCGTCTCCAACCATCTCCATTCGTTTATATGATTTTTGAATCGATAGGGAGCTAAAACCACTCGGTTTTTTGTGGTTAATTTTTGTAAACCCTTTAAAGCTTGATCTGCATCTACTGGATGAATAAATTCAAATGCAGATTTACCTATAAATTCTTCTTTAGGGATTCCAAGTATAGAAATACAGGTAGGACTTCCATAAATATAGTTACCCTTTGCATCAAGTATAGCGATCATGTCAGCACCCTCTTGAACCAGCGCTTTAAAACGTTGCTCGCTTAGGTAAGCCTTTTCTTCTTGCTTAATTAAGTCTTTACCATCTTTGGCTACGCAATACAGTAGTTTAGTAGTATTATCCCATCGTGCTGACCATAAATTGAATGCAATACGGCCATCCTTTTTTTTATAACGATTAGCGAAAGATTTAATTTCGTCACCTCTAAAAATAGCTTCAGTGATTTTACTAGTTTTTGTTTTATCCTCTTCTAAAATTAAATCTATATAAGATGTACCTACCAACTCTTCTGGAAGATAGCCCCAAAGGTTTATAGCACAGGCACTCACGAAAACAAATTTCCCCTGTTCGTTTACAATACAAAAAACATCTAAAGAAGCATCCATTAATTGGCTTGCATGACCTCTTTTTTCTACAATCTTTGTGACATCTTTAGAATGACAAGACACCGCAAAAATCTTAGTGTCATCTCCAGTTAGTGGTTCAAAGGTAATTTGACTGTAATGAATTTCATTGAATTTTTCATTGTAGAAATGTTCTTCTATTTCAAAAAATTCTCCTTCAATCGCTCTATTATAGTAGGCAGTCCACTTTTTTACATCCTCTTTTCCAAAATGCTCGACAAATGCAGACTCATTTAGTTTCTTTTCTATACCGGTCGCTTCTCTCATAAAGTTCAGGTATGATGTATTTGCGTAAATCAATTGAAAGTCTATATCAACCATCCAAAAAAGATCTTTGCTTTGATTCAGATATTTTTCGGTCAACTGAGCTTGCATAAAAAATTTATTTCGTTGTAATTTAAAAAATAATAATCGTTTCAAAAGTGTTATTTGAATCAGAAGACCAAATTTTATCAAAAACATGGAATTCAAGCTATAAGTGTTTATTTTGATTTTGATTTAAAACAATAAAGCACAATGCTTTATGTAAATCGGGAAGGAATTTAAATAATAAATTATTAGACTATCTATAAATGGTATTTAGTTTATTTATTGGCTAAAATCTGATAATTGGAAACCAATTATTGTAAGTTGATAGATACTCTTTAGGAAGATTTTAGCAAAGGAAGGTTAAATTTAAACACACTTCCTTTTCCTAGTTCACTTTCCACCCAAATTTCCCCATTGTGTTTATCCACAAACTCCTTACAAATCAATAAACCTAAACCAGATCCTATTTCATTTGCTGTTCCTAGAGTAGTCGTCGTGGCGCTATTTTGAAACAATTGATCTCGAATGTCTTCCTGCACCCCCATTCCATTATCTGAAATATTAATTTCAATTAAGTCTGGTTTTTGAATGGCGCATACATCAATCTTACCATTGGTATAGGTAAATTTTATGCTGTTAGCGATCAAGTTGCGTAAAATTGTTTTCAACATGTTTTCATCAGCATACACATTGGTTTGAATAGAGCTATCATAATTTAATGATATGCTTTTAGCCTCGGCATTAGTATGCAGTGTTTCAAATACCTCCAAAACTATAGGTTGTAAACCTAATGAAGTCGGGGTAAAACTCATTTGACCTGTTTGTGATTTTGTCCAGTTTAATAGATTATCAAGCAAAACAAGTGTGCTTTTTGCTGTGGTATTTATCATGGTTGCCAGGCTTTCAGATTCTTCTAGATCCTTATTTTCTGTGCTGTACTTTAATAAGTCTGTGAGTCCTATAATGCTATTAAAGGGACTTCTTAAATCATGTGATATAATGGAAAACAACTTGTTCTTGGTTAGATTCAGTTCTTCAAGTTGAAGTTGATCCTTTTTGATCTTTATATTTTTTTCACGTATTGTTTTTTGATCTATTTCATTTAAAAGCATTATAAATCCTATACTGCTGGCAATAATGACAAATACGGTAATGATAAGAAACCAATCATTGATTATCGAACCCTCCATAAAATCATAGGAGTGTTTTATTTGGGATATTCGAAAAGCACGAACCAGCTGAAAAATGGAATAGATGAAAAGCACACCACATAAAAGCAGGGAGAATTTGTACTTATTTTTATTATGATAAAGATAAAAGGAACCGATTCCATAAAAAACAGAACAGGAAATGATGCGTATCACACTCAGTGCTATTTGGTTTTCTTCAACAAACAAAATAGAGCAGTAAAATAGTAACCCTATAATACAGAAGGTCCAGATCAGTTTTTTTCGAACTTTACCATCAAAGGAGACCAGTGCAAAGGATGTCAATGCAAAACTTAAAATCGTAATAAAATTATTGAAACGAACTACATACAATAGAGGCAGACTATCTTTAATACTGTAGATAAAAATCACAATGGTTTGAAACATGATGCCTAAGGCAAATATCAATAAAAACCACTTTTTGTGATGGTAAAAATATTGATAGGCAAATAAGGTGATGATAAATAAATTATTTAGAGCCAAAAAAAACAATATAGAAGGGTAATCTAAGGTCATATAGAATGGACTTTTCTGTATTCTTTTACTATCGAAAAAACTTTTTTCAATTTATTGTCATTTACTTCAAATCTATACCTTAATTAACAATTCCTTTAACTTTTGGATAAAAAATTAAACAGGCTTTACGTTAGCGCTTTTATGGATAACCTTTAAATTATAAATTTTAGTGAGGTTAAAATTCTAATAATACAACCTTGTGTGTTTTCAATGAATTCTTAGAAACAGTTTAGCGAGCATCAGAATTAATGTAGATTATAAATAGGTTTCTGTTTAGATCAAAAATATTTCAGAAATGTAAAGCACTAACTTTTAAGAAATGTATAAACAGGATTCACTAGTTCATCCTTTAGAAGTAGCAATCGGTTCGTATTTCTGTTTTCCTTAAGGGTTTTGTTTTGACGTGCTTTAGAAGGAGTAGTTTGCTGGTCTCGCTTTCGCGAAAGCGAGACCAGCAACAAATAAAAAATAATTGCGCAATAAATCTATGCCTTCCACCCATGTCTGGAAAACAAAACAGAACAACTGCATCCTAAACTTATTTTAATTCCATAAGATGTTAAAATAGGCTTGATTCAAAAAACAACTCCTTACTAAGCCGTTATTTTTCTTGAGCTTAACACATAAATATAAGTTATACATATCATAGAAACAATAAATAAAAATTAATGGATAAATTATATGAAATTTGCCTGGAGTTTATAAAACAGCAATTAAAAATGAATCATGGCTTTTAAAGGAAATTTACGTACTGGTTTTGCTCACGCAAATGAAAAAAATCCAGAGGAGAACTCTTCTCCAACTCTTTCACGAACATTAAGTGTTTTATTATGGGTGTCATTTGTTTTAAACATTTTGACACTTTCTTTTTTTTACCCAAATATCCCAGAAGTAGCTATTGGGGACTTATTTAAAATAAATGGATTTACCATTTTGATCTGGTCTACCGTAACATTTTTCAGTGCCTTGATCAGCACCTATTCTACTAATTACTTGAAAGGCTTTAGGTATCAAAACAGGTTTATGATACTGTGTTTTGGGTTTACACTTGCAGTAATGCTCTTTGTCATTTCGAACCATATTCTTTTTGTAATAGGCAGCTGGTTGTTCATGGGATTTTTAATGTCTCAATTGATAGGGGTTGATAAAGATTGGGGAGAAGCTAGAGAAGCCTCCAAATTTACACAGCGTTATTTTTTATCAGGGACTTTTTTCTTAGCAGTGGGCTTGTTATTACTCGCCTTTCAATTGGACACTTTTTTGGTAAGTGAATTTATTTCTCAAATAGATACAGCGCCTTATTATATCTTATTCATTGCAGCACTTTGTATCATTACCGCTGCAATTATACAATCGGCCATATATCCTTTTCACCGTTGGTTGCTCTCGGCTATGACATCGCCTACACCGGCATCTGCATTAATGCATGCAGGTTTTGTAAATGGGTCTGGAATATTACTGGCTATTTTTGCATCGCTCATCTTTGCTTCCAATACACAAGATGTATTGCTCATAATAGGAGGTTTAACGGCAATAATAGCACAGTTTACAAAGCTTATTCAAGTAAATGTAAAACAGAAACTAGCTTGTTCTACTATTGCCCAAATGGGTTTTATGATCATGCAATGCGGGTTAGGTTTTTATAATGCAGCAGTAGTTCACTTGATACTTCACGGCTTTTACAAAGCATATTTATTTTTATCCTCAGGAGAAGAAATACAACATGCTGCTCCCAAAAGTACCGAGCAAATTCGTATCAAGCCATTACAGGCTTTACTTGTTTTAATTTATGGTATACTAGCGGCTATTCTCTTTTCTTTGATTACAGGTAAAGGAACAGCCTTAGACAGTGGTATCTTTTTAATCCTCATAGTAGCAATTACGGTAGGACAAGTAACCTATAATATAGTAAAAGAAAAGAGTCTATCCACAGGGCAAAAATTAATCGTGCCGCCTGTTATTTTCTTACTGGGTATAGGAGCTTATGGATTGATGTACAATGTGGTTACTGTCCTTATGGGATCTATGCCTAACGTAGCTGAGGCATTGCCACTTTCTGCACTTCAAATCATTTTTGGGATGGTCTTTTTAATAGGATTCTTTATTATGAAACTCGGTATTTATAGACAAATACCTTGGTTGTATGTGAAGCTTATGAACGTATCCCAACCTTATAAAAAAACAGTATTAATGTATAAATCTAACTCGTAATGATAGAAGCAGACATTTTAAATAATATAGAGAAAGCGGCAAAAGTAATTGGTAAGACTTGGCCATTGTACTCTTTTGTAACTTCTAATCCGCTTTCTGGATATGAAAACTCCCACTTTACTGAAGCGGTATGGACAGCAAAGCATTATCTAAAGGCAAGTGTTTTTCCTAAAGCAGCACTTTTTCAACAAGCCTTGCACACTGGAGAAATAGATAGAGAGGTACTCGGTCATTTATTAAAAGAAAATAAATTTACCGAAACTCCAGAATTCTATTTAAGTCAAATGGAAAATGAAAACTTAGAGGAGCTGAATGTACATCATGACTTAGATCGAATGATGGCCAAATGGTTAGCAGCTTTTATGGATGAAGGAATAGCCGAGTGGCAAATGCCTGGAAAAGAAGAGGGCTTTTACAACGCCTGGCGAAAACTAGCAAAATACGATAAAGACTTTAAGATCAAACGCAGTTCTGACATTCCTAAATCAAGTAAAGAGGCTTTGATGGAAGTTTTAAAGGAATATCCCGCAGCTCAGCATCAAGAGATCTTTACGCAACATCTAGCAGCTTTACCAGGATGGACGGGTTATATCAATTATAGGACAGAAGCAGCTTCGGGCTGGCAAAAAGAATTCCCAATAAGTTTGGAGCAGTATTTAGCAGTTCGATTATGGATCGCTAACAACCAAAAAATCTCTTTGGTTCAAAAAACAAATTTGACTGCTTCAAAAAAAGACGCTCAACTCAAATATATATGGTTGAAAGCCTGGGAGCAAAGCTGGCAACACCAAATGCTTGAAACTATAAATAATGCACCTAAATCAGAAGCGGTAACTACAGTGCCAGATGCGCAATTGGTATTTTGTATTGATACCAGGTCTGAACTTATAAGAAGGCATGTAGAAGCCCAAGGGGATTATGAAACTTTTGGTTATGCAGGCTTTTTCGGAATTGCTATGGATTATACAAATCTAGAGGATGACATCACCAGAAAATCTTGTCCTCCGATTTTAGGTTCTGCCTATCAGGTTACAGAAACAGCAGCGGCAGGTCAGAAGGAAAATATGGCGGCCTTTAAAAAGAAAAATGAGGTTTCAAAATTTAAAGAATATTTCTTGAAACGAATGAAAAATATGTTGCCATCGACCTTTGGTTTTGTGGAAGGTGCTGGTTTATTCTACGGGTTTTCATTGTTAGGGCGCACCCTATCTTCTGGCTTCCTGTATAGATTTAAGAATAAAAAGAACACTTCTTTTGAACACCTAGCAGAACCACAAATAAATTGTACGAGCGCAACTCAAGAAAATGAAGGGATTCCATTAGAAGATAAAGTAGGAATTGTAAAATCGGCTTTTGATTTAACAGGGTGGACCCAATTTGCACCCTTAGTAGTTTTTGCCGGTCATGGAAGTCATACGGCAAATAATCCTTTTGCATCAAGTTTGGATTGTGGCGCATGTGCTGCAAGTCCAGGAAGGCATAATGCGCGTATGTTAGCTCAACTGGCCAATTTGAAAGAAGTAAGAGCTGTTTTATCTACCAAGTATCAATTGGTCATTCCTGATGAAACTGTATTTATAGGAGCAGAGCACAATACAACAACAGACGAAATAGAGATTTTTGATGCAGCCGTTCCAGCTTCTCATCAAGAAAAACTAAACCAGTTAAAAGAAGGTTTAAAGAAAGCACAACAAACCGCCACAAAAGATAGGTTAGGAGTGGAAGATGCTGTGGCAACAGCAGAGCGAAAAGCAAATGATTGGGGCGAAACAAGACCAGAATGGGGACTTGCAAAAAACGCTGGATTTATAGTTGCGCCAAGAGCTTTAACAAAGAATACCAACCTGAATAGCAGGTGTTTTTTACACTCTTATGATTGGGAGCAAGACCTAACTGGACAGGCTTTAGAAGGTATTATGCAGGGGCCGATGGTGGTTACTCAATGGATTAATAACCATTATTACTTTGCGACTGTAGATAATAAAACATTCGGCGGGGGTTCTAAAATAACCCATAATGTTACTGGAAAATTTGGTGTGGTACAAGGCAATGGAGGTGATTTAAAAATGGGCTTACCATTACAGTCGGTAAGTGAAACCGATTCAAAAATGTACCATCAGCCACTTCGCTTGTCGGTGCTTATTAACGCACCATTACCCATAATCATAGATATTTTATCTAGAAATGAACATCTCCAATCCTTATTAGACCAAGAGTGGATTTATTTAATGGTTATGGACCCTAGAGATGATAACCGTATCAAAATCTATCAAAAAGGAATGCAATGGAAATTGTCTTCAGATAATACATCAGGCCACAACAAAGTGAAAAAGAAACATACAGCAGTTTTAGAAACTATTTAGTATTGTTTGAAACATCATTCCATACAAAAGATAGGCGATAGGCCTATCTTTTGTTTTTAAGCGCAATTCTAATGATGTCTTGATACCCTAAACTAGAGAATTGCCAGGCAGTCTAATTGTAGATAGAAAACAGGTAAATGTAAATTCTGATATTTCTTTGGACGCTTTCTATGCTAAAACATCAATGCAATTCCATTTCCCAAGGCTCAAATTCTGGAATAACCTTATAATTTTCAGCATTTTCAGCATTTTCATTACATACAGTAATAATGTATTGTGCCGCTCTGTTTATCGCATGTTTTTGATTTAAGACCTTACCATTCTCGTCCATTTTGATATTATTAGTGTATATAGCAAAAACTTGTTCCATATTGCTAGGCTGATCAGCGAGCTTAGCCATATAGTCTGCCTCTGCAAGTAAATGACCATCTGTAACTAAATAGGCAAGTGTTCCATTGGTATAATAGTATACAAATAGTCGTAGAGCTCTTTTAAAATCTGTAGATAATTCCATTCTTTAAGGGTCGTGTGAAGGTATGGTTTAGTTCTGCCGTGTAGGGGTCAAGATAATAAAAGGATTTTTATCAATCACACTTTTTAGTATTTCTTAAAATTCAGGAAACAGGTTTTAGCAGTTCCTAGTAATGCTCGTAAATGTTCGTAGTTTTCTGACTTGATGTATTCCATTATCCTTTTAAATAAGCTTCCAAATAAAAGGTTAGATAAGGTGTCTGTGTTGTTTCTTTGCAAAAAAAATCTGGTTAATGAAATCCCTACAACTCATTCTTTCCAACTTAAAATATTTTGCACCTTCCTGGGTGTTTTCATCAGTTAATATTTTGATAGGAACATGGATACTTTATTTGCCACATATTAAAATGAAATTTGAATTGAACGATTCACAAATTGGTTTGGCTCTATTTTTCACGGCCTGTGGTTTATTAATTTCCATCCCTTTTGTGCCTTATATAAATAACAAAATAGGTACGGGTCGTTCTACTCAAGTAGGTATTCTATTTTTGGCTTTATTTTTTAATTTACCATTAATAGCTCCTAATTATTATTTACTGTGTAGTAGTTTATTGTTCACTGGTATTTTTTCTGGCTTTACAGGTACGTCAATGAACGCTTTGGTTTCCATAATAGAAAAAAGAGATCAGCAAAACTTTATGTCTGCAGCCCATGGCTTTTTTAGTTTAGGTGGCTTTATTGGAGCAGGAATAGGTAGTTTTCTAATCGTCCAGTTTTCAAATCCAAGTTACCATATGTTATTGATGTCTTCCTTTATCATCATATCCACCTTAGTATTATCTCCTAGTTATAAAAACATCGTAGAACTAGAAGAAGATAAGAGCAGTGAAAGCACCAATATATTTAAAAACGTAAAGCCAGTATTAGGATTGTCTATAATAGCTTTTATAATCATGTTTAATGAGGGAGCTGTAGAGCATTGGAGCAATTTATTTTTATTTGATATTGTCCGTGTTTCAGAAAGTCAGGCAGGTTTTGGTTTTGTAATTTTTTCTCTTACCATGACTATTGGCAGGTTTTTAGGAGATGGTGTCAGTAAAAAAATAGGTTCCATCAAGGCGATAAGTTTTGGTTTGATCATCGCAGCGATTGCTTACTCTTTAATATTGGTTTCCAATTTTTACACTTCTATTCTAGGCTTTGGGGTATTAGGTTTGGGGATTTCTGTCATCATCCCTGAAGTTTTCAGGTTAGCAGGTAAAACAAAACATATGAATACGTCTGTTGCTATTTCAGTTGTTTCTGGAATAGGTTTTACGGGGTTTCTTGTCGGTCCTGTTTTATTGGGTTTGATCTCTCATTGGAGTAATTTAATGATGAGCTATGTATTTCTATTGCTATTGATCGCAACAGCTTTCGTTTTGGTTGTATTTCGCTTAAGCCGAAAGTATAGCCACAGATAACCTAAGCGTTTATGAGAGGCTGAATGTCGAAGATCTTTTTTATATAAGGCGGGATAGATGTTTTCTCGCTTCCGCGAAAGCGGAACATTTAAAAGCCTTAGGTTCCTAAAGCAAGTTTTTATCAGTAAAGCATTCTATAAAGCGAGCTAGATTCTTGAAGCGACTCCTTAAGAAATAAATAAACCATCTCGCTGGAGATGGTTTATTGAAACAATCGAGTATCAAGGTTTCTTACTTTGCTAAAGAATGGACCAAATACTCGGTGATAGAAGTGTAACAGACTATTCCCTTACATGACCATCACCAAAAATATAATATTTATTTGTCACCAATTGCTTTAAGCCTAATGGGCCTCTATGATGCAATTTATCGGTACTGATCGCTAACTCTGCACCAACACCCATTTGACCACCGTCAGTAAATCTTGTGGAGGCATTATGGTAGACTGCGGCATTATCTACTTGTTCCATAAAGACTTTAGCTGCTTCTTTATCTTCTGTAAGTATCACAGCTGAATGGCCCCCTGAAAATTTATTAATCATATCAATAGCGGTAGTAGCGTTATCAACCTCGGCAATTAATAGCTTCATGGCCAAAAACTCTTCATACCATACACCATGATCGGATATGACGTTTTCATTAGGAAGAATTTCCCCAATATGTTGATCAACTACCAACTCCACTTTTAAGTTTGTCAAAACAGTCTGTAGTTCTCGCACCTTGTCTTGATAGTTTGGAATGTTTTTATCTATTAAGACTTTATCTAACGCATTACATCCTGAGATTTTATCCGTTTTTGCATTCACAATCACTTTAATTGTTTTTTCCCAATCAGCATCTTTTGCGACATATAGAAAGTTATTGCCGCGACCACTGATGAGTACAGCACAGGTGGCATTATCCTTGACAAATTTGATCAAACGTTCCCCACCTCTAGGGACAATAAGATCTAATTTTTCTGTTGGATTTTTTAAGAACTCTTGAGTTTCTTCACGTTTTAAATGGAGTAATTTGATCCAATCTTTGGAAAGTCCATTTTCCTCTAAAGCTTCGTGCCAGCATTTTTCTAGAATGATGTTGCTATTTAATGCTTCTTTTCCACCTTTTAATAAAATCTTATTATTGGCTTTAAAAGCCAGTACAGCGGCTTCTATAGTTACATCTGGCCTGGATTCATATATAATCATGATCGTTCCAAATGGAGCGGTTTTGTTGGTAATTTTCAATCCGCTATCTAAAGTTAAATCAGATATTTCTTTTCCTACAGGATCCTCTTGAGCCTGAACTTCTTTAATGGCTTGGATCATACCGTCAATTTTGGCATCATTCACCACAAGTCTGTCATAAAGAGCTTGATCTTCTCTATTAAAAGCTTCTAAGTCAGTTTTATTAGCCTCTAGAATAGCTTTACGTTCTCTATCAATAATGGTAGTCATTGAGTTGAGAACTTGATTTTTTATTTCTGAGCTTAATAATTTCATATCTATTTGAATCTTTTTTAGTGTATAAATTTTGTTCCTACTTCTTTATCGTCAACGATATCGACAATAACATTAGCACGTTTACCGTTAGCAATGTAAGTAGGGATATTTTTTTTGGCCGTACTTTTAGCAACCTTTAATTTAGATCCCATACCGCCTCTACCTTCGCCTTCTTTCTTATTAGAAGCTTTTACATATTGTTCTACGTTTTGGTCAGAGGTTACTTCGTTGATCATTTTGGAATCCTTATCATCTGGATGTCCTGTATACAGTCCATCGGTATCAGATAAGATAATCAACTTATCTGCGTCTAATAATTCTGCTACTAAACTAGCCAGTTCATCATTATCTGAAAACATGGACATAGTTAGTGAAACCGCATCATCTTCATTAGCAATTGGGATCACTCCTTCATAGAGCAAACCTTCATAGCAATTGATCATGTTTTCTCTGTGTTTTCCAGGGTCAAAATCACGTTTAGTGGCTAAAACTTGTGCGCATCGCATTCCGTAGTCATGAAAAATACTGTAGTAATGGCGCATCATTCTAGGCTGCCCTACTGCAGAGTACACTTGTCTTCTAATGGCTGGATCTTTTATTTTAGTATCTCCAAGAACTTCTTTTCCCGCTATGGCAGATCCAGAGGATACTAAAACAACCATAATGTCACGCTCGTACAACACGGAGATTTGACGTACCAATTCTTTAATGACAGGTCCTAAGATCCTATTGTCTTTATTAGTTAATACGTTGGTTCCTACTTTTACTACTATTCTTTTTGGTTTCATATTATTCTTTACCAAGTTCTACTGCTCTATCAAATGCTGCATACGCAGCTTCTTTTATAAGCTCATTAACGTTATTATCTTCCATGGAATCAATAGCCGCTCTTGTTGTTCCTCCTTTGGATGCTACTCTATCAATCCACGACTCAGGAGATAAGTTGTTCTGATTGAACAATTCTATAGCGCCTTCAAAGGTGCTGCTTACTAATACTTTAGAGTCGTAATCTGAAAACCCCATTTTAAGGGCTGCATCTAGCATAGATTGCATAAAATAAAACACATAAGCCGGTCCACTACCAGAAATTCCGGTGGAGGCATCTATGAATTTTTGGGTAGTGACATGTATGGAGGTACCCGTTGTGTCTAATAGATTCCTTACCATAAGAAGCTCAATTTTAGTAACTTCTTCAGACTCCGTATACGAAGTAACTCCTTTGCCCACCTGAGCAGGTAAATTAGGCATGGTTCTCACTACTTTTTTAACACCTAATTGCTCTTGAATAGTTTCAATGGTAACTCCAGCCATCAAAGAAACAAATAATTGTTCCTTGTTGACCATTGGTTTCATTTCAGCGAACAAACCTTCGCAGTGATAAGGCTTTACAGCGATAAATACAATGTCTGATTTAGGCAGACAATCTTCTAGTTTGCTGTAAACATTAAACCTTCCATCTTCATTTAGTGTTTTAATTTTATTAGGATCTGTATCGTAGATTCTAAGTTTCTGTTTAGAGAGCAGCGGGGAGCTTGCCATTCCTTCAGAATAAGTGAAGCCCATATTTCCTGCGCCAATTACTAATACTTTCATGTTATAAGGTATTCATTATCAATATTAATTGAACCTTACTTTGTGCAAGTATTGTACAGAAGTGTTAATATGACTTTTTAATTTAAAGAATTAAGGTATTTTTAAATTAACACACTAATAGTTGCAGAATTAAAGGCATAGAGTTAAAAAGATTAATAAATTTACAATATTAATTTTAAATAGACTTGTTTAAGCGTCAATTTGTCGGTGACAGGTTGGGTGTTTTGCCAAATTTTATTAAAAAAAGGCTGATTTTCATCAATTGTTTTCAGTTTTCACCATTTTTTGATGAATCTCAGGTGTTTTTAAGAAAGTAAGAAAGTAGCTGCTAAGAAGTGAATTTATTACCTGTAAGCTCACTTGTTAAATAGAGTTTTTAGAGCGCTTATAGTTTTTCAATAAAAGGAGTAAAATCAGTTATAAATCTAAGACGATTTTAAGACCTTTCTTATTTGTCTGGTTCGATATGTATGAGTACATGTCCTAAATTGGGTAATTCCTTTCTTAAATGATCTTTTAGATGATGTGAGATGTCATGCCCTTGCTTTACAGAAATTTCTCCGTTTATTATGGCGTGTAAATCCACGTGAAATTTCATCCCAGCTTTGCGTATAAAACATTTCTCAGTACCTAAAACACCTTCTACTTCTATCGATTTGATCCTAATATCATTTATGAGATCACCGTAGAGTTGTTCATCCATAACCTCGCCTAAAGCAGGTCTTAAAATCAAATAGCTATTATATAAAATAAATCCAGATGCAAATAGGGCCGCCCAATCATCAGCAGTTTCATAACCTTTTCCAAAAAAGATAGCTATTGAAATTCCAATAAAAGCCATTACAGATGTTATTGCGTCACTTCTATGATGCCAAGCATCTGCTTTAAGAGAAGAACTATTCGTTTGTTTACTTTTCTTTATGACGATTTGAAAAGAGACTTCTTTCCAGATGATGATCAAACCTAAAACAATTAAAGTCCAAGATTTAGGAGTTTTATGGGGAGTCTGAATGTTTTGAATGCTCTCATATGCGATTATGGTAGCTGAGACTACAAGAAAAGCGACTACAGCAAACGTGATTAATGGTTCAATTTTACCGTGTCCATAGGGATGATTTTCGTCTGCAGGCCTCTTGGCATATTTAAAACCTAATAAAACTAAAAATGAAGCGAAAATATCTGTTGTTGATTCAATAGCATCTGCGATAAGAGCATAGGAGTTTCCAAAGAAACCAGCACATCCTTTTATAAGAGCTAAAGCAATGTTCCCGATAATACTGAAGTAAGTCGTTCGTATTGCAGTTTGTTCGTTATTCATTCAGCAGAAAGGGTTTATTAGAAACAAAGTCTGTAAAAATGCGCACATGACAGGTGAACACCTGTTATTATGGCAGCAAATATAAGCACATTTAAAAATTTCACCTCTTGACAAAATAGAAATCATCATCCTTTTCGATATATTTTTTAAGCTTATTGATTAAATCATATTATTGCGCTTATAGAATTACTGATTGGAGAACCAGGCATTTATTTTTATGTGATTACGGGTTAAATATTCGGAAAAAGCACTTTCATTTTTGCGTTCCTATCAAAATAGAAAATCTGAAAACAGGTATACAGACCTAACAGAAGGCTTTGCCGTATGATGCTTTTAAGCTTTATAGCAAAAAACGACTTATAATAGGTAAATCGATAAAGATCTTTCCTATGATTAAAATGACAACATTACTGCTACTGCTATGCCTTTCCAGTATGGCAATAGCTCAAAACACAAGCTCTGAAGATGTTTATACGTATAAAAAAGGAGATCCTAATGGCACTGGTAAGTGGTATATGGGAAGAGAAATAGCTTATGTGATGGGTTATGAGGGAATGGACTGGCTAGATCGCCCAGAACGCGAAAAGGAGGAGAACACTGCCAAACTGTTAAATAATATGAACATCCAACCAGGGGATACCGTTGCAGATATTGGCGCAGGATCGGGTTATCATGTTTTTAAAATAGCTCCATCAGTAAAAAAAGGATTTGTTTATGCCGTGGATATTCAAGAGGAAATGTTAGCAGTAATGGATTATCGTATTGATATTAATAAGATTGATAATGTGGACGTTGTAAAAGGAAGCGAAAAGAGCGTCAACTTAGCTGAAAAATCGGTAGATAAAGTACTGATGGTAGATGTATACCATGAGTTCAGCTATCCAGTAGAAATGATAGCATCTATAAAAAAAGCATTGCGAGCTAATGGGAGAGTTTATTTAATAGAGTATCGAGCTGAAGATGCCAGTGTACCCATTAAGGAAGTTCATAAAATGAGCGAAAAACAAGCTGTTAAGGAATTTAAGGCGGCAGGTTTTAAATTAGAAAGTAACATAAGTAATCTTCCATGGCAACATTGTATGGTGTTTATGAAAGCATCATCTAAAAGCCATTAGTATGTTATAAAACTGCTTTTGGTAGCTTGAATAGGTATGTTTTACTTTTTTGCTGGAGTCCAACTTCATCTTAATTTTATAAAAGATCAACTTATTTATGTTCCTGTTAGGTGCTAAAAAAAATAGGTAGGAGCATAACTAGAATCAACTTGAGGTGGAATGGTATGAGTTATAAAAAATAAAAATAGTTTTAACTCCTTTTTAATGAGGTGCTACTTTAAAAATCCGTCTCTTTAAATAAAAATATGAATCACTCCACATTGATACAAGCTATCAAAAAGCAAAAGCAGGAAATTAGGGTTTCTGTCCTGTTAAAGCAGGAATCACAACGGTTTACTCAATTGCTTTTTAATGCTTTGTTTGATTATGGGACAGATGCAGAAAACACACTTATGGAACTCGAGGCTTTATTTCTTAAAATAAGAAATATAGCTTGTCCAGAAATCGAAGGAAAACCTTGTAAGAAATGGGAAGACTTTACGCAAAGCATACCAGATTTATTTGACAGTTTAAAAAAAGATGCAACAGCTATATATAACAATGATCCAGCGGCTGCATCTATTGAAGAGGTATATCTAGCCTATCCAGGTTTTTTTGCTATTGCCATCTATAGAATGGCTAGGGAGTTTTTTAAATTAGGCTTGCCTCTTATACCGCGTCTAATGACAGAATATGCCCACCAGCTCACAGGAATCGATATTCACCCGGGTGCCCAAATTGGGAATTCTTTTTTTATTGATCATGGAACAGGAGTAGTGATTGGAGAAACCTCAGAGATTCACGATAATGTCAAAATTTATCAAGGTGTGACTTTAGGGGCACTTAAGATTAAAAAACAACTTAAAAATATAAAGCGACATCCTACTATTGAAAAAAATGTTGTCATTTATGCCAATGCTTCTATTTTAGGAGGAGACACCGTAATAGGAGAGAACAGTATTATAGGAGGAAATACTTGGTTGACGGCATCTGTCCCAAAAAATTCTACTGTATTGCATACTCCAGAAGTACAAATATTTACAAAAGCACAGTTATAAAATGAGTCATACATTAATTGATCAAATAGGAA
The DNA here is from genome assembly GCF_012974865.1 of Nonlabens sp. Ci31. Lineage (NCBI taxonomy): Bacteria > Pseudomonadati > Bacteroidota > Flavobacteriia > Flavobacteriales > Flavobacteriaceae > Nonlabens > Nonlabens sp. Ci31. Next base: position 3,250,345 of record NZ_CP043633.1, on the reverse strand, counting down.
ATACACCTCTGGTAAAATCGATGGTGCTCAATACAAATCCTAATGTGACTTTGTATTTTAAAATGGAAGGAAACAACCCAGGAGGAAGCGTTAAAGACAGGGCTGCTTATAACATGATTAAAAGTGCTTTAGATAGAGGGGAAATAGATAGCACATCAAATCTTATAGAAGCAACTAGTGGGAATACAGGCATTGCACTTGCCATGATTGCTGGGATATTTAAACTAGATATAGAACTCGTTATGCCTTCTTCGGCTACTAAGGAGCGTGTTCAAACTATGAAGGCCTATGGAGCCAAAGTCACTTTGCACCCAGATGGTATAGAAGGAGCTCGAGATTATACCACTGCAAAAGTAGAAAACGAGGGGTACTATACATTTAATCAATTTGCAAATGAGGACAATTGGAAAGCTCATTACAAATCCACAGGACCCGAAATATGGAGAGATACCCATGGTGAAGTGACGCACTTCGTTTCTTCTATGGGAACTACCGGAACTATTATGGGAACTTCTAGCTTTTTAAAAGAAAAGAACAACAACATTCAGATAGTGGGCGTACAACCTACAGATGGCTCGAGCATACCGGGTATACGAAAATGGCCTATTGAATATTTACCTAAAATATTTGATGCTAAAAAAGTAGACAGGGTTTTAGAGGTCAGCCAAAAGGAATCTATCGCGATGACTAGAAGATTGGCAAAGGAAGAAGGCATACTCGCAGGAATGAGTAGTGGTGGAGCTACAACAGCAGCACTGAGACTGGCAAACGAATTGAAAAGTGGCGTTATAGTCAGTATTATATGTGACCGTGGTGATCGTTATTTATCATCAGACCTATTTGAATAGGTGTTGAGATCAGACCTTTCCATACTTGGAACGGCGATTTTTATTTTAATTTCCATTGAAATCAATTTGGATATTTTCACCTGCGTTCCAAACGTATTTTTCGTATACCAAAATCCGTGTCCCATTGTGTAACTTCTATAAAACCGAATTTTTTATAGAGCCCAACGGCCGGTCCATTATCCAGACCAGTTTCAACAATAAATAAATTGGAGTCATAAGCATTGAAAACAAATTCTATTAACTGTCCTGCAATACCCTGTCTAAAAAAATGTGGATCTATAACCAGACTAGCAATACGGGTGTGATCATCCTTAGGATTTATTTCAATGACTCCTGCTAATTCTTCTTTCTTAATAAATCCAAAAAAATCTGTTTTACTTTCTCTATAATTTTCTAGAGGTCTCTTTAAAGGCGGAAAATTAAAAGCCTTTAATAATTGGGCCTCTACCGCATAGGACGCTTGAAAAACAGAATGGATTTTTTGGGATACTTCTATATCAGTATTTTGAAGCTTCTTGATCATCTTAATAATAGTTTATCAATAGGTTGCATTAGGCTAGGGCAGGAGTGGTTGATCAGGCCTGTACTTCAACTTTAAGGTATTGACAAGCTTAAATATAACAGCTGAATTTTTAGCGAGATCAAAATCAAAGAGTTTTATCGTCTTAAAGTCTATTATAATTCTTCTCCTATATGTTTTTTGTAAAACTTCCAGTCTTCTCTTGCTACTTTTCTGCCCAATTCCAGGCCTGCAATATTATCTGACTGTATGTGATATCCTCCTAAGACTCTTGAAATTCCAGCCATTTCGGCAGCTTCTGTAAATGTTGGGAACTTCAAAGTAATCGCTTCTCCTAGATGATCAGGCTCTGTCAAAGCACCTGCAACCATTACTGCTTCAGAACCAAATTCTTCACTACCAGTCCAGATTTTTAATGCTTCAGCACAACCACCACTTATGGTGCTATGACCTGAGGTATAGCTTGGAAATGGAGGGCATAAAAATATTGGTGGTGAATAGGGTTGCCATTTTGAGCCGTCCATTTCTATCATTCCTTTCCCTTCTCCTCCCCAAGCTTTAATTTCTTGTCCCTTATAATATTCGTGAACCAATGCATAAGGTCTGGCAGAGTCATAGAACATTTTAGAATCCCAATTGGCGATAAAAGCATCCATTGCTACTATCTGGTTATAGAAATACATCTTTACATCTTGGTCTAGTGTGTGGGCATCTCTTCGGGAAACATCTTGCGCAAACTTTAACCAATGTCCAGCTTGTTGAACAGATTCGGGCCCATCTCGCATGAATTCTACCAAGGCTTTTTGGTAGTCCGTCAGGTTTTTTTGTAAATCAATAACTTCTTGAACCTCTATTTTCATTTGTGGAGAGCCTATTTTTGGTGGCGGTCCTGGACGGAATTGATCGGCCGATTTTAAACCAATAGGCTGGACTTTATCCCAAAAAGGAGTCAAACAGCCTGGCGCATAAGTTCCTCCTTTACCGTCTGAAAAATACTTAGGTTGCCATCTATCGGGATCGATATTTTCATCTGGGGAATTCACAGGAGCATAACCGGTATAGTCAAAATAAGGTGTTCCATTTGACCCCTCTTCTTCTCCATTTTGATTGGACCCATCTCCTTTTCTAGCATCAATAACGGCTATAGCAGCTAAATTTCCAACACCTTCAGGAGTATTGGGATCTAAAGAATTATTGTTGGGATCTAATCCAAGTTCTACCATAAACTCTGCAAACAATTCTTTGTCCGAATAATAATACTCACTCAAGGCTCTAAAAGCCGCGTAGCTAATGGCAATTTCTTTATTTTTTAACGTGGGTTCATTCAGTGGCTTTCTTTCGACTCCGTTGAGGTATACAGGAATTGCTTTTTCATCAAACCTGGTCCACGCGTCAAAGATGGAAATAAATACCAATCCTAAGTATCTAGAAGTGACAGTGGGTCTTGGTTTAAATCTTTCCGTATCCCTTGCTTGGGCTGTTAAAGCCATCTCTCCCCATTTATAGGCTAGGTTTTTAACTCCTTTAGGTTCTGATAGTTCTGTTAAACGTTCAGAAGTTTTTTTTTCTTGTTTACAGCCAACAATAATTAGGATAGTTAAAAAAAGTACGAGGGCACTTTTCATGTTTTTTATAATGATTGTTTCTAAGTGTTCTAACTTTTAGAAGTTGCTTGTTACAAGGTTGAATGTAGGAAAAAAATGAATAAAAAATCAATCGTATTTTCTGAATATATGACGTTCTAAATAATTGATGTCATAGTTTTGTTATTTACTTAGAATTTATGCACCCATCAAAAGGATTAAAAGATGGCATTAAAGAGATTTTACTCGATAAAATCACTGATGATTATGATGTTCTCGCTTTCGCGAAAGCGGAATTGGTATAAAAAAAATAGATATTACAGAGGAGGTAAATAAACAACTTCAAAACTGTTTTTAAGTGAAACGTCGATCGTATATATGATAAACCCGTGTTATTATATACCCCTAATAAGTAAAAAGGATCTGTATAAAAAAAGCTCATAGAATCAAATACTTGAATCTAGGAGCTTTGAATTATAGCGTCTTCCATTAAAGAAGAAAAGTCTTGCTTTTACCTCAGCTCCTTATCGGTCTCAATTTCTTTAAAACGCTATATGTGATTAAAGGCCCTAGCTATTTACTATTTTCAAAAGCATTGATCTTGTTAAAATCAACATCAGTCTTAGTTGCTGGTTCATTTTCCTGAGAATAAATAGAATTAAACTCGGATTTCACCATTTCCAATTTAGAAGGACTCGTAAACATCATGGCATAAGCTTCTTTTAAGGAGCGACTTTTTATGACATCTAATGTAATGTCTTTCCATTCGTGAAAATTTAAAGTAATGGGGTTATAGGAGTTAATTGGTTTCGTAATGCCATATATAGGTTGTTCCTCTTCGGCTTGAAAGGTTCCAAATATTCTATCCCAAATGATAAAAGTCGATCCAAAGTTCTTATCCAGATATTTCTCGTTTCTCGAATGATGAACTCGGTGATGAGATGGTGTAACAAAAATATATTCAATAGGTGCAGGTAATTTTCTAATATACTCCGTGTGAATCCAAAATTGATAGAGTACCTCAATTTGGTGGCATATAAAAAAAAGTACAGGGTCAAACCCCATCAAAACTATAGGAATGAAAAAAATAATTTTAATATGTTGTGTCCAACCTAATCGAAAAGATACCGACCAGTTGTATTTTTCAGAATTGTGATGTGTTACATGAGTTGCCCACCAGAAACGATTAACATGAGTTAATCTATGTGACCAGTACCTACAAAAATCAATAGAAATAATACAAAAAATGTAAGCCCACCATACTCTTGGAATACTCCAAGGAACTGCGTTATAAAAGAATAGAAAAATTCCAAAGATCCCTATTTTTAATAAAGCAGAAATACCAACATTTACTAGGCCAATACAGGTGGCTGATAAGGTATCTAGGCCGTTATAATAATCTTTTTTTTGAATAATGGTAAGGAGCCATTCTAATAAAACAAGTAAAATCATAGGGATTGCTGCAACTTGGATGATTTCTAGGCCTACAAGTTGGTCTAATAACATTTCCATAGTTAAAGGATTTTCTTTCATATAGCGAACAGGATGTTTGTTTGAAGTTTGTTTGAGAATTTTTACCGCTCAGGATTATAAATGGTGCTTCTCTAATGGCTTATTTTATTTTTTAAAAATAAGCTTTTAAATTGCTACATCACTGATCATACTAAGTAAATTATCACCAACCTAGCCTTATCTCAGCATCTTTGTGTGGATCTTCCTTATTTGATTAGGTATTGTTGGTCCAATTAAACCATTAGAACAATGAAGTCTTTATCAAGATCAAGAAACTTATGGTCTCGATGTTATCAAAGCTATTTTTGATATTTTAAGTATTGAAACTAAGTGATCCATTGATTGAATAAGATTGCGGACATTCTCGCTTTCCGGTCGGGGAGCGAAAGCGGAACCAATAACAAACTGGTCTTTAAATAACTAGACTTACACTTTAATACTGTTTTGAGAGTGTGACTGTAGGGAGTATATAAAAACGACATCATCTATAGTTAACGATAAGTATCATATGGAATATGCTGCTACGGCTCTATGTGAACGATAGCTAGAACCTTAGATAGAGGTTTTAAAAAATTAATAAAACGTCTCTTGGTCATCTACGATAGAAGCGCGGTAATGTTCTGTAGCCTTTTTCAGATTTTCGGAAAGAGATTTTAACCAGGCCATATGATTGGCAATCAAATAGGCTTCCTGAAGCGCATGAAGTGTTTCTGTATCTAACTCCAAATGGCCTTGATTGATATTTTCATCTCTCAAATTTGATAATTGCTGGTATTTATCTAACAATTTTTCCTGAGCATCTTCTGCAGTTTCTTCAGCGACTTTTTTATGGAGTTGGGTATGGTCTAAACTATCGAATGACATTTCTAGGGTATTCGCAATTTTTTTCATGAGTATATGAAACTCTATAGAAGCAGGGGTAGTGGTATGATTGCTGATAAAATTACCTATAGAGGCGATGGCCGAAACCATGGTCTGGTTAAGTGTTACAATTTCATAAATGAGTTGAAACTGTCTTTGTTTGGATTTAGGATCCTGAGTCAACCGTTGAAAGGCAGCATTTAAATTACTGATGGCAAGAAATGCTTCTTTCCTTGCGACATTATAGGAGAGCTTATTTTTAGAAGGATCTTGATACAGCTCTTGTGTTGCTAAAAGATAATTTTTATTCATCTTTAAGGCATTGAGAAGCACCTGTTTTAGATTATTTACCTCCCAACTAGGTAACAGCACATAATTAGCAACAACAGCAATAGTCGATCCTATAACGGTATCGATAACACGATATTGAATCACTTCAAAAGCATCAGGATTGATAAAGGAATACACAAAAACAATACTGATGGTGATCAATGCAGCAGCCGACTTATAATTTTGTTGAAGCAATGCAAATGCAAATATCAATGAGACAATTGCCAGTATAGCGTAGACCACTACATTTTGAGTAAGCAGTACAATACCAACTGCAATAGCAGCACCTATTAGTGTGCCGATGATGCGATCTTTTGAACGCTCTTTTGTTAACCCATAGCTAGGTCGCATGATAACAATTATCGTCAGTAAGATCCAGTAGGTATTCTGTATATCAAATACAAAGCCTAACGAATAAGCAAATAAAATCGCGATGCTAAGACGTAAGGAATGTCTAAACATGGTGGAGTCCAAACTGAGATTTTGAACAAGGACGTTGAGCCTGTATTCTTGAAGTGTTAAAAACTGACTCGAATCTTCTCGTTTTAAAGAAACCTTAGACGCCTCTTTGACATTTGCCATTACTCGTCTTATAGTCTTGATTTCTTGAAGTAACTGTTCTTGATAATCGTATAGATTTTTTAACACCAAAGCACCTTCACGTGCTTCAGGTAGCTTGACGGTATTGATATAATTGGTAATTGATTTAGATGCTTTTGATAAGGCATTTATTAGAATTTCTTTATCGGGTACTTTATCATTTTGAATCAATATTTCAGACAAGCGTATAAGATGATTGCCCATAATTTTATTGAGCTTTTTGGAGGCTTTTAGAAATTCTTTATGCGCACCAAAAATACCATCGATCCTTTCATAATCTAAATATTTTGCCTCTATCAATTCGAAGATATTAATAGTGGAGAGTAAGATCAATAGTTGTTTTTCTTCATAACGAGAACGTCCAGAACGTTTACGTGCCGTAAGCAGTGTTTCTCGAAGCGTTTCATGCTTTTCGTTGATTTGATTTTGAAGGACAAAAGTTTCTTTAAAGCGCGCATTACGTTTGTTTTTTCGCGTCAATAATTTTGCTCTTAATTTCAGGTACTTACCAGTGAGAAGAAGCGTATCTGACAACAACTGATTCTGATCCTTTACAGGTGCCAATTTTTGAAAAATAAAGGATACGACCAAATACCAGATACCACCAATTCCCATTAAAGCAACATGAACAAAAATCTCTTGTGCTGTTTCCTTTTGGATAGCAAATGCGATGACCATAGACAACAAGCCAGAAAAGGACACTAAAGACGCTCTAAAACCATAAACGGAAATGAGGGACACCGCAAACGTAATGATCGCAATTACTAGCAAGAGTAATGGCAGGAAAGGCTTTGAAAACAGTATTAAAGTGGTTATCACCATCGTTAATCCAATACTGATTAAAATGGCATTGACCTTACGCTTAAAACTTCCCGGAATATCACCAGGGGCATTTAAAAAAGCACCAACGACTACAGCTGGAGCATACTCAAAATACCCTAAAAAATACAACACCGCAAAGGGCAGCGTAATTCCGATTCCAATCCGAAGTCCACGGTCAAACCTGGAGCTTTTTAGAAATAATTCTAGTTGTTTTAGTTTTTTTTTCAAGTGGGTTTATAATTTAATTCTAAAGCTAGGAGAATTAAGTTCCAATAGCTTCGGGCAATGATATTTTATTTAATTCACTATATTAAAATAGTGCTATAAAGTCTTACCATCACGATGCCTTAAAAGGCTTTTCTAAGCTATTGCATTTGCCTATAAGGAAAATGACTACTGTTTTAAAACATCCACCCTAGAATAGGGAATAAAAAGTCATTTGGTGCAGGGATTGGCATTTTTTTAAGGGATAAGAGGTAAATTAGTCCTTGTTGGTTATTAATGAAGATGGTCTTGTTCTCGCTTTCCTGCCTGTCGGTAGGCAGGAAAGCGAGAACAGACATATAAATAGCTGCTATGATTACCCATAGCTTTCTGTAAGGGAAATTAAAAAAACACTTGGATGGAAATACTTGCTATAGCAGCAACTTTTTTAAGTGACACTAAAGAAAAAAAAGCTTGTTTTTAATTCAACAACTTTATGGTTTGTATCCTGACATCATTCAAAGGCCTGTCTAAAGTATTTGTAGGAACTCTCGCTATGGAGTCTAATACATTCATCCCTTTTATTAATTCACCAAAAACCGTATAATTTTGGTCTAAATGCGGTGTACCTCCAATCGATTTATAGATCTTGCGTTGATAGTCAGGAATAACATAAGATTTAAAGTTTTCTTCTTGGTAGGCCAGCCTTAATACGCTATCCATTAATTGATTATAATGTTCCATGTGCTCATTGTCACTTGCATATTGTATGGAATCTATTAAAGTATTTTTTCTATTATCATTCCTAAAATAATCTCTAGCCCTATTTTTATCAATGCGCTTTTCAACTATCTTCAACAGGCTATCGTTAAATTTTTTCCCTTGTACGATATAGAATTGCATAGCGCTGGATGCCTTTGCATGATTATCATCTCTAGCAGCAGCTAAAACTCCTTTTTTGTGAAATAATTCACTGTGGAATTCTGCATCTATTAGGTATGGAGCATCTCCATTTCCAAGCGTGTCATTAGGTTGTGCCTTTCTACTATCTGGGTCTCCTCCTTGAATCATGAACTCATTTATAACCCTATGAAATAGCAAACTGTCAAATGCTTTATTACTTGCAAGATTAATCATGTTATCTCGATGCAGTGGTGTTTCATTATAGAGTTCGATAATCATAGACCCGTAATTTGTTACTATTTCGATCTTTTTGCGTTCATTTCCTTGAAGATTTAATGGTTCTGCGGGCTGCTTGCATGTACAAAAGAAAAGAATAAGTAGAGTGAAGAAGGAAAATTGTAAGAAGGATTTCATTTTTTGTCTTTTAGAAGGAACGCTTTCGGCGTGTACGATTAATTTTAGTTGGATGATTAAGATACTAATTTAGTATATATAAATCGAATAGAATCTCGATAGCTATCTCGGGTGAGGATGGAGAAATAAGGGGGAAGAAGCCGTGAAATTAGATTTGGTTTTATATACTCTTTCCAATGCTACTTATAAAATTAATCAAGTGATTATAGGTCTGTTTTTGTTGTTCTTCTAACGAAATTTCAGAAGAACTATCCATAAGCAGTTGACCCAAATAACCAAATTGGGAGTGGTTGCCACCAGCTATAAGAATTAATTTGGAGTGTTTAGGTAACTTACTTTTGTTTTCCAATACTTCTTCCACACTAGCTAGTCCGTCATGATCAGCATATAATTTGATACAAGGAATATTTTGATTTGATAAATCAATGTCTCGTGGGTGAGAAGTCCCCATTAAAAATAATCCTTTAAACGGGTTTGGATTTTCATAAACTAATTGAGCGGCTATTTTCTCACCTTGAGAGTGTCCTCTTATGGCATAGTTTCCAGCAGTTGTATCTATTAATTTGAAAACTTTTTGATAATCGTATGGTGGAAGCCTCCAATCCATTTTTATAAGATGACAGGTAAATCCCTTTTCAGCTATTTTCCGGCAGAGTGGGGCATAAGCTTTGGGATCATTTAAACCACCTTGAAAAAAAACAACTTCAAGTTTATTTTCTGAAATTTTAGAGGTAAAAGAGATTTGATCATCAGTTTCTATAACAGAAACCAAGTCAGAATTTAAAAATGTGTTTTCAGGAAGCTTGTGTGATTGGAGGGTATTCCAGTTCTATATAAAGAATAAAGTGACAAGACTAAATCAAATGATTCTAAAGGCTTTTCGTTTGCTCCACTTCTTAGTCATAGGATGTTATGTATTTGATTTACTTTCAAAGGTCTTCTGTATGTGTAATTGCGCAACCATTAAAATCATAAAATGGCAGCATTTACGGTGTAATCATTCCATATTCAGATATTCAACGCTGTTGTAGTCATTAAAATAAAACATAGCTCGGCGGCACAAGTCCCTCTAGTCTCCTATAAACAAGAATTTGGCCTCTGTGGTGAGTTATGTGGTCAGTAAGTATTGAGAAAATTTGTCGTTTGGTCCTAATCAATCCGAAATAGTCCAGCACTTCATCTAACGGAGTTGTATCAAATATTTTTATCAGATGTATGGTTTCATCAAATACTTTGTCAGCTATTGCAATCATTTCTATTTTAGATTTATTGGTAACCTTAGTATGGTATCTGAATTCCAATCCCTTGATTTGGGTCCTCCTAATAATGATTGGCCATACCAATCCATCGCATATCCAATAGGTATCAAATTTTCTGCAAAGCTCATTGATTCTGTAGTAGCTTTATCGTTATAGTTCCCTTCGGGCATGCTTTTTCCTAGCAAAATTAAATATTCTTACGAATTCTCTAATCGCTCTAAATAGTCATTAATAAAAGGATCCAGTTATGCAAACAGCGGTAGTATAAAAGAATTTAACAGCATACAAAGTATTAGAATAGATAAATGTTTCATAGTATTTTTTTAACCATACCAGAGTCAGCTAGCCTCTTTAAGTGTTTATTTATGGTTTTTATTAAAACCCTTGGGGAGATAGGTTTAGAGATATAATCATTAAAACCAGCCTTTAACATCTTTTCTTTATCTCCGGCCATGGCCAAACCTGTTTGGGCAATTACTGGTATTTCTGTATTTATTTTTCTTATTTCCTCTAATGCCTTATCTCCGTTCATTTCAGGCATGTTGATATCCATTAACACCACATCTATCGAAGAGTTTTGATGTACTAATTTAACAGCTTCTTTACCATTAACAGCATGTAAAATGGAGCAATTAACATCTGAAAGACATGCCTTTAAATACAGAAAGCTAAATCGATCATCTTCGGCTATTAATACCGTAAAATGGCTATTGTCCAGAGTCGTACTGCTCGTGTCTAAAACGATATTTGTGTCGGCCATTACATTTTCGTAAGGGATGGTAAAGTAAAATGTGGAACCTACTCCTGCTTGAGAATCTAGCCATACTTCACCACCTAGAATAGTAACAATACCTTTTACAATGGACAAGCCCAACCCTACACCATGATTATGAGTTTGTTCCAATCTGCCTTGCGTAAATCTGTTAAAAATATTTTTTTGTTCTTCCATTTCAATACCGATACCAGAATCCTTTATATAAAATTCAAGTTTGCTTTCAAATAAGGAATATCCAAATTCAATCACACCTTTTTTGGTGAACTTTATGGCGTTTTCTAATAAATTAGATAATACTTGAATTAATTTATTGGTATCTGTTTCCACACCGCTGTGTTGATCGTTTAGTCCTTTTTTAAATTTAAGTTTTACGCCCGTATTCTCTAATTGGAAAGAATATTTTGAATAGAGATCATCAATGACCCCATTGATATTACAAAAAGACTTTTCGATAGTAATGATATTAGATTCAATCTTTGAAATATCTACAATATTCGATATAAAACTCAAAAGACGATTTCCTTCTTTTTCAATATATCCTAAATAGGTGTCTTTCGTTTTATTTGAAATATTCTTTCTTTTCAATAATTCTGAAAAACCTAAAATACCGTTCATTGGAGTACGTAATTCATGGCTCATATTTGCAAGAAATGCTGATTTTAATCGGTCACTTTCTTCTGCTTTTTCTTTAGCCTTGGTGAGCTCCATAGCTAATAATTTTTGCTCGGTGATATCTTGATTGGTTCCTGCAAAACCTATAACTTCTCCGCTAACTTTCTTTATAGGTTGACATATAATTCTTAGTGTTTTTTGCTGATCATTGGGAAGACAAATTCTAATTTCAATATCATATGCAATTCCATGGTGAGTAGCTTTTTCAATAGATCTATTAAACAGTTGTTGATCGTCTTTGTGAATCCGTTGAACCATTGTATCAAAATCAGGAGTAGTATCTTTCTTGGAATCAAACCCCCACATATGAAACGTTTCATCCGACCACTCTATCTTTCTATTGGATAGATTAAATAACCAGCTTCCAACTTTTGCTAATTTCTGTGCTTCATTTAATTCATTCTCTATTTTTTTTCTATCTGTGATATCTTGAGTGACACCAAATACGGTCCCTTCGTTTATTTGTAAAGCGAGTATACTTAGATCTCGTATTTCATTATTAGGTCGAACGATTTTAAATTCAAAAGACTCTGTTACCTCACCTTTGAATAATTGACTAATAGCATGCTCCATCTTATGCCTATCTTCCACTATAATTGCCTTGCTTACATTTTCACTAGTAGGGACAAAACCCTCTTTTTCAACACCATAAATTCGGTACATTTCATCAGACCATAAGGCATGATCAGTCTCCCATTCCCACTCCCAATTTCCTACGTGACTTATTTTTTGAGCTTCTTGTAATTTCATTAAAGAATCTTCTTTTGCTCGTTCAGCCTCTTTTAACGGTTGAATGCTTTGGATCGTCACAGGAACTGACTGCTGTTCTAATTTAGTTTGAGGAATAGGAATTGAAAATAACGCTGCAAACTCATCTCCCTTTAGTGTTTTATAATTTACTTCTGCTGTAAAGGATTTCTCATTATTCCATATGGACTCCAACAGGTCAATAAATACTTTGTTTGCTCCGCCTCCAAATGTGCTCTGTAAATTATTTAAAAACTCTTGATTACTCTCTGCTTTAAATAATCTTAAAGTAGCTTTATTGACACTATTAATCCTTAATTTTTTAATTAAGGAAAGTAAAACCTTAGGATTCTCGATTAAATATATTTTAATATTTGGTATATCGAGTCTTCTAAGCTCTTCTATTTGTTCAAATACTAGCGTTAAATCTTCATTCCAAATAGAAATGGAAGCATTCTCAAATAGTCTCTTATAATCCTGTTTTATTTTGATTTCGGATTGCAATTCATTAATACGATTCTCTAACTCCTTATATGTAGGTTTTTCATTTGATTCCATTAGGTTTTTATGATATTGAATATAAGGTTAGTGGAAAAATTTAATAAATAAAAATAGTGTATTTAGAGTAGATAAAGGTGTCAAATTTTTATGTGTTGTTTTAATCTTGGGGAATCACTTAAAATTTGGTGCATTAAATTGATGGTCAGTATACTAATGGCTACACCTTTTCTTACTTTCTTTATACAGACTAGATGCTTCACCTTACTATGTATAGATATGTATATCTGAAAGGGTAAAGGGTTGGAAGTAAGGTGGCTATAAAGGTGGAATCATAGCCTTTAGCAGTTTGGTGTGGAAAAACAGAGTAATAGTAGTAGTAGTTTCTGCAATTAGTTTTTATTATCATGTGATGTGTGCACTTGTCATTTACCAGTTCTCTTTACTGCCGCCAGGCAGTAAAGAGAACTGCAGCAATATATAAACAAGATACTGGCATGATCACATTATCAAATAAACGTCTTAAAAAAATGTTTTATCGTTGTAAATAAGGAGATAAGGTATCACGACATTTATCTCTTTATAGAGGCAGAACAAGTAAATAGGAATAGTATAAAAAAAGCTTAAAGAGTCAAATTCTTGATTCTATAAGCTTCGTATGATGCTGTCTTAAAATTAAAGAATAGGAGATTTGTTTTTTAAGTCAAGTTTTTTTGGATCCAACTAAACTAGTGCTATTTGAACCGTTATTCGATAGCTTATTGACAAACAAATATCTGTTTTTCCGATTCATCATTAAACGCCTCTTCTTTAAAATCTCCAAACTTATGAATAACATTAAATCCATTCCATTCCAGATAGGCATCTAATTCTTGAGGAAAAAACAGTCTCATATCCAAATTTTGAATCGAATCAAACTCCCCATTTATATAATAATGCCATTCTATACGATTGATCTGAGTTTTATTTTCATATCTCATGACCTGTTTTATCCATATTTCCCTTCCATCATTGGTGGTATATGCTGCAATTTCTTTTTGTTCTTTTTCACCTTCAACAATAAATTGAATATTCGGATTATAGCAATCTAACAGGAATAAACCGTCTTCTTTGAGATGGTTTTTAACGACCTTAAATGCTTTAAATAAATCTTCATTTGTATATAAATGATGAATGGAATTAAATGGAATAAAAATAAGATCGTATTTTTTATTTAATTCTAAATTTCTAATATCTGCTTCAATAAACTCAACCTCTAATCCTTCTTCAGAAGCTTTTGCTCTTGCTTGATCCAGCATTGTAGAAGTGTAATCTACCCCGCTAATATCATATCCATCCTTTGCAATTGGAAGAGTAAGTCTGCCTGTGCCACAACAAAGTTCGAGTATACGGGCATTCTTGTTTTTTGGTAGCCAGCTCTTGTAAAATTGCAAATCAGCTAGGTTGGTGTTCATTCCATCATAAATATGGGCATCGTAAATTAAATCGCCAACTTTATAATTAGCATTTATTTTATCCTTCAAAATCTATTGATTATTTAACTGTTAATTTATAATTAGCGCACTCACAAAAATGTATCATCCCAATGAAAGGTACTCTAAAAAAATTTTCCTGTTTGGTTTGTTGATCCTGTCTGCTCATAGGCGGGTGTTAAAGTAATCCATTTAGACCTTTTGCGGCAGTTAGAAAACCTCAGTAGTTCCAATAATAGCTAACGGTGCTTTTAAACAGGCTGTATTTAGTAATAAGATATTTACGACTTAATTTACGATGCCCATAATTCTTTCTCCAAAGTCTTCTGCTTCCTTATTCAAAATTAGAGATTACTCAATTTCTGTCTCAATAGCGATTGAAAATTTAGTATCAGGTTCCACTGTTTTATAGGTTTTTTTTTGCATTATATCTAAAGATTCATCTTCTTGGTCTGGAAGTCCTAGCCAAGGTTCTATACATATATAATCTGCAGATGGTTTTGACCACAATGCAAGATGCGGATAATCTTTAAATCGAACTATGATTCCTTTTTTCTCTTTCTTTTTATGCAATCGAACCCAATCGCATGCTATGTTAGGAAATATCAATGCATCTTCATTAAATAAGGTATCTGAAAGTGGAAGAATCCCTCCCGTACTCGCAATTTTACGTTTGTGAAGCGATAGCAATCCAGAAGCGCCTAACGTACTTGAAGCAAGGGGCAATGGAGAAGGGAACTCAATTACATAGTCAGATAGCTTTATATTGTCACTTAAAGGGCACGCATATGCAGTATGTCCACCGCAAGCAAATTGTATGGGAGCAGCGTCTCTATTTTCAACGTTGTAAGTCATTATTAACCGATTGCCTATAAGGGTAAAATCTACCGAGAAAGAAAATTTGAAAGGGTATTGTAGGAGTGTTTCCTCCGAATTGTTAAGAGTAAAAGAGCACTTAGAAATACTATATGTTTTAAAGCTAAGGAGTTCGTTGTTTCGAATAATTCCGTGCTTAGGCATGGCGTATTCTTTCCCATCATAAATAACCTTATCTTCTTTAATTTTTCCAATTACTGGAAATAAAATCGGGGAACTGCTTCCCCATATGGATTTGTCTATTTGCCAAATGTACTCCTCGCCAGTTGCCTTATTTTTTAAAGATCGTATCTCTGCTCCACTAGATTCAATGGTGCAAATTAGCTTTTCGTTTTCTATAATGTGTAGCATATTTGTCGTGTGGATAAACAACAAAATTAGTAAACTCAAACGTAATGTAAAATTCGCAATTTTTTTAATGAGTAGGCTAGTAATAGTAATTATTTACACATATCTAGAGTTGTGTAATACGATATTCTTTTTATTTTGAATTGGTTCAACGTTGTTTACAAGCAAAAGATTCAAATAAAAAGTTGATCCCTATCATGATCAGAATTAAAGATAAGGTTCCAGCTGCAATCCATTGCCATTCTTCCGCTTGGCTGTGTTTTAAAAAACCGCTTTCTACTAAAGCAGATAGTCCAACACCCAATAGAGCAGTTCCTATACCTCCAAACCACCAATAGCGTTTTTGCAACTGTTCTTTCGTGTAACTATTCTTTTTCATTGTTGATTTCTAAGTAAATTCGTTTTATAAGTCCGAAGGTATTTTAAAAATATTCCCCGTCGTTTTTGCTCTTATCAATGCAGCGTCCTACTTCAAATTCACCAAGTCATTAAGCTGTTTTTCATACGCGTCTTAAGTTGGACTACTTTTAAACTTAGAAAACATCTAACAGGCTCAAAGAACTATTTTTATGAATCTATGAGCACAGATTCATAGTGGTAGGAAAGGAATAAAGAAAAGAGTTGTTTAAAGTCCGATTATTATGTGCAGGGCACACCTATTTAGTTTTTATCTAGCAATTCTATTCTGTCTGCTGTAATAGCTATTAGCTTTTGCTTATACAGATTTCCTAGCGCTTTCTTATAGGATTTTTTACTCATATTTAAGTGAAAACGTATCGCGTCTGGCGAGCTTTTATCGGTCACTAAAATATATCCTTCCGGACTTTCTTTCAACTTTTCTAAAACTTTATCTACGTTAGTATCAATCACATTTAGAAAGCCTTGTGGTCTAAGGGAGACATCTATTTTACCATCTTCCCTTATGTTTTTTATATATCCAATGACTTCCGTGTCCTCCTCTAAATCAGTAAACACTTCATTTTTATAAAGCAATCCTTCCCACTCTTCCTCTATTAAAACAATATATCCCAAGGGTGTTTCTCTTTCAATAATTAAGTGTACTTGATCTCCTATTTGTAAATCCATTACTGTATTTATTTATCTTTTTTAACGTATTTTTATAAGAATAGCAGGGTGGTAAATACCCATCTAATATTTAATTTAACACAAGTCGAACTTTTAAATTTGACGACTTTGCAAAAATACTTTTAGCATTGGGTTAAGCAACTCATTGCTCTATTATTTTTAATTAAGTTGTTGCCAGTAGTATTTTATGGCATAAATATATCAATTATCTTCTTAATAAGTACCGAATTGATGTTGATGTCTTCCTTTGGTTGAATTGACTTTCCTTTTGTCTTTGATCAGTTAGCTTTCGCGAAAGCGAAACGAGAGGAAAACAGGAACTCAAATAAAGGCTAATAGGAGTGATGCTGTAGGCTATTTGCGAGTACGCGTTGATCAATGAGGTTCTTATTTATAACGCACTTCCAGAAGTAGTTGAGCCACTTATAAGTTCGAGGTGATATTTTAAATTTCAAATAATACCTTTGAGATATGATATGTGAAATGGAGTTTGGAAGAGTCAAATACTTGATTATAAGAGCCTAGAATACTAGTTTCTCAAATTAAAGAAGAAAAGTGTTGTTTTTTACCTCGGTTCATTGTTAACGACTGGCTTTATTTCTTTCATTTGATGGTATTCTATTTAATCTCTATCAAAATAATTACGGATTACAGAAATCGCAATACATTGGTTCTTCAGATGTTTTTTTATGCGGATACATTTCTTCTTTTTCGAAAGGACATTTTTGACAGCTATAAATAAAACTTAACGCAGAATTGGTAGGTGAACCACACCAACTACATTCTAATCCTTTTTTTACATCTGTAACTCCAAAACCTGGAATATTGCATTGAGGACAACAAGAGTTTACTTTATCTACCAATTTTTTGGCCGCATTTTTAATTACAGTCATTCTACTTGGGTTGTACATTGCTCTCATATCGGTTTCTGCGTAAACAGTATTGAATTTTTCAAGCATTAAATGAAATGATTTTTTTAAGTCTTCCAAATTTGTAATGCCTTTGATTATATAGCTATTGTCTGTTTTTGATTTACGAAGTATCAGTCCGTGAGAAGGGAATTTTACTGCGTCAGCAAAGTCCAAAAGTTCTTGTTCATTCTTAATGTCACTTCCATTAAAATTTGTTTCTGTACTTAGTTCTCTGACTATAATCTCTAATTTGTTTTTCTTATCAATAAATATTAAAAACTCATCGTCTGCACTTACAAAAAATATGGAAGGATGCGGGCCAAAAGAACCTTCACTTGCTATTCCTAAATCACAGTTACTTCCTTCCATTGCCATCAAACATTTTTGTCTTGCAGCAGCAATAGGGTCAAGTTCTCTTTCAATTTCTCCTGTAAAAGTGCCAAGAGTATCTGTATCGAAACCTTCTTGTATGAAGCATACTACACCTAATCCCTTCTCCAATAGCGGTGCAATCACTTTTTCCTTTTCGTGTTTTGTCGCTATTACTAAGCCTCTACCTTTGAACATAACGGATTAGTGTGTTACATTTTCTGTGGTAAAATCTATTGCCATACCTTTTTTATCTTCATTCCAAAGACCATTATCATAGACTAAATTTCCGTTTACGAATGTTTGTTTGATTTCCGTTTGAAATATGGTTCCTTCCAATGGCGACCAACCACATTTATAAAGCAGATTATCTTTAGCTACTGTCCACTTGCTATTCAAGTCCACCAAGGTTAAGTCTGCATAATATCCTTCTCGGATAAATCCTCTGTTTGTCATTTTATAGAGAATAGCAGGATTATGACACATTTTCTCAACTATTTTTTCCAATGAAATGAGACCTTTTTTATAAAATTCTAACATACAATTAAGGGAATGCTGAACCATTGGTGCTCCTGACATTGATTGAAAGTAAGATTGTTCCTTTTCCTCTAAAGTATGAGGTGCATGGTCGGTGGTTATAATATCTATTCTGTCATCAAGTAACGCCTTTAATAAGCCTTCTTTGTCTTGCTTCGTTTTTATGGCTGGGTTCCATTTAATTAGCACTCCTAAGCGTTCATAGTCTTTGTCTGTGAACCAAAGGTGATGTACCGAAACTTCCGTAGTTATTTTTTTATCTTTCAGTAGAATATCATTTCGAAATAAGTGCGTTTCTGCCTCAGTTGTTAAGTGTAAAATATGTAATCGAGCGTTATGTTTTTTAGCTATTTCAATGGCACGTTTTGTAGCTTCATAACAGCCTACACTACTTCTAATAATGGGATGAAACTTTGCGGGAATATCATCGCCATATTTTTCTCTAAAAGCCTGTTCATTTGCTTCAACGATCTCTTCTTTTTCTGAATGAATGGCGATAATGGATGTGCAGTTAGCAAATAGTTTTTCCATTTTTTCTGGACTATCAGCCAGTAGATTCCCCTTTTTGGTAAAGTACAATCCGTCATCTGAAACACCAATAAATTGGCTCGTGTCCATTTTTATAACCTCATCAATATTATCCCCATTTACACCAAGAAAAAATGAATAGTTGGCTAAAGATTTTTTTGAAGCTATTTCATACTTTTCCTTCAGACTTTTAACGGTCAAAATATTCGGAACCGTATTTGGCATATCAATGAAGGAAGTCACTCCTCCAGCTATGGCCGCTTTACTTTCGGTATACAAATCTCCTTTGTGCGTAAGTCCGGGGTCTCTAAAATGGACTTGGCCATCAATGATTCCTGGGAACAAATGTTTACCTGTACCGTCAATTACTTTGTAGTTTGGTTCAATTTTAATCCTTCCAATTTTTTGAATAAATCCGTCCGACAACAGCACGTCTTTGATTGATGATATTCCCTCATTCACAATGGTTGTATTCCTAATTAAAATTCTTTCGTTCATTGTTCATTTTCTATAATATTCGAGATGATAAAACCTTTGTTTCTAGAATGGGTTAAATAAGTAAAATAAATGAGCATTAAAAATCTCAAAGATTCAAATACTTGATTCTAAGAGCCTAGAAAACTGTTGTCTTAAATTAAAGAATAAAAGTGTTTTTTTAACCTCAGTTCTATGATTTATAATGGGTTGGATACTGCTTTGTTATTAATTCATAACCTCAAAAACGACAAAATTCCAAATCATCTTTGCTTTATATAATTAATAACACCTCCTTTTAAAATGATTTCAACTTGTCTGTTACTAATGTTGAATGCGAGCTGAATTTTCGTTCCTTTTCCAACTACAGTCGCTGTTATTGAATCATTATTTTTGATGGTCTCTCTAATGTTTTCTAATCGTAAAACATCCCCTTGTTCCAGTTTGTCCCAATCATCTGTGTTTTTAAACTCAAAAGGAACAATACCAAAATTGATTAGGTTTTGCCAACCAATACGTGCATAGGATTTAGCGATAGCGAACTTTTGCCCTAGATACTTGGGAGCCAAAGCAGCATGTTCTCTGCTGGAGCCTTGGGCATAATTTTCACCCGCTATAACACAAAAGCCTTTGTAGTTTTTTTGATTTTCAATGGCACGATCATAAAAGCTTTGGTCAATGGCATAATAAGCAAACTTGCTTATCTCCGGAATATTTGAACGTAAAGGCAGCACATCGGCCCCTGCTTTCAATATTCCATCAGTTGAAATATTGTCATCCATTTTCAACAAAACGGGAATTTCCATTTCATCAGGAAGCTCTTCAAAATCAGGAAGTGTTTTAATATTCGGCCCCTTCAATAATTCAGTAGATCCCCCATTAGGAGCAATTAGCATATTATTGTTTATCTTAATATGGGTAGGTTCTTCCCATTTAGGATAGGATATATTCTTGAGTTTTTTGAGTTCTCTTGGATCAGTAATTTCTCCCATTAGTGCAGCAGCAGCAGCCGTTTCTGGACTACATAGATAGACCTGATCTTCGAGTGTTCCTGAACGTCCCGGGAAATTACGAGGCATTGTTCGGAGACTAATCGTATTGGTAGCAGGTGCCTGTCCCATACCTATACATCCCATACAACCGGATTGATGAAGTCTTGCACCCGCAGCAACCAGTGGCCCCAGAGCTTTCATTTCCATTAAGTTTTCCAAGACCTGACGAGAAGACGGGTTAACATCAAATGAAACATGGGGAGACAACACATTTCCTTTTAGAATTTGAGATACCATCCAAAAATCACGCAGTCCGGGATTGGCAGAAGAGCCAACAACGACTTGGGCTACTTTTAAACCGCTCACCTCTCTTACCGGAACAACGTTTCCTGGGCTGCTGGGAAGTGCAATTAAAGGTTCTAACTCAGATAAATTTATCTCTTCGTAGTGGTCATAGGATGCTCCTTCATCAGCTTCTAGTTTAACCCAGTCCTCTTCTCTTCCTTCTCTTCGTAGGAATTCACGGGTGATTTCATCAGAAGGAAATACAGAAGAAGTAGCGCCCAACTCGGTACCCATATTTGTTATAACATGACGATCCCAAGCACTTAAGCATTTCAAGCCCTCACCATAATATTCTAAGATATATCCTCGCCCTCCAGTCACATCATACCTTCGAAGCATTTCTAAAACAATATCCTTAGCACTTATCCAGTCAGGTAGTTTTCCAATGAGCTTGATGCCCATAATTTTTGGCATTTTAATATAATATGGCTCACCTGCCGAAGCCAGTGCTACATCTAAGCCACCTGTGCCCATAGCAAGCATTCCAATGCCACCGCCAGCAGGAGTATGGCTGTCCGACCCCAATAGGGTTTGACCCGGTTTGCCAAAACGTTCCATATGTACAACATGACTAATTCCGTTTCCAGACTTACTAAACCAAAATCCAAAGCGAGCAGCGGCTGACTGAAGAAAAATATGATCATCCATGTTCTTATAATCCGTTTGAAGCAGATTGTGATCCACATACTGAACTGCTATCTCTGCTTTACTCTTTTTTAATTTAAACGCTTCCAATTCCAGCATTACTAAAGTGCCAGTGGCATCTTGTAACAATACTTGATCGATTTTTAATGCGATTTCGTGTCCGGGATTCATCTTACCTGAAATAAGATGAGCACTGATCAATTTTTGACTAAGGTTTTGAGTTTTCATAATGGAATATTTTATTTTTTAGCCTGTCCAACAACGTCTCTGTATATGGTTCTTGGCGTGAAAATTGTAAAATTCTTTTCGGATAAGCACAAGCCATCCGTCGCGGTGGATTTTTTATGACCTGCCTGCCGGCAGGTCTTTTTCTCCAATAAGCCATACTTCGATAAATTCAGCACGAGCTTTAAAAATTTGGCAACTTCGTAAATGTATCTTTATCATTGAGTTAAGCGACTATTGCCCTATTATATTTATACGTTTTTGCCCAAAGTGCTTCCCGTAATGTTGATCAATAATCTTGTATCCATACTTCTGTTGGAATGTGTAATTTGGCGTTCAATTTTCTAATCATATCCAAAGTAAGTTTGCGTCTTTTGTTCATTATTTTGCTTACTCGACTTTTGAAACCAATCATTTCTACTAAATCTTTTTGTTTCAATCCCATTTGTTCCATTCTAAAGTTAATGGCTGAAATTGGGTCTGGCATTGCAATTGGAAAGTTCTCGTTTTCGTAGTTGTCAATTACGATTGCAAGTATTTCCAATTTGTCACCTGCATCAGTTCCTTTTTTGGCATCAAAGATTATTTCTAAACGCTCAAGTGCTTTTTGGTAATCCGCCTCGTTTCTAATCGGTTTTATATTCATCCTAAATTTCGTTAGCGTTAATTTTTTCATATTCGGCATGTGTTCCGATAAATCGTACACAAGCAAGTTGGTACTCAAAATTAAATTTTACAATCAGTCGGCAATCATGGCCTTTAATAGTAACTACAATACGATTGTCTTTCAAAATACTCGCGTAGGGATATCCCGATTGGAGCTCGTTGATTGATGACCAATTTGATTTTTAAGCTTCACCATACCGCGTTTTCAATTGAAGTTTGCAGTTAGCCTGCTATTCTCAAAAATATCGCAATGTTCGTCTCTAAAATATTTTCAAGCCAAGTTATTTATTTTAAATATATTTAAAAAGTTACCAAAATGATAGCTAATATATTTCTTTAGCATTATGGGCAATTTGTTGGTGTACGATAGTTGGGTAGTGAATCATTAAAGTTAGTAAATAAAAACTGAATAGAAAATTCCAGTGAAATTTTCTTAAGTAGGCAAGAACCAAGTAATTCATTCTACATGGTGTTACCACAGATTTTATTCTATTTATCTGATAGCCAGTGTAAAGTGTTTAAAACAAATTGTGGACGATCCTATTCTTTGAGATTCATTTCGACAGCTTGTATTGAACCATCATCTTCATTAAAAATCATAGCTGTAAAACCATTAGAATCTCCCAAAGCCACGACTTTTCCTTTTCCGATTTCCCCAGCTCAACCTTGGGAATTTCCTTTACCAATTGGTCCAACTCCTGTACTGTGTATAATAGTATCAGAGGTTTCTGATAGTTCTAACAAGTTTGTGTATTCTTTTCCAGTTCTTGCACATTTACCAAAAGTCATAAGTTCGGTTATTTTTTATTTCCTGATTTCTCCCATTTAAAATTGGGTGTTCATTTTTTAACCCTTCATTTTGATTTGAAAATTCAATTCATTCAGTATTTCCTATTTCTTTATTATAATTTATACTATCTATAGTTCTGCCAATACTGGATTCAATTCCAAATCGCTTTTGATGGTGTCGTTCGGATTTTTTTCATTTTGGTTAATAGTTTTTCGAAGACCAAATGGCACCGTTTTCTAAGAACAAAAAATGGTTGTCAATAAGATTATGAAAAGGCCAAAAGTTTGTCTTATAAACTATCGCTAAGGTTCTGGCGGTAGGATATCTGGAGGACCTCAGTGCTAATTTGCTATCAAGACACAAAGAACTTTGATGTGACAACAGTATTTTGTATAACGACTTAATCAACAATGTTTTATGACCGCTTGTTAAGGGCTGGGTATTCAATTTAAATTCAATTGTAATAAATTATGGTTATTGTCTTCATTCATCCAATTCTTTACTATTAATGTCTAACTTTAAAGGATTAATTTTCTCTCCCCAATAAACAGACGTATGTGGGAATGGTATTTCTATATTATTCTCATCGAAAGCATACTTTAAGCGTTCTCTGTATTCCCGACCTACTGCCCATTGTTCACTAGGTTTAGTTTTTAATCGAGCTTTAATAACAAGTGCACTATCTGCAAACTCATCTACGCCAAATATCTCAATTGGTTCAAGAATTTTGTCCTTAAATTTCGAATCATTTTGTATTTTATCACTTACTTTTTTCATTAAATCCATCACTACCTGTGGGTCTTCTTTATAGGCAACACCAATATCAAATACCATTGCCGACCAGTCTTTGGTCATATTTGACATGACATTAATTTTACCATTTTGAATAATATGAACCACTCCTGATAAATCGCGAAGAGTAATAGTTCTAAACTCTACCTTTTCAACGAATCCCCACGTTCCATCTATCATCGCAATGTCACCAGTACGAATCTGATTCTCTAGAATAATGAAAAATCCGGATATGTAATCCCTTACCATTTCTTGTGCTCCAAAGCCAACAGCCACTCCAACAATGCCCGCACCTGCCAATATTGGAGCAATATTTATACTGATTTTTTGAAGCACAATCATGATCAAAATCAGCCAGAGGATAACTTTTATTGCACCATGCAGAATAGACGTTAGGGTATTAATTCTTTTTCCTGCTTCATCTGTATCTGTCCTATCATTTTTCTTAGCATTATTTAAAAGTTTTTTGTTTAATTTTTTCACAGAAAAGCCTACAATTTTATAGGCTAAAAAAAACAGCACTAATGCAATTAACAAGCCAGGTAGTTGGCTAATAAGCCAGTTTTGGCTGGTTTTGAAAAGGTCTGTCCACAAAGAGGATTCAAAAATCTGATTCATAATTATTTCTTTCTTTTTTATTATTAGTTCATTCACTTAGACTTGCCTGTAATGGTTAGTATATGAAAAGTAGGCGATTTAGAAACACTAAACTTTCGGATAAGCACAAAGTTTAACACGAGCCAAAAGCCTTAATTTCAAACCTATTGCTCCTGTTTTTTTATACATTTTAAGTTTCATTCCTTTAAATTTAGATATGAAATAGAAAGAACAAAAGGGAGAATTAAGTTTACTATATAGGGTGAAGCCTGGGCTTTTTTTTCTGTTTTACCTGTTTGTTTGTCCGAAACCTCTATTCCAGTATAGTCTGCCATAGGCTTAAACTTTAAAAAATGAACACTTCCAAATTTCCCTTTTCCTTTAAAATCCTCTTGGATACCATTCCCGGTTTCAAGTGTCGGAAAGAGATATTTTTGGATGACATCCATTTCTTCTGATACCTTTATTGGGTCTTTAACAGTCGTATTTTCTTGCCTGAATGAGAAAAGTACAAATGCAATAGCCAACAATAATATTTGAATGATTTTCATAGTTCTCGTATTATTTTTTAATTTTCAATTTTGCGTCCCCTTGTATTTATTTCAAACTTTTTGTGAATATCTCTTGTGTTTTTATTCATTTTTAAATGAAGTCACGACTTTTTTTAGTTTGTGGTTAACGGCCAACTGTAATAAAAGTAGGGCAGAGGTATGCACATACTTTTCGGTTGAGTTCAAGCCAAAATTTTAAAATTTGTCTATATAAAAAAAGCGATTAGTTCCAATTTAGAAACTAATCGCCCTATTTTTCTGATGTATAGTTAACCATTGGCTTTCTGTATACTGCTTGATTTTCCGAGGTTTTTACGTCCGTCCTGAAGTGAGTTAGTGGCATTGTTTTACAGGATTTTTTACCCAGATTCTAATCTTATCCAGGCAGTTCAAAAATGCTTGATGCTGTCTTAAACAATTCAAAATTCAAATCAATCATTTACTATAAATGCGTGTATCACACCAGGTATCCAGCCAATAATAGTCAGAATTAGACTAATTAAAAATGCTGAGCCTAAACCGTGTTTCAAAAAAACGGCTAACGGCGGCAAAAGTATGTTGAGTATAATAGTAAGGAGCGACATATTATTATCTTTTAAAGATTAATCAAATTTTTCTTCTCTTCTTTCTTCTGATACCGTTAGCAAAGGCGAACCAGTTGCCCCACCAAAAAATGCTGCTAAAGCACCCAAAAAGAATATTATGAATGCAGCTATACTCGCGGTGGCAACAGCTTCGGCAGCTTTATCGCTATATTTAATAGCTTTTTGCTTTGCTTTTGCATAATACATTTCTGCTTTGTCCACAGCTATTTCAATATTTTTGTTCCATTTATTGATTAGTCCGTTGATTTCGGCTTCATCAAGTTCCGTGTTCTCAGCCAAATAGTTCTTTAACTCTTCTTTATCAAAAAAATCTACTTCGCCATCAACGTTAATTTGCAAATCTCCGTTATCATCTATATCAAAAGAGAGGTTGTTTAAAAATTCATCAATGTTTTCGTCGAGGTTTAAATCATTAAAGGCTTGCTCTACATCTTTTTCAGCTTCATTAACTGGCTGCCGCGCATTTTCGGAGGCATCATCTGGAAGTATATTGTATTTTTCTGCTTTGTTGATTAATTGAAATGCTTCTTTTTTAATGTTTTCATAAGAAAGTGTGGTATTATCCTCCCCCTTTTCTTCTGCCTTGTCCAGTATCACTTTAACCCTATCATTTTGCGAACCACCAAACACGCTAGATACTGCGCTCGACAGCCCATTGACCATTGTGCCAACGGCAGTTGTAATTAGGTAAAAGGATACCAATGCAAATAACGCCCACGATAAAAATCCGTGCAGGCCTCCGTCCGATTTAGAGGGATACCCAGACATGCGCCCAGCTACCATACCTCCCACAAAAAGGGCGGCAAGATTTGAAAGTCCTAACCAAATGAGTGCACCCGTTCCTAGCCCGCTTAATGGGTCATTTTCAGTCATAGGGTCTATTGTAGAGAAACCAATTCCCAGACCTAGTAAATTGAGCATCGAAACAACTGCCAAAGCAGTCAAAGTTCCAGCGAGTATAGCTGCCCAAGAAATTCTTGAAACTTTGGCAGTCATATTTCCGAAATTTGTGTCTTGTTTTTTCATATTGTTTGAAGTATTACTTAGGAATTTAATTACTATAAACTACAGTTTTACTTTTGGTCAAGTTAGCGGTTTATATTCTTTGCGATTATAAAACTCATTCTCTGAATCACTTTCTTCATCAAAGTTATTATAAGGGGAATAATGCGTCAAAATCGTTAGCTCATAAGACCTTTCTAAATCAACTCCATTTTTAAATCTTTTTGTCTTTGCAAAAGTTGAATAATCTATTTGTTTAGAATGTACTTTATTATTTTCCTCATCAAGTGTCACCATGCCAATTGGTATAATCAGATGGTTTTCCCCTTCCTCATTCAAAAATTCATGCACACCCTTTTTTGCAGGAGCTGCATAAGTTTCGTGACCGGTTTCAATTAGAGAGGTATCAACTTCCACATCAAGATAAACAACTCGATCTGCCTCTTTGCTAACCAACAGTCCATCCACTTTGCCTATGGTTCTATTGTCTGCATCTATTACTTCCCAATCTCTCACATCAGGATAACTATCAGCTACTTTATAATCTGATATCTCGTGTAAATAATACAGGTTTTTATTTTTGTCTTTCATGATTGTGAATTTGAATGATTAATTCATTTTATTAAGCAGGTCTGCGGCTTTTCTAAAAAAAGATTTAACAGCATCCCGTTGTTCGAGTGTTAATGTTTCAGGCTTAATTGCCGAAGTGGCACTTTTTACATCAGCAGCTTCAGTGCTCAAACCGGGATATTTTGCCTGCTGTATATTCTGTAAGGAAGTGCTTAGCACATCAGCAGCGCTCCTTATTTTATTAGCATGGGTAGTCACAAATGGGGCTTTTGTTATTTCATCTGTAAGCTGTTTTGCCTTGGCTATATCGGCTTCCACATCATAGCCAGATTCCGTAGCCATAGCATCTACAGCATTAGTTAGCTTTGTAAATGCCTCACTGGTAAATACATGGTCGAGACCCATTGTAAGGGTGTCAGCATCAATGAACCTCACATAGGCGGCAACTGTCTTGTTATTCTCATGTATATCTATCAGCACTGTTTCATCTGCTGTTGTTATCAGCACTGTTTCATCTGCTGTTGTTACAGGCTCAGTGTTATTGTTGCGACTAAAGAAGAACCAAGCAGCACAGGCAGCAACAAGCAAAACAAGTGCTAATAAAATCCAAGGCCATACAGCCTTTTTCTTTTCTATTTTAATTTCTGACATGATGAAAATTTTATTTGTTTGTAAATTATTTTTTAATTGGTTGAACCGGATATTGCTCCAAAATATTAACTATCGCAGGATGGATTTCCTCTTTAAGATATCTGGGATTATAAATATCGTTTTCGGCTGTTCCCGTCCAAACCATCTCGTTTGAAACCCTGTCAATCACGTTAATGGTGATGGCGCTTTGCGTATACTTCCTAGCCTTAGTGTTATAGCTTTGATTATAGGAATAATGCGTGCTGTAATTATAATTGTTATAGCGATTGTAGTTGGCATCGTTATAGTACATATTATCGTTATAACGTTTATTGTAAGGGTAATTGTTATATGTGTTATTAGAATAATTGTAAGGATTGTTGATCTGAACTTCTTCTGTTTTCTTTTCACTTTTTAATACGAGCTCCAATAAAACATCCGGCTTCAGAGTATCAACCGTATATCCTCTGTCCTTAAAATAAAGATCAATATAATTTTTAGTATTGTTCTCAACAACATCATTATAATAGGGTGTTGACGCTTGCGGCTTCTGTGAATCTAACCATGCGTACGTTTTATATTTAGTAAAATCAACACTCTTGTCATAGTTGGAAGTTGTGTTATTGTACATAGCGCAACCTGATAATGCGATGAATGCTATTAGACTAAGTTTTGAGAAAATTATTTTTGATTTCATTTTTTTTTGTTTCTAAGTTTTGTAATTAAATTTTAAAATCGATATTTCAAAGGTAAAAGCCTTGTTTAACAATATGTTACACAGTTTTAGGAATAAGTTACACAATTCACAAATTGATGTTGACTAGGAATTGTCCCCGAATCGGGAAGGTGTGTGGGGGCAATAGCAAATGTGGTGGCTTGTGTGGTAGGGTCGCACCGCTTTTACAGAAGGAATAGCCAAACGGCTTTGCCGAAGTTTTTGTCTGCTGTCAATTAACTGCAAACCTGTCCAAGAAGTGGGGAACTTTCTACCCGTTTTTTTTGCTAGTTTGAAGTGTCAAGTTACGGAGTCAGTATTTATGGAGAACTGTCTTTTTTAGGGTTGCCACTAAAAGTTTAGTCTATGTAATCATCTCAGCCCGCAGGGTGCCATGATTACATAGACATCTTAAGTTTGATTACTTTAAATTTAGATATAAAGTAGAAAGAACAAAACAGAGAATTAAGCTTAGTATATAGGGTGAGGTCTAGACTTCGACAACATTGATAATCCTTTCTCTTTTACTACAAAAACCAAGTTCTTTCGATAGTTATCGGGACTGTGAGACTTTAGATCTCGCTTTTAAGCGACGCACTGGGCCTGTCGAAGTGTAGTTGTGATATCAGTAGCTGGTTCTTTCATGAATCAGTTCTTATTAATAAATATAAAGAAACTTATGGAGTGGAGATCAATATTTTTTTTGATGTACATGGCAGTAAAACAGATCATCATCAGTATAAAAATGAGGAGTCTGGCTTC
Source organism: Nonlabens sp. Ci31 (assembly GCF_012974865.1). NCBI lineage: Bacteria > Pseudomonadati > Bacteroidota > Flavobacteriia > Flavobacteriales > Flavobacteriaceae > Nonlabens > Nonlabens sp. Ci31. The sequence goes on along the minus strand of NZ_CP043633.1, from coordinate 3,221,309 downwards.
TAGAAGTTTTTAAAGGATCTGCCTGAGGATACATTGGTAGCTATGGAAGCCACTGGTTATTATCATTACAGACTGGCAAAGTTTCTATTTAAAAGTGGCGTAGTTGTTTCTTGGGTGTTCGCTTTCGCGAAAGCGAAACGAGAACAAGACATTAGTTAAGCTAAAGTTTTATAAGAGTCATGCTAAGGCTATTTGCGAGTATACTTTGATCAATGAGGCCCCAATTTACAGCGCGCTCACCGACGTTCCAAGTAACTGTTCACAGCTGTCTAGGTTATTAGACGTTTACGTAAAGCAGCGCACTGCTATAAAGAATAAGATGCATGGACAAGAGACTTTAGGGATCCCTTCCAACTTCGTCTATCGCTCTTTGAAACGCCACAAGAAATGCTTAAATAAAGAGGTTAAATCTATGGAAGAAAAGCTATTATCACTGGTAAAGGAAGATCAATAGCAACAGCAACAGCTTACTAAAGTCTGTTCCAGGTATAGGGTCAAAAAAGGCCTTGTTTTTAATAGTAATTACAGATGAATTTTCAAAATTTGAAAATTCATCACAGTTGTGTAGCTACGCAGGGATCACTCCGACGAAACGGGAGTCTTGTAGTAGTGGCAGAGAGGTAATAAGTAAGTAGGCAATAGAAAACTGAAAAATCTTTTGTTTTATGCTCTTTAAATACTAGTAAACACAATAAGGCATGCAAAAAGATCTTCGAGTGTATTGTTAACCTTGCATCCGACGAGCGAGGTAAAAAGTGAGAGGAATGCGCAACAAGAAACTGGCCTTAATCGCTGTAGCAACAAGCTACTCAAACAATGTTTTGCTACAGCAAAATCCAGTAGGACATATAATGAAAGTTAGGTTTCTGTGTTGCCTAAATAAATAGCGGAAAATCCATTAAAAAAGCTCAGAGAATCAGTTTTATGAACCCATGAGCCTAGAAGATTAGTGTCTCAAATTAATGAAGAAAAAGGTTGCTTATCGCCTCAGTTCTGTGTTGGCAAATCGTATTTTTATTCAAATGTTATATTATGAAAATCTACGTTTTCAGCCATAAAAGATAATTCATTTTCTCCTTTTCCGATTCCTTCACAAATTTCAGATGTTGTTTTAGCCGCCATTCTGGTTTTTCCTTTACTGTCTTTATATGCTACTTTTAAATTCTTTTTGTCGGTTACTGTGTAACCTGTTGAGTTAATTGCTTTCTCAATTTCCGTTTCATTGGTTTTAGTTCTGTCAAATTCAATGATTGCATTTTCATTTTCGTATAAAGCAATTGAGTGCACAATTCCGTTGAGTTTATGTACTTCATGATTAACGTGCTCTTCGCAATTCGCGCAGGTCATTTCGCTGATTTTAAATTCCGTTATTTTAATATCGGATTTATCAACTACGATTATTTGCTTTTCTGTGTTAGGGTAAAAAATTCCTGAATAGTATGGGAAAGCCATCATTACAATTGCAAATACAGTTACAATACCTAAAAATTTTGGTTTTTCATCTGTTTCACATTCACAATCAATAGTATCATAGGTAAATGAGACTCTTATATAAATTTTATCAGCTCCCTTATTAGTATTAAAAATTGACCGATGCTGGATTCATTGCTGTGTGACTGATTCTCCTTAAACATAGAGACGTAGGCTTTTTTCACATGTCCGAACGGGTGAAAAGGACATGCGCCCTTACAACTACCTCAGCAACCTGACTACCCGTGATCTTCGTTTCACCAGACATCGGTACAACTTTTATTAAATTAGGTTATTTAAAACGATAAAACTAAAGTTCAAATTTTTTCAGCAATTTTGCTTCTCTAATTATGAAATTTAATTTCTAATTATTTTGTTCAATTCTTAATAATTTTAAGACACAAAAATTTTATTATAAGTAACATACATATTTAATAAACTTTAACATAACACAAAATGAGACTGCTGTTTCTTTAGTACCTCAATTAGTCATAAAATAAAGATCAAGAATATTATACAAGGGTAATAGCATGGAGTTTTTCTTTACTTAAAGGTTTGTGCAGAAAATGATTCACGAACGGGTATTCATTAATTTTTAGTCAACCTATTTCAGGAAAGTGCAGTTTATTTACTTGTTGTCAACGTTTTATGTGTATGAGCCGTTGCGTGTCTCGCACACGAACCATTAAAAGTACAAAACTGCGCTGGAAAATTCCCAAGAATTTTCCAGAGTAGTACAGACCCAGCAATGGCTTATACAGGTTGCGTGTGCCCAGCATGGGCATCTCTTTAACTACAATAATGTAGTTAATTAATCTAGAGGGTACAAGACATCAGAAAGGGAGCCCTTTATCCCTTTCTTCGTGGATGCGCTGGGGTAACCCTTCGACAAATGCTCAGGGGAGCCCGCCTTGAAGCATTAGTAAGCTGCAAGGTTGTCAACCGAGAGGATAGGACTGAAGGAAGCAGGACTACAAAGCTCGGTTCTGACCCTTCGGCTGCGCTCAGGGTCAACCCAGCAGAAACCGTATACGAGGCATAATTGCACGGGTAAGCAACTGTAGGCTTCCCCTTTTTAGGACACCCTAAAGTTCGATAAATAATTATTATTTAGGTCAGATTTGATGAAGAATTTAAATTCTTCATCAAATCTGGGCATATATTCCTTAGGGGATTTGTTTCCTAGTGATTTATGCGGATGGTTAAAATTATAGTCTTCTCTCCAGTTATCGCTAATCTTTTGTAATTGATATGTGTCATTGAAGTAATAAGCGTCTAGTATATCTTCTCTAAAAAAACGATTAAAACGTTCTATATATCCATTTTGCATTGGTTTTCCAGGTTGTGTATATTTAATTTCTATAAAGTTCTTTTTACACCAATTCATAAAGGTTTTAGATATAAATTCTGGCCCATTATCACACCTTACATACTTAGGTGTTCCTATTTCCTCTTTCAAGCATTCAAGCGTTTCTACAACAGCTCTTGCTGGATATGATAATCCCGCTTGAATAGCTAAGGCTTCTCGATTACAGTCGTCTATAACATTAAATACTCTAAGCTTTCTGCCATCAGTAAGAGCATCACTCATAAAATCCATACTCCAGCACTCATTGAGTACAGCAGGCACTTCTAAAGGTTGTTTCACACGTTTAACCAAACGTTTTTTATGCTTGCGTCTCAAACTAAGTTTCATCTCGCGATAAACACGTAATACACGTTTCCTGTTCCATTTTAAGCCTTCACGACGGATTTTGTGGTAATACTCATCAAAACCTCTAGTGGGATAAGATTCTGCAAGTTCTGTGAGCTTATCAATCACTTCACTGTCATCTTTCTTGCTCTGATAGCACCACATTGACCTACTTAAACCTACAACCTTACAGGCACGTAAAATAGATACGGTGAACTCTTTAACAAGGTATTTGACACGAACTCGCTTGTCGGAAGGCTTTAGAACTTTTTTGACAATATATCTTTTAGCATTTTATTGTCTAAACTAACATCCGCATACATCTGTTTGAGCTTGTTATTCTCTGTTTCAAGTTCTTTTAGACGCTTAAGCTCTTGCTGTTCCATACCACCGTATTTCTTACGCCAGTAATAAAAGGTGCTCTTGTCGATACCCAATTCTCTTGATATATCGCCTACGGTTCTACCTTGTTGATTTTCCTTGAGGGCCTTGATAATTTGACTCTCGTTAAATTTGCTGTTTCTCATTGTGACAGTTTGAATTTAAAGTTAGTAAATTCGAATTTATAACTGTCCTATTTTTAGGGAAGCCTACACAACCACAGTTCTGCTGAGCCTTTGTCGAAGTACCATTGCAACGCCCAAAGAGTACCAAAAGTGCATCTAAGTAGATACGGCAGCAGTGGAGTGAAAGAAGATGCCATTACCTGGAGGACGCAGCGTTAAAAAATGATTTGGTAAATCATTTTAGCGAACGGGCCAGCAGGCGCAGAGGGATAAACACGAGTTGGTATAATGGAGAAGTCAGCAGAAGTCATAGTACTTAAGGGAAACGAGGTAGGAAAAACCTACAGGTCTCACAATTGAGGAAGGACGGAACGTAATTCTCTTCAAAATTCGCATAGGAGCACAAGTTGTAGCTTATGCTTAAATTAGGGGATAGTATCAAGGGTGAAAAGAGCTTTGGTGTGATGAATTACGAACCGCCGTATACGAGACCCGTATGTACGGTGGTGTGAGAGGCGTACTGGCAGTTATTTCACTGTCAGCCGTCTACTCGATTGGCAACTGCTTTTTATTCATATGCAAATGAAACGGGTTCATTATGTTCCTTTTTCAAATGATTATTTACTTCCAAGTAATTCATCCATTCTTTAGCCCTTGAACGTGGATTACAGGCGTACATTCCGTCTGAACTACAAAGTTTATCTGGAAAATCTAATGCTGTATTAAAAGTAATTTCAAGAACCTTTATTATAGCTTTACACCATTATCTTTTGTACTTCCTCCGCCACCAACAAATGCTGTTTTAATATCATATTTAAGAATGTCATAAATTTTATCAAAATCAAGATTTTCGTTAGTATTAGTTATTTCGATTCCACGATTTTTTAAATAATGCTTATGAAAATCTAGTTCGCTGAATTTACCATAATTAACTAGGAATTCTTTTCGAACTTCAGATTGCTTAAAATCTCCAATAAATGAAAATCCAAAATCTCTATCCAAAAACGAATATTTAGTAAAATCTTTAAGAGGAAGTTTCTCAACGGTTTCTAATGCTTTTTCTATTTGAGAATACTTGATTCTTGATAGTAGAGATAAGACTTCATCTTCAAATACTTCTAAACTGTCAGACAGTTTTTTTATTTTTTTAAAGGATTTGTCAAAATCATCAACTCTATCAAATGTATTTCCATTCCAAGTTTTCTTTTCCTTTGCTTTGAATTCAATTGTCTTTTTAGCAATTGCTAATGCTTTTTCAATTTGACCTTGCACTTTTGAATTTGTCGAACTTAAATTTTGAATAGAAGCTTCAGTTTCTTGAGATGAATCAAGAAATTTGATTAAATAATTGTTACAAAACCCAATTATCCCAAGGTCATCAAATAACCTAGATTTAAGAAAATAGGTTTCAAGATGTTTAGAGTTAGTTATTAATTCGTTCCAGTTTTTTGAGTAGAATTTATCCAAAACTCTTCCAGCCGAGTAAGTCAATGACCAAGATTTTTGATAAATCAAAGACCAGTATTCAAACGCTGTAATATTGTCCAATGTCAATGAGTTGATAAGTTGGTCTTCTAATTCTCTGCGTTCGCTAAAGGTTAGCTGTGTTTTTAGAAGTTCAATTTGGTTTTTAAGCGTATCATTTCCCTCAAAGTCAATATTATTATCTTTACTGTAATTCGTTAATTGAACCAATTGTTTTAAGAATCTAAAAGAGAATTGAGGTAGAACATAATTTTCTGAAATATCCGCTTTCCTGTATTGGTCTGATAGTTCGATGACTCTTTGTGGCTCTAATTTTGTTAAACTTATGTACGAATTTTGTGCTATCGTATCATTTTCACTAGACAGCATTTCAAAAAGTATTTTTTCTTTATCTATTTCTTTAAGATTTAATTTATCGTTACTAAATGCGTTAATTGATTCATCCCATCTATATTGTTTATAATTGTTTGCAAAAAAAGTAACTAAATTAATTTTTGACTGTTCATAAAAGTCTTTATCTAAATGATAGCTCAATTCTCCACTCTCGTTTGGGACAGCAATTTGAGATTTCGTTAATAATTGAATTAAATTAATTACATCTTCATTGTCGTAATATTCGTCAAATCTATATCTGTTTTTTAGCAGAACTGAAGCTATTTTTAATAAGGCTAAAGGATTTCCTGAATTTACTAAACTATCGATTCCATTTTTTCTTACCCAATCAAGATTTAATAATTCATTACGCTTAACTTTCAAATTATTCCATTTGAAGTCTGTTATTTCGATAATTTCAAAGTCTGTTTTTCTTTTGTCAAATGGTGTTATTAAAAAAGCATTTGCAAGATTAGAAAAGGTTATATTATTTCTGTTGTTTTTTAGAAAATTTTTAAAATCAGAACTTGTTGTTGTCGAGTCTATAATTATCTCTGAATCAAGAAATAATGAATTTTCCCGAACAAGTCTTTTGGCTAAATTTGATTCATTGCTTTTAAGAATGTGATATCCTAAATATTCATTTAATTCAGTTTTACTGTCAAAATATTCAGCTACTTCATTTAGTGCATTAAAATCTCCCTTTCGTAATTGATAATCCAAAAATTCAAATCGCTCATTTTGTGCAAATATATTCGCAGAAATAAATATTAATATTATCAGTAAGTTTCTTTTCAATCTCGATGTTTTTTAAAGTTGTTGCCAACGTTTGGTATAAGCGCAGTAGCGGGATTTATGCACTTACTTTTCAGTTTATAACTAACCTTTAATTTATAAAATTACTTTTGGTTTTTGCACTTACCCGCTATTGTGTTTATACTCGTGTGTGTGCCCAGTATGGGCATCTTTTTTAACCACAGGAATGTAGTTAATTAATCTAGAGGGTGCAAGACATCAGAAAGGGAACCCTTTATCCCTTTCTTCGTGGATGCGCTAGAGTAACGTCTGGAAGCATTAGTAAGTCGCAAGGGTGGTAATCGTGAGGTTACATCTGAAGAAAGCGAGACTACAAAACTCGGTACTGACCCTTCGGCTGCGCTCAGGGTCAACCCAGCAGAAACCGTATACGAGGCATAATTGCACGGGTAAGCAACCACAGTTCTGCTGAGCCTTTGTCGAAGTACCATTGCAACGCCCAAAGAGTACCAAAAGTGCATTTATGTAGATACGGCAGCAATGGAGTGAAAGAAGATGCCATTACCTGAAGGACGCAGCGTCAAAAAATGATTTGGTAAATCATTTTAGCGAACGGGCCAGCAGGCGCAGAAGGATAAACACGAGTTGGTATAATGGAGAAGTCAGCAGAGTCATAGTAGTCAACTACCTGATAGGTTGGCGAAGCACAGAACGATAATGGTCTTTAATAAACTTGGGAGTGGTTTTACGTTACGGATAGTCTTCCAGTAAAACAATAGCCTTTGATTAAGCGAGACAGCAAGTCAGATTTAGTAGTAATGATTAAACAGTTAACAAGTAAAAAGAATCTAAACGATGCCTACCAGCGGGTGTATCGCAACAAGGGGTCAGCAGGGATAGATGGAGTTCACATAACTGAACTTAAATCCATACTGCAGACTCAGGGTAAACGATATATCCAGCAGATAGAAGCAGAGACGTATCAGGTGTCTGCGATACTGGGCGTTGAGATCCCCAAAAGCAACGCCAGGAAACGATTACTCGGCATTCCCACAGTTGTGGACAGGGTCTTTCAACAAGCACTACACCAAGTACTGCAACCCGTATTCGAGCCAGACTTTCAACAGCATAGTTATGGATTCAGACCAAAGCGCAGTGCCCATCAGGCAATCGCACTGAGCCTTGAAAATATCAATTCAGGTTATAGGGATATAATAGACATGGATTTAAAGAGTTTCTTTGATGAAGTGGAACACTATAACCTCTTGGAATTGATCTACAGAAAGGTGAAGTGCAGACCAACGATAAGGCTACTGCGTTCATTTCTCAAAGCTCTGATACTAATCAACGGTAAATTACACAAATGGAAAAAGGGTGCGCCACAAGGCTCGCCCTTAAGTCCATTGCTCTCCAATATCCTGCTCAATGAGTTGGATAAAGAATTAGAGAAACGAGGACACCGATATGTAAGATATGCCGACGATTTCAGTATCTATGTTAAGAGTAAAAAGTCAGCAAAACGTGTAGGTAACAGTATCTACAAGTTTCTGAAAGACAAACTCCAACTGCCGATAAACAGGGAGAAAAGTGGCATACGTAAACCTTTAAGTTTCCAAGTACTCGGGTTTGGTTTTGTGCCGACCTATAAGAAAGGAGAAAAAGGTAGATATCAACTAGTGGTAAAACCGTCCAAATGGAAGGAATTCAAAGCAAAGCTTAAATACCTTACCAAAAAGACAATACCCGCAAGTTTTGAAAAACGTATCGACCGTATCAATCTGTTGATACGTGGTTGGATAAATTACTTTAGACCGGATCCATTCAAGCTAAACTTAAAAAGTTAGAAGAGTGGCTAAGAAACCGATTACGGTATTGCATCTGGCATCATTGGAAGAAACTAGAACGGAAACGGAAAAATCTGATTCGTTTAGGAATTGACCAAGAACATGCCTATGCATGGAGTCGTACACGAATGGGAGAATGGGCGGTTGCCCAAAGTCCTATCCTACGTACCACTATTACCATCAAACGGTTGAAGAGGAAGGGTTATGTTAGTTTAACTGAATACTATAAACGATAAGTTTCATTATCGAACCGCCGTACCTGCCTGCCGGCAGGCAGGTACGAGACCCGTATGTACGGTGGTGTGAGGGGTGCACTCCGTCATTTGATGGCGGAGCCATCCACTCGATTGCCCTTTGTTATTTTTCAATTCGCCAGTTTATAGTTGTTCACAAGCACAGAAGCAGATATTTGTAAGATTTGCTCCAATTCCCTAATCATATCAACAGTCAATCTTTTCTTACGGTTTAAGACTTCTGATACTCGACTTTTCCCGCCGATAATTCCAACTAAATCTTTTTGTCGCATATTCAATTCTTCCATTCGGATTTTTATCGCTTCGATTGGGTCAGGTGCTTCAATTGGATAATGTTCGTTTTCATAATTCTCGATAACCAATGAAAGAATTTCCGCTTCGTCGCCTTCCTTTGTGTCCATTGGCGCATCGAAAATCACTTCCAAACGTTCGAGAGCATTCCGGTAATCTTTGTCAGATTTAATTGGCTTTACATTCATAATATTATTTTTAAATCGTGTCTGCATTTATTTTGTCATATTCAGCGTGTGTGCCGATAAAACGAATAAACGCCCATTGCTTTTCATAATTGAACTTTACAATCAGTCTGTAAGAATTTCCTTTAATATTGAAAACTACTCGACTATCTTTTAGAATGCTTGCGTTGATGTAAGTTTGTTTTACATCATTTGGTGAAAACCATTTGGCACTTTTAGCTGTATCATACCAAGTTTTCAAATACTGTTCGGAATCAGCGTGTATTTCCCAATATTCCCGAAGTGTACTTTTTGCAATTATTCGTTTCATCAATTCAATTATAGCACAAATATATGATTAGTTCTCAAATGTTGAACTACTGATGAATGTTTTTTTAATAAATGGTAACGGTCTCGGCTATGAGTAGTTGCGTGGTTTAGCAATAAACTTCGCAAGTACACACCAAGATGGGAATTCCGCAGGAATTTCCAAACTAAGCGAGAACCAGCAATTACATATAGCCATTGTGTGTGCCCAGTATGGGCATCTTTACCTTACTGTAAAGTAAGTTATTAATTTATAGGGTGCAAGACATCAGAAAGGGAACCCTTTATCCCTTTCTTCGTGGATGCGCTGGAGTAACGTCTGGAAGCATTAGTAAGTCGCAAGGCTGGTAAGCGTGAGGTTACATCTGAAGAAAGCGAGACTACAAAACTCGGTACTGACCCTTCGGCTACGCTCAGGATAAACCAAGCAGAAACCGTATACAGAGGCCTATTTACTTGGGTAAGCAAGCACATCATTGTAACGCCCAAAGAGTACCAAAAGTGCATCTATGTAGATACGGCAGGAATTGAGTGAAAGAAGATGCCATTACCTGGAGGACGGAGTGTCAAAAAATGATTTGGTAAATCATTTTAGCGAACGGGCCAGCAGGCGCAGGGGATAACCACGAGTTGGTATAATGGAGAAGTCAGCAGAAGTCATAGTACTTAAGGGAAACGAGGTAGGAAAAACCTACAGGTCTCACAATTGAGGAAGGACGGAACGTAATTCTCTTCAAAATTCGCATAGGAGCGCAAGTTGTAGCCTATGCTTAAATTAGGGGATAGTATCAAGGCTGAAAAGAGCTTTGGTGTGATGAATTACGAACCGCCGTACCTGCCTGCCGGCAGGCAGGTACGAGACCCGTATGTACGGTGGTGTGAGAGGCGTACTGGCAGTTATTTCACTGTCAGCCGTCTACTCGATTGTAAGTAGTGTTTTTTGCGTTCTGTTATGCCGTTTGTAATAGATTTATTCCGCTCAATTCCTGTCCAATTTGGTGTATTCCGTTTAAAATTTTTTCGGTCTGTTTCGCTGATGGTTTTTTAGTTCCTGAAACATATTGAGAAAGTAGGGTAGCGTTCATTCCAATTTTCTCGGCAAGAAATTTAGCGTTTAAAACTTTATAAAATTTAAAGAACTGCTTAAAATCTATTTCAAATCCGATGTCGGTTGGGTCAACTTTTATTTTTTCGTCCTCAAAATGTAATTCGGTCGCCTCGTAAGTATTGTTAATCAATTCGGGAATTGATTGTCCAGTCGTAAATATTGGATAGTCCGCTGAAAAGGCAGAAAATCCAGTATTTGTTTTTTCAACTGTCATTGTTATTTTTTTCTTCTTTGCCATAATACTATTTTTTAATTCCAGCGTCTTTTAGAATTTTATTTTCCAATCCTTTACCTATTTCTTGACTTCCGTGGTTCGGAAAAATAATCGTTCCTTTTTTCGTTTCGTGTCGCATTTTAGCGTGCGAACCTTTTTGCGATACCGCATACCAACCGTCTTTTGTTAATATTCGATAAAGTTGGGAACATTTCATTCAGTTTCGCTTTGATTCAGACTCCAAAGGTAAACTATTATTTACTTTTTTTTACAAAACAAATTTTTATGCGAAGACGGATTTCGAGCATTACTTACAAGGTTTATGTATATGAGCTGTGGCGTGTTTCAGCACGAACCTTTCCAAATATAAACTAACTTTAGGAAATCCGAAAATTTTCCAAATGGGCAAAGACCAAGCCATAGCTTATATACATCCTAAGTTTGTTTCCCTTTAATTATCATAAATTTAAAGTATAAACAGAAAAGAACTAAGCAGCAGAAAAAGGTTAGGATATACGCTGAAGCATTAGACTTCGTCAACAATGATAATCCCTGCTGCTTTTATCTATTAATCCGTTTAGTTCTGTGAGGCATAGACCTCGTTTTTAGGATGTTGGATAACAGATATTTATTCTTTTCGTAAAACATATAATTATGAATAAATATAAGAGAATTTACGGAGTTGACATTAGTAAAGATTCATTTGATGTAGTTGATAATGAAGGGAATCATGACCAGTATGGTAATCAGGCGAAGGGATTTTCGAAGTTTAAAAAGATTTTGGATGCAGAGTCGCTAGTAGTAATGGAGGCAACGGGTTATTATCATTATAGTTTGGCTCAGTTTCTTTCGGCTTCAGGAATATCTTGCTCGGTTGTAAATCCGTTATCGGTTAAGCGATTCATTCAGATGAAATTGGCCAAGGTTAAAACCGACAAAGCTGATGCTGCGGCAATTTGTGCTTATGCACAGGTCACTGATGTAAGTATATACAATCCTTTAAATGATACACAAGCGGAATGTTTACAGCTCTATAGTCTTTTAGAACACTACGAGAAAAAACGAACAGCCATAAAGAATAAGCTGCATGGAGAAGAAACCTTGGGTAAACCTTCAAAAGCTGTCTATCACTCTTTAAACAGAGTATTAAAGGTTCTCAAGGTAGAGATCACATTAATGGAGCAGCGGCTTATGGAATTGGTAAAGCAAGAGCATAGCCTGCAAGTCAAGTTGTTAAAAAGTATACCTAGAATAGGAATAAAGACAGCGTTGTTTCTAATTGTTGTGACCGATGGTTTCTCAAAATTTGAGACGGCCTCACAACTTTGTAGTTATGCCGGAATTACTCCTACGGAGCGCAGATCAGGCACTAGTATAAGGGGAAGGAGCAGAATTTCCAAAGTAGGCAATAAGCGCTTGCGCCACCTGTTATTCATGTGTTCATTTTCAGCTTGCAAATATAATCAGGCTTGCCGTTGTCAGTATGAACGGATAGTCACAAAGGGGAAAAGTGAAAAACTAGCTTTACTTGCAGTAAGTAATAAACTACTTCGCCAGAGCTTTGCCATTGCAAAGTCAGGCATCCCCTATGATGCAACTTATCGCAGTGCTCTAAAAAATTAGATGTTGTTAAATAAAAATGATGTTGTTAAATAGCTTGTTGAATTGGCAATAAATCGACAAAGGAGATTTATGCTACTTCAACAATGCCAGGCAATTTTTTTACCCAAAATTAAAATAGTATTTACTTGGATTTAAACTTAGCTCTTTGTTGTAGCCAGTTTTTCTATTGGATTATTTTTTTCATTATCCATTCTACAGGTCCATTTTCTCTGCTTTTCAGCCAATAAGTTGCAAACAATACACATAATATACTAAAAATTAAAGCATACGCTACTGAAAATTCTATTGGATAATTTCCCATTTTTCCTGGGTTAATTGCTTCAATAATTCCCATTCCAATAATTACGTGTGCCACATAAAAAGTTAAAGCAAGTTGCCCAGTTTTATTTAGAGCCAAAAGTATTTTGTTTGTTGAAAATCTTTTTCCGATTATGATACAGGCTGATATTATTGATATGGAAATTGCAATTCCATTAAACATATAAATTGGCAATGGTGGCATTGGGTTGGTTCCAATAATTTCTGATAATTCACTTATTGTTTGTTCGTTTCCATCTGATAAAAATGAAATTGACAAGTGTGATAAAATTTGAATTACAATAAAAGAAATTGAACTAATCCAAAATGCTTTTTTGATAAATTGGTCACTTTTCAAGTCTTGTTTGCCAAACCAAAAACCAAAAAGCATAAAAGCAGTCCAAGGAATTACTGGGTGAAAACCATTGAAGAATAGATTTCTAAAAAATCCATTAAATGTCCAAAAATCGAAATAATCTAAAGTGTCAAAATTCCAACCTGTTTCGTAATTCCAAAAGCCAATTAATAATGGATAAAGCAGTATTAATGCAATTGCCGACATTAAAATAGTCTTTTCATTGCTTGTTAGTAAAAGTAAAATAACAAGCATATAAATTCCATAAAAATGCAGAATATCCGCTGGCCAAATTACAATATATGAAAGACCAACAATGAAAAGAAACAAGGCTCTTTTTGCAATTCTTATTCTGGAAGTTTTTAATTTTTGGCTATCATTATTTTTCAATGCAGAATTTGTCATTAAAGCAAGTCCAACGCCTGCTAAAACAACAAAAGTGGCTGCTGCCTTTCCATCAAAAGCACTCGCAAATGATTTTACCCAACTCAATCCATTTTCGCCAAGTACGACTTTAAAATTAACGATTATCATTCCGATAACTGCTAATGCTCTTGCGATATCAATTCCGATTATTCTTTCTTTCACGGTCTTATTTTAAATGTTCGTTAAGGCACATAGTTTACAAAGTTAAAGTCACATGCTTTACACTAGATTTTGACTTAGTCTAATTGATACTTGTTTATCTCTTATTTTATTTTCATTAAAATAACCTAAAAATACATCTCTATAAAATACTCTCCAAATTCCATTTCCTTGATCTTCAGCACCGACGTATTTTCCCTTAAGTCCAGCAGTTAAATATACCCAATAATATGACTTCCACCGCATGGCTCCATTTTGGCATACCTTCATCACTTTCATTTTTGATGGGTAATCATATTTTGAGATTTTCTCAGGGTATGGTCTATTAGAAAAATCATGGCAATCTGCGGGGGTTTTCATTCCTAAAGCTTCATGAGGTCTAATGTGATTATATTCTTTTACAAACCGATTTAAGCTACGTTGTTGTGCCTTCAAATCAAATGATGAGGGTTTGGCACAAGCTGCCTTTAAATCACGGTGCATACGTTCGTGTCTTCCGTTTTGGTCTGGTCGTGCTGGGTCGGAATAAACCGGGTCTATTCCCAATTCAATAAACCAATAGGATAGCCTGGTATATCTTTGAATAGCAGCTACAGATCCAAAGGGACTTCCGTTGTCGGTATGTATCTGTTTAGGAATGCCATACTTTCTAAAAACCTTTGTAAACTCTTGCTTAACAGAGAGAAAGTTTTCTTTATAATGCCCTTTTGCTGTAAACAAAAACCTACTCTTTGAATCGGCAATAGTGAGCGGATGGCAGTATATTTTATTTCCCATTAAAAACTTTCCCTTATAGTCTGCGCTCCAAACTTCATTACATTTCTTAGGGTCGAAAATGGGAAATACAGGCTTGACTCTTCTGCTTCGCTTTTGAGGTTTAACTAGGCCATTTTTAGAAAGGATGTTGTGAACAGTAACCACACTTGGAATAAGTTCTTCAGTATACTGTTTAAACAACAAAATGCGAATTTTCTTCGCTCCCCAAAGCATGTGTTTATTTTTTAATTTTAAGATTGAATCTTCAACTTTATGATTGGTTCTGTTGGGGTGATTAATTGGAGCTCTTTCTTGCTCAATTAATCCCGATAGTCCCATTTTTTCATACCTAGAAATCAACTTGTAAGCGGTAGGTCGAGATATATTAAATGACCTACGAAGTTCTGTGATGGTGTACTTTTGAGTTAACCATTCGTGAATAAATTCTACTTTTTGTTCCATTTTAGTTTTTGCTTTCCAGACCATGATAAATTACTTTTTCATGTAATTTATGAATCTTAAAAGTGTAAACTATGTCCCTTTAACTTTGTAAAGGATGTCCCTTTACCGTACCTATATGCACCCTAACGTCTCTGTATATGGCTCGTAGCGTGCAAATTAAACAATTAGTTTCGGATGAAGCACGAGCCGAATTTTTAAATTTTTCTTATTATCTTTTTTTACTAATAAGCCAAATTTAAAAATTTGGCGACTTTCCAAATATGCCTTAACTTCGATTAATTAACTGACTAGCTATGAGCTATATACGTTGTTGGCAACAGGCTTTATTCGGCACAATGTTTTTTTACTGCCTCCAAAACCATCCAATTGTCATCTCCAAGCGAAACAGCTTTATTCAAATCTATACAGACTTTGGTTAACTCCGATTTTGGAATTTCAGTTTCTTTTGAAGCAATTATTTGAATGTCTTTCGATTTTGATAAAGTCCGACTATTTCCAAATTCATATTTTCTAATTATCGCAAAAGCTCGATTAGAATAAGCATTTGTGAAATATGGTTCAATTTCTAGTGTTTTATTAAAATCACTTATTGCATCATCAAACTCTAAATTATTCATTTTTGCAGTTCCGCGCGCAAAATATCCGTCAGCCCAATTTTCTTGTAATACGATACATTTTGTATATTTTTTTATTGCTGATTTAAAATTTCCTTGTTTGTACAAATCTTGGGCTTGATTGTAATATTCGTATATCTTAACAGTTGTTTTATCTTTTTGATAAATTCCATTTTTATAAGCATTATTTCCTTTTTCCTTTCCCGTCGAATAATAAGAAAGAAATTCTCCATCCATTTTTCCATTTTCATTAAATGTAGACCTCTGTTTTAATTGTCCGTTTTGATGATACATTTCCCAAACTCCAACTTCTTTACCATTTTTAAAACTGCCTTTTTGCATTAATGTTCCATCTTCGTAGAATCTTTGTTCAAGTCCATTTGAAATACCGTTTTGATATTCAATTTCGTCTGAAACATTTCCATTTATATGATAGAGTAGGCGTTTGCCTTTTAATTTACCATTAAATAACATTCCTTCGCCTTGTTTTTTTCCAATCAGATAATAGTCAATAAATTTTCCAGAATATGGTGTTGAACTATCTTTTAAATACCAAGTGGCATTATTTTTAGTCATTGATTTAGTTGTCGGAATTGCTTTAATACTATCAGGTCTTTTCGCATATTCTTTTGTAAAGACATATATTATTCCGTCCAAATCTTTGTACCCAGCTTTTTCTATAGCTTGTTTGTCTTTCAAAACATCAACTCTATCAATTTCATTTTCAGTCAAAGTCCCAAATCCTTCTTTTGGTTCTTCAATTATTGGAATTGAGTCCACTATATAAAGTGTCCTTTCATTTTGACTTATTCCAATTGTTGAGATTAGTGTAAGTATTAAAATTAGTATTATGTTTTTCATTCGAATGTTTCTTTAGCTTGTTGCCAACGGTTTGTATAAGAATAGTAGGGCTGAAAAAACGCAACTACCATTCGGTTAAACACAAGCCGAATTTTTAAATTTTTCTTATTATTATTTTCTAAATAAGCCAAATTTAAAAATTTGACGACCTCGTAAAAGTATTTTTACCATTGGTTTAAGCAACAATTGCCCTATTATTTTTATACGGCTTAAGTTTGATTTATATTAAAACACCTAGTTTTAGTTATTAATCAGAAAGAACAAAGGAGAGAATTAAGGTTACTATATACGGTGAAGCTTCAGACTTCGACAACATTGATAATCCTCTCTCTTTTACTACTTTAATTACGATCAGTTCTGTGAGACTTTAGATCTCGTTTTCAAGTCGATGTAATACCAGTAGCTGGTTCTTTCATAAATCAATTCTTATGAATAAATATAAAGAAACTTATGGAGTTGACATCAGTAAAGATGTTTTTGATGTGCACGGCAGTAGTTCGGGGCACAATCAGTATAAAAACGATGCGACTGGCTTTAAGAAATTTCTTAAAGACTTACCTAAGGAATCCTTAGTAGTTATGGAAGCTACGGGCTATTATCATTATCGACTTGCTCAGTTTCTTTACAAAAATGAAGTGGTAGTCTCTGTTGTTAATCCTTTGTCTGTAAAGCGTTTTATACAAATGAAATTAGCAAAAGTTAAGACAGATAAAAGCGATGCAAAGATGATCTGTGAGTATGGAATAATTAACGAGGTTCCTTTGTATAATGCCTTAACAGATGTTCAGAGTGAATGTTTGCAATTATTTAGAACCCTAGATAATTATATAAAACACCGCACTGCTACAAAGAATAAAATGCACGGAGAAGAGGTTTTAGGGATACCGTCAAAGTTCACATATCAATCTTTGAGAAGAACTAAGAAGTATTATGATACCGAGATTAAAAAAATTGAAGCAAAGATTCTCTCCCTAGTAAAAGAGGAGCAGCAAGAACAGCTCACCTTGCTAACTTCTGTACCAGGAATAGGCCAGAAGACTGCTTTATTTTTAATCATCGTTACAGATGGTTTTTCTAAGTTTGAAACAGCCTCGCAGTTATGCAGCTATGTAGGCATTACACCAACGACAAGAGTCTCTGGCAGCAGTGTTAGAGGCAGGGCACGGATAAGTAAGGTTGGTAATAGAAAGCTTCGTAATCTATTGTTTTTATGTTCTTTTAATGCCTGTAAGTACAACAAAGCGTGTCGAGAACTTTATGAGCGAATAGTGAACAAAGGTAAAAGCAAAAAACTAGCGCTAATTGCTGTTGCAAATAAGCTAATTAAACAGTGTTTCGCTATCGCAAAATCTGGAAGACCTTATGACGAAACTTACGTTTCTGTCTTGCCTAGATAATTAGAAAAATTTACAATAAAAAACTCAAAGAATCAATCAATTGAATCTCTGAGTCTAGGATAATAGTGTCTCAAAATTAATGAAGAAAAAGGTTGTTTTTTACCTCAGTTCTTTGTTAGGGTGCGTTTTTATTTCTTCTCAAATCAACTCTCATTTTCTTTTTAGCGATAAAAACTTTTGAAACGAATAAGTCTAATCCTTGATCTACGACCAAATTATTCTGAAAATCGGAGTATTCATAACCCGCTTTTTGTAATGATTCTTTTGGTAGTATAGCAATAATGGATTCATCAATTTTTACCTTAACATAATGTTCTTGTATTTCACAAACTTTACCGTGGATTTCTTTACCGATAGGATAGGCAGTGTGTATGTCTGGCCAAGGGTCAGTTACTAACTCCCTTTTACTAACAATAATTTCTTTCTTATCTGTGTCGACCTGAATTACTTCAACAATTAATTCCGTACCAATCAAATCTATTACTTCACTGTCAATGTTATTGGGTTGCCATGATAGTTCCGTTATTGGGAGTAAAACAGGTAGTTTTTCATCGTAGAAACAAAGCAGTCTGTTGTTAAGCTTTGAATAAACTTTTATTTTTATTTCATCACCATTACTTGGTGGGGTTTTTAATGCCCAAGGATCTAGTTCTAAGAATTTTCTGCTCAAAAATATCGTCCCCGTTTCCCACTCAATTGTTTCAACTTCAAATTCGTATTCTTTGTTTAATTCCAAAAAATCCTTACAGCTAGTTGGATAGTTCCATGAACAGTTTCGATATTTAATGTATGCTCTTAAACCGTGCAGGTTAATTAGGGCCTCTTTTTCAGAAACATCTTCGACAGTACCTTCATATCTTTTTCCTTCTTCAATATTATTTGTTATAATTCTTTCTTTAAAACTGTCATTTGAGAAAATGTTATTGCTACTTATAATAGCTATTTTGAAATTTGTTTTTTTATTAGTTTCATTAATTGTGTAATCAACGGTATTAATTAATTTTTCGATATTTAGAGATTCGTGACTCCTCAATGTTTTGATTAGTTTATCAAAAAATACATAGGAATTTGGAAATGAAATTATGTAAATGCTTTGAATCCCTTTGTCAATTTTGATTTGAAGGCGTTTGAGATACGGTCTTAATCCTTGTGTATCTGCTCTATGAGATTTAGCAAGTAGCATAGTTCCTACAGAAAAAGGTTTTTCAGTATAGTTTAATTCGATTTCATCACCAATTTTCCTGTTTACAATTTCTAATAAGTATTCGAGAAATTTTATTGCTTCCGAAGTATAGTCGTTAGGGTTTGAGTCGGCATAGAGACCTTCTCCTATAATTTCTAATTCATTTAAGACAACAGGTATAAAAAAACCATGATTATCAAGCTCTACTAACCTTTGAATAAGCACTCCTAGTGTCTTATCTTGTGATGTCTCTGGATCTAAGAAGTATTGTTTAAATATTGCTTTCCCATGTCTCCCCATATTGTTTGACAACTTTTTCATTAGTGTCAAATCTAATGCAGTACTGTAACTATGGTGAATATTACTCCTAACTAGTGGACAAATTATTAATGGTAATGAGAATTTTGCAGCATTGAGAATGTTTCTTGTTTGGTCTTTTTCTTCTTTAAGGCGTAGTATAATATTGCCCTCTTTTGTGAAAGCAGGGTCTTCCGACTCGGTAACCCATTTAATTTTTATCTGAGGTTTGTTTTTGTCAACTAAAAGATTGAAAATTTTGTTGTTATAGAACATGTTTAGTGAAGAAGAAACTTCAGAAGAAATGTGTGTCTTTGAAAACCATCTACACATTCTATAGAATGGTTTGGTTACTAAAGCTTGTAGTTTCTCGCCACGTGTTGGGTCTTGGACGATTAAAAACAGAAATACAATTAGGCAAACTGTAGGTAATCCATAGACTCCAAATAGTTTTATAAATTCATTCATTGTTCTAAACATTCTGAGTTGTCACAAATTAACTTTGGGGAATTTTCAATGATTTTGATTCCTCCTATATTTTCAAATGTAAGTAGCTCATTGCAATTAATACAGTTAGCTTGTTTTGATTCTATCGATTCAAATAATCCTAAATCTTTCAGAATAGTCATGAACTCTTTGTCGTGAATCGCTGGTATTTCAATTTTTTCTTTCATGTCTTTTTAAATGCACCCTAACGTTTGGTATATGGTTTGTTGCGTGTTTAAGTAACTAATTTAGCAAACAAATCACAGATAGAAAATTCCAGCGGAATTTTCGTAAATAGGCGAGAAATAGCAATAAATTATATACGGTGTTGGCAACAGTTATTTCATTTTTTTATCTATCGTAGTTTTTATCGCGTAGTAATTCATTTCGTGACAAACTCTACCTAGTAAAATAGCTGGATTAATTCTATGTTGATCTCCTAAACCTATAATTTTTTCGTCATTAAGTGGATTGTGATTTTCTAAAATATCTTGCCATATCTGTTTTGAAATTAATTTTTCTTGAGCGTAATTATCTGCTTCCTGTTCGCATTTATTTAAATTCTGTTTTCTAGTTAAGTCCATAAATTTTCTGTCCTTATCATTTCTCAAATGCAAATCAATATGTCCAATTTCGTGCATAATTGTAAAAGCAAAATTATCAATCCGATTATGTCTTAAAGTCAATGCAATCACTGGATTTTGCTCTGACCAAAAAGAGAATCCGTCAATAGGTGTTTTCTCTAGCTTATCAATTAGCAACATTTTAATTCCAAATTGATTAAGTACAGTTTTAACTCTTTCTGGTGTTTCAGAATTATCGTAAAATATGTTATTTAGATTTTTACAGAGTTGGTTTAGATTGTCAAAATTAAAAGTATTCGTTTTTTGATTTTTAGCTTCATATTGAGCTAATGAACTCCAAGCGAACATATTTTTATCATCAATTTTTAATTTATCCGATTTACGATAATATGCAAATTTATCTTTAGAAAAGGAAGATACTAGACCATCAATAGTTTCTACTTCATAGATGTTCTTTATTGTTTTTATATCACTTTCAATATTGTCATTTAAATATTTATGTTTTTTAAAATATCGAACAGGAACATATTCTTTGATAATGCTCCATAGTTCAATATTTCTTACTTTTTTAATGTTTTTTTGCTTAACTCTTGCCTTATCAATCTCGTATTGAGATTGAAATTTCATCCAATAATCCGCTGAAATACCTAATATCTTTTCTAATAAAATTGCTATATCTGCTGTTACTGGTCGTTTTCCTTTGATGATTTCATTTAAAAATGATGGTTGTACATCTAATTCCTTTGCCAATATTCTTTGGTTTAAATCAGGTGTCGCGTCTAATTCATCTTTAATTAAAACTCCTGGATGTGTCGCTAGTGCTGGTGTTAAAACTTTGTTTGTTGCCATTTTCCCTGTGTTTTCTTGTAGTAATTACTTGTAGTGATTACTCAATTCAATAATTGAGCATATTGTAATACTATTAGGTTCTTCTCCTTCTAGTGTGGTAATAAATTCTATTCGATACTTGCCATCCACTCGAACAGACTCCAATCCTTTTTTATCGCCAATAAGTTTTTCATAATTTAAACTTCTAATTGGATATAACTCTTCTGTGTTTTTTGCAACTCTTAATTTATCTATTGTTTGTATGAACTTTTTGATAACATTCGGTTGAAACCTATGCTTTTTGCTTCGAGCCTTACCATTTTCGTATAGTTCTTTGAGATAATCTTTCTCGAAATTTATTTCCATAGTTTTCTGTTATCATAGTGCAAAGATACAAATAAATAACAAAAGTTCACTAATTAAGTGAACTTTTGTTATTTATTCCGTAATTGTTGCCAACGTTTATGTATATGAGCTGTGGCGTGTTTTAACACAAACCTCTCCAAATATAAACTAACTTTGGGAAATCCATAGATTTTCCAAATGGGCACAGACCAAGCCATAGCTTATATACGGTGTTGGCAACTGGCTTTTGTTTGTTCGGTCAAATTCATTTTCTCCAAATTCCTAATTCAGTTTTATAATGTTTTAAATTTAGAAATTCAGATTGATTTTCATTGCATTTTTAATCTGCTATTTCTACTAATTCTAATTCTTTAATAATTTGGCTAATATCAAACTCAAAATTTTTTGGAATATTCACAGTTGCAATACTTCCAAAATCAACTTGCCAAAATCCGCCTCTTTTTGTTAATTCCTCTCCGAGCATTCGATAATCAGATTCTTTATAGTTTGGTGTTAGTCCAAATCTTCGGGTAATAAATTCCGATTTCTTTATGATTTTTACAACTTCGTGTTTGTTTTCAGAGTTGATTTTAGTTTCAAATTCCGCTCCTAAAGTCAATTGATTATTAAATAAGTCGTTGTCAATCATCCGAAATTGGTTTTCAGATAATTGTTCAACATAAAGAGAAGTCGTAACTTTTTCTTTTTTGTCGTAGACTTCAATTTTGACTTCTATCATTTTTCAGCGTTCTGTTTTTCAGCTTGTTGCCAACGTTGATGTATATGGCTCGTAGCGTGCAAATGAGCTGTTTCCATTCGGTTAAGCACAAGCCACATTTTTTAATTTTCTTTTTATCTTATTTTCAAAAAGTTAAATTAAAAAATGTGGCGAACTTCGCAAATAAACCTTAACTTCTATTAAGCAACTGTCTAGCTATGAGCTATATACGTTGTTGTACACAGTATATTCAGCACAAACCTTGCGGTTAGCACAGACTTTTCATTTATACTTTTACTTACGGTTTTATCACAAGCCTTTCATTCCAATTTTAATCTGCTTTCATTAAATTTTCTTTAAAAGTACTAAAGTTTCTCAAAAGTTTTCTTGCAAAATGTTTCTTTTACAATGTAATGGAATACTCTTTTTTGCGTTGGCTTATGTAGGTGGCGTAAAAGTGTATGGAATGGTAATCGAAGTCACAAAATTTAATACCTTGCCGAATGTTAATTAAAATAAATGCTTAAAACTCTCCAAATTATTGCTTTGTTACAAGGTCTTTTTGTCCTTTCCGTTTTGTTTATCAATCGTAAAGACTACAAAAAAGCTACATTTTGGTTACTATTTGGTAGTCTGCTTTCCGTTTTGCTTTACATTGCTGGTGACGATGAAAACAATATTTTCGTTCAAGACACAGATTGGTTTCTATTCGATAGTTCACTTTTTGTAACATTTCTATTTTTATTTTTTCGCTATTATAAAAGTGGAAAGGACAAATTTGCCAAACTTGATTGCCTTTTCTTTATTCCAAATATTATCTATTTTACAATTGAGGGAATTGAAATCAACCTTGTTAAAGAAAATCTGCTCGTAGAAATCTTTGAGATTGCATCTGAATTGGCATTTTTGTTTTATTTATTAGCGATTATTTACTCGATAATCACGAACAAAAATAAACATTGGATTATATATTTTGCTATTCCCATTGCAATTTTATTTGCGCTTTCATCGGTAAACGATATTCTAAAGACTTTTGGAATGGCAGAATTGCCTTTATTCAATGACCAAAACTTCAACACCTATCTTTTGTTGGTCATTGCATTCTTATTTTATTTTATAGCTTTTAAGTTATTAGGAAAAAACAAAGATATTTTACCAAGAACGGAAATGAGCAAATACAAAAATTCCAATCTCAATTCAAAACTTATAGAACAATACAAAGCAGATTTAGTTCGCTCAATGGAAATCGATAAATTATATCTCAACAACAAATTATCCATTGTCGATGTTTCCGAAAAATTGAATATTCCACGTCAATATATTTCTGAAGTTTTGAACGAGTATATGGATACAAGTTTTCAAGATTTTATAAACGAATATCGTGTTGAAGAATTTATAAATCGCCTAAAAAACGACCAGAATAATCATTTTACACTCTTGGGAATAGCCACAGATGTTGGTTTCAACTCAAAGTCCTCGTTTAATGCAATATTCAAGAAATACAAGGGTTTAACACCTACTCAATACAAGAAAACACTTCTCTAAAAAGTGCAATTTGTGCAGATAAATTGTTCTGCACCTATGTGTTAAAATTTACTTCAAAAATCTTACGTTATTTGAACTAACAATTCAAACACGTATTAATGAAATACAATTTTTCGCTTCACATTCTAACGATAATTGGATGCTTATTTTTAAGTTTTGCAACCTTGCAACTACAAGCGCAGGACACAAGCGAAACTAAACCCGAAATTGGAACTACTCAAAAAATAGGTGATGTCATATTAATTGCTCTACCAGCAACAACTTTAGCTACAAGTTTTATAATTGGAGATGAAAAAGGTGCTTGGCAATTTACAAAAGGACTTTTGCTTACTGTAGGAGTTTCTTATGGGTTAAAGTATGCTGTAAATAAACCACGTCCAGATATGAGTAACGATAACTCGTTTCCATCAGGTCATACTTCAACTGTTTTTCATAGCGCAGGTTACGTGCATAGACGTTATGGTTTTAAATATGCCATTCCATCTTATGCTTTGGCAGGATTTACCGCAGCAAGTAGGATTGACAGTAAAAAGCACGATATACTTGATGTTGTGGCTGGCGCAGCTATTGGTTTGGGAAGTAATTTGCTTTTTACAACAGAGTATCAACAAGAACATATGGAATTGACATATTCAAATTTTGAAGGCAATCATATGATAGGTTTCACTTATAAATTTTAACAAAATGGCATTACAAGAAGAATTAAAAACACAAGGCGATTTTCTATTTAAAAACAGAAGTTATCTGCCATTACTAATTTTAGGAATTGGATTATCCGTTTATATCCATACTGAATATTTTGAAATCGAAGCACCCGAAACGTGGTTTTCTGAAAGTTTTGAATACATCTGTCTCGGTATTAGTTTACTCGGTCTTTTCATCCGAATTTTTACCGTTGGGCATACGCCAAAAAATACGTCAGGCAGAAACACAAACGATGGGCAATTAGCTGATGAGCTGAATAGTACAGGAATTTATTCAGTTGTTCGTCATCCTTTGTATCTGGGTAATTTCTTTATCTGGCTTGGTGTAGCTATGCTTACTGAAAATGCTTGGTTTTCAATCGCGTTTGTCTTTTTCTACGCTTTTTATTACGAACGAATTATGTATGCCGAAGAAAATTTTCTGCGGAATAAATTCGGGCAAACATATTTAGATTGGGCAGAAAATGTGCCTGCATTTGTTCCATCATTTAAAAATTATGCAAGACCAAAATATTCATTTAGCATCAAAAAAGTGCTTAAAAAAGAAAAGAATGGCTTGTGCGCTATCTTTCTACTCTTTTGGATTTTTGATTTGGTTGGAGATTTTGTTGAAAAAGAACCTTTTGAATTTGAAATGGGATTTTGGTTTTACAGCGCAATCATCACAACAGTTATCTATTTAATCTTGAAAGTGATGAAGAAACGCAAATTGTTAGACGAAACAAATCGTTAAGATGAAAGCTATAACTATTGAAACGGAAAAGTTAAACAAAGTTGCAAAAATCACTTTGCTTTTTTGGATAATGAAAATTATTGCTACGACTTTAGGCGAAACATTAGGCGACCTTTTAGCACACACGCTTAATCTTGGTTATGCTATTGGACTTGCAATAACTGGAATATTTTTTCTTATGGTTTTAGCAATACAGCTTAAAGCGAAAAATTATAGTTCCATTCTATTTTGGTTAGTAATTGTTGGTACAACAACTGTTGGTACCGAAATATCAGATTTTATGGACAGAACACTTCATTTAGGTTATCTCGCAGGTTCACTAATTTTAATAACGCTGCTTTTGAATACGCTTTGGATTTGGAATAACAAGATTGGTGAAATTGAGGTTTACCCAATTTTTGATAAAAAAGTAGAGCTTTTTTATTGGGTTGCTATTCTATTTTCAAATAGTTTGGGAACAGCTTTTGGAGATTTTTTAAGTGATAATGTTGGATTGAGTTATTTGCAAGGTGCAATGGTAACTGCTGGTGTAATTTTAATAGTTGTGTTTTTACATTACGCTACCAAAATCAATCACGTAATTCTATTTTGGGTTGCGTTTATATTCACACGTCCATTTGGTGCAACCTTTGGCGACTTGCTCACAAAAACAAACGCCGAAGGCGGTTTAGATTTAGGAACAATTCCCGCAACGTTGGTTAGCGTTACTTTTTTGGGGTTTTTAGTTTATTACAGTCATAAAAAGGA
Source organism: Nonlabens sp. Ci31 (assembly GCF_012974865.1). Taxonomy (NCBI): domain Bacteria; kingdom Pseudomonadati; phylum Bacteroidota; class Flavobacteriia; order Flavobacteriales; family Flavobacteriaceae; genus Nonlabens; species Nonlabens sp. Ci31. The sequence continues at coordinate 3,195,705 of NZ_CP043633.1, read as the reverse complement.
ATTAGTTTAAATATTACAAAAAAAATAGTAAATGAATAAAATAAAAATAATTTTAAGTTTAGCATTCATAGTATCAGTTCAATCAATATTTGCGCAAGTACAAGATTCACTTTCTTTCATCAAATCGAGAAAAATGTCTGATGAAGACCTCGCAAAGAAAAGAGAAGGAACATTTATAACTGGAATTCCAGATTTTTCGTCAGACCCAGTTACAGGTTTTGGTTTTGGTGTTAGAAGTAATGTGTATTGGAATGGAGAAAGAACAAACCCTTTATTTGCTTACACACCATATTTGGCGAAACTAAAAGCAAATGCCGCTTATTATACTTCAAATGCGAGAGAGTTGGTTTTGTCTTTGGACGTTCCTTATTACAAAGGAACACGATGGCGTTTTAAAATTGATGTAAAGATTCAGCAAAATCCAGCCAATTTATATTTTGGACTTACTGAAGCAACTCTCGATGATTTGAGCTTACTGTCAGACCCAACTACGACATTTGCTACGTATGATGAATATGATAGTGCAAGAAAAACGTTACGTCCAGGAGGTACAGGAGAGGCAGCTTTTGTAACAGATGCATTATCCAATAGATTTAGAGAAACCGAATATATGCTCAACTTAAAAGCTGATTATGCCATCGGTGATGGAAGATGGCGCATAATGGGTGGTTATGAAATACAAAACTTACAATATAAAACTTTTGAAGGAGAGGAAGCTGAAGCTGTAAACCCAATTACAGGAGAGGAAACTATGGCTCCAAATGGATTTTCATTGTTGCAAAGAGATTTTGACCAAGGTAAAATTTCTGGATTAGAGGGTGGTTGGGTTTCTATTTTTCAAACTGCTTTAATTTACGATACAAGAGATTTTGAACCAGACCCAACAAAAGGATATTATTTTGAAATTGCTAATGAATATTCAAGTAAATATATAGGTTCAGAGTTTGAATTCAATAAACTTTTTGTTCAAGGAAGAGCTTATAAAAAGTTACCATTCGGTAAAAGAACCGTTCTTGCAGGTCGTGTTGGAATCGGTCATATTTTTGGCGATAACGCACCATTTTTTGAATTTCAAGACCAATGGAGTCCAGAAGGTAGTGTTAACGCTCTTGGTGGTAAACAATCTTTGCGAGGTTACAGAGCTAATAGATTTTTAGCACGTTCACTTTGGTTTACTAATGTTGAATTGAGATATAGAATTGCAGAAACTAAATTTTTGAAACAAAACTTTGCTTTTGGAGTAGCACCATTTTTTGATGCAGGAACTGTAAGAAATAAATGGCAAGATTTAAGTTTTGATAAAATTAGATTTTCCTATGGGTTAGGTGCAAGAATTGCTTGGAATCAGTCAACAATTATATCTTTTGATTATGGAGTTTCTAAAGAAGATAAATTATTTTATATAGGAATTGGTCAATCGTTTTAAAAAATAGGTTTTAATGAATACTGAATTGATAAATAACGTTAGAAAACATTGCCGAGATTTGCTGAATAAAAGCAGGTGCAAATCATTACAATTCCATAATTATCAGCATACTTTAAACGTTGTTCATAATGCTGAAATGATTGCGATTAAATCCAAAATTAGCGATGAAGAAACTGAAATCGTTTTAATTTCTGCTTATTTTCACGACGTTGGAAATATGGAAACAAGTAAACAACACGAAATGTTGAGTTGTTCCATTGCTCGAAGTTTTTTAGAAAAAGAAAACTATCTCGAAGCAAAAATCCGAATTATTGAGAACATAATTTTAGCGACTGAAATTAACAGAGAGCCAACAACACTTCTGGAAGAAATTATTTGCGATGCAGATTTGGGTCATTTAGGAAAGAAAACATTTTTAACTCAAAACAAACTTTTGCGTGAAGAATGGTCAAATTTTTTAGATATGACTTTTACCGACGAAGAATGGCTCAATTTAAATTTGAAATTTTTAGACAATCATCATTTTTACACAGAAGCTGCTCGTAAACTATTCTTAAAACAGAAATCAGAGAACATTATTAAATTTAAGGAAGTGATTTAGTTTTTTGCGTAATCCAAAAAATGTTCAATCGAAGGACTAAATTAGTAAGTGTATAAAATTTTAAGAAGGGCAGATGTGGCTGGAAAATTTTATACTCTTACGGGACGCCTTCCCAAAATATTCTGAAAACTTTTATAGCACAATGTTTCTTAAAATGGTCTTTTCTTACTACTTTTTAATTAGCAGAATGTTGTTTTTTATATTGTGTACAACGTCTCTGTATATGGCTCGTAGCGTGCAAATTAAACAATTACTTTCGGATGAAGCACGAGCCGAATTTTTAAATTTTTCTTATTACCTGCCTGCCGGCAGGTAGGTCTTTTTTTATTAATAAGCCAAATTTAAAAATTTGGCGGACTCGCAAATATACCTTAACTTCGATTAAACAACTACCTAGCTATGAGCTATATACGTTGTTGTGCAACGTATTTTTGCTATTGTTTTTTCTTGTGTAATTCCTGTATTTTCTTCATTTTCCAGCTGGTAGAAAACGAAATAACTAAAGGATATTCTCCGTCATTTGATTGGTCAAAGTAAAAACTGATTTTCGGTATTTCAATTTCCTTGTTAATTTGATAAACTACAACTTGGGATTTAGTTTCGTAATCTTCATTTTGAGTTGTTTCAATCAAAGTTTTCGAACTGTATTTTTCATAATCCGCTACCAACTTCTCGTATTCGTCTATTTGGTCATATTCATTTTCAAATCTCAAAACAAGTATAGTTTCGAAAGTTCCATATTCTAATTCCATTTCATCGTAACTTATACGGAAGTCTGATTTTTTGATTTTGGTATTTAAAATCGGTAATTCATATATTTCTGTTGAGTAGGTGTGATGATTTCCGCCAATACTTTGGGTTATTGAATATTTGAATTCGAATTTAGATTCTTTGGTTATATTTTCAGGACTTTGATTTAGATTAAGTCCAAAAAATATTTCATTTATTTTAGTTTCCATATCATTCACTTGTGCGCTTATCTGCATATGCACAAACACCATTAAACAGCAGATTATAAATTTCGTAGGATGTTTTTTCATATGTTGCACAACGCTTTGTATATGAGCAGTGCGGATGAAGAATGGCAAAAGCCATTCGGAAGAGCACAAGCTGATTTTTACAAATTCCGCTTTTTATTCTTTCTTTGTATTAAAAGTCGGATTTGTAAAAATTCGGCGACTTCCAAATATACCTTTACTTTTAATTAAGCAACTACTCCCGCATTGATTATATACTTTGTTGTGCTCTGGCTATCTGCGCTCTAATTCCGTTTCTACTATTATTTCGAGTTCAGCTTTTTTAAAATCAAACCATTTTTTTCTATAATCTGAATTGTCTATTACGTGCTTAAAATTTTGAAAAGGCTTTCTTTTTTGTAAAATAATTTCTAATTCCGATTGCAACTCTACATTATCAATTTGGTGAGTAAAAAGCTCCATTATTTTAAACGATTGATAACTTTCTAAAACCCCAAATTTTATAAATTCCGCTTTATTTTGCTTTACTTTTTTTAATTCCGCACTAAAAGCATCTTGAAATTCTTCCTCGTCATTTACTTGTCCAAGATTTGGAATTGTGATTATCTCTTCATTTTTTGGATTATAATAACAGTCAAATCCGCAATCAATTTCCTCAGCAATCTTCTTGATTATTTTTGATTTGGAATTTTCCATATTCAGCAAAAAATTAGTTTTTATAAGTTATAATTTAATCATTTCGTAAATCTATATGTTATTTTCAAAAACCGAACTTTGATGTTTAACGATTTTTTTTAGCTTGAGCACAACGGTTGGTATAAGAATAGTAGCCGATTTCGGAAGTAGAATTTTTCAATTCACTACTAATGTTTATGCGAGCTACAATGCTCATATTTACTATTGTTTCGGCTATTATTTTTATACTTTGTTATGCACTTTTATTTATTTTTCACAGTTTTCTTTTATCAATTGAACTACGTTTTTATCACCTAATTCTAATGCTTTTCTAAAGTCTCTACAGGCTTCCGGAAACTTATTTAAGTTCAATTTCGCAAGTCCTAAAAATCTCCATAACTCTCCTGATTTTGGGTCAAGAACAACACATTTCTCAAAGTCCAATTGCGCTTTTTCAAATTCATTTAATTCCATTTCTGTAATTCCTCTATTTACTAAAGAACTAATATAATTGGGATTCAATTCTATTGCTTTTGAATAGTCATCAATTGCTAATTGATAATTTCCTAAAGTTTGATTCAAGTAGGCTCTATTGTTGAAAGTCATAGCGTCTTTTGAGTCAAGTTCAATTGCTTTGTCATATGCAAGTATAGCTTCCTCTGCTTTTTTTGATTGCATTTGGAAATAGCCTATTTTCTTATAAGCAAAAGAATTTCTCGGATTTATTTTTGTTATTTTATCGTAGGCTTTAATTGTTCCTTTAATATCATTAAGTTGTTCTTTACAATCGGCAATTCGTTGATAGCATATTTCGGCTCTTTCATTTTTCACATCCTTTTCTAATCCTATTTTGTAAAATCGGTTTGCTTCTTTTGTCTTGTCTTGCATTTCTAAGAGTGAAGCAAATCCAAAATATGAGTCTGGAAATTCAGGATTTAATAGCCAAGCTTGGTTAAATCTTTTCATTGCTGTTTCCAAATCATTATTATAAAAGTATCTCCAAGCATTGTCGATTTGAACATTAACTGAACTGTCAATTGAGCCAAACTGATTTAAGCAATCTTGAATAAAATCTTTGTCTATTTCTTTATGTTCTTTGTTTTTTTTAACTTCTCCGTATAATGGTTTTGTATTATCAACTTGACTTTCTTGCGATTGACAAGAAGTGAGAATTAATAGAAGTAAAATGGTTGTAAATAATATTCTCATTGTCGGTTTTCTAATTGTGCATAACGTCTCTGTATATGGCTCGTAGCGTGCAAATTAAACAATTAGTTTCGGATTGAACACGAGCCGAATTTTTAAATTTTTCTTATTACCTTTTTTTATCAATAAGCCAAATTTAAAAATTTGGCGGTCTGGCAAATATACCTTAACTTCGATTAATCAACTATTTAGCTATGAGCTATATACGTTGTTCTACACCGTTTTTTACTCGAATTTATTGGTGTTTTCAGTCCAATATTTATCTATGAATTCATATTTTCCTTTCCAATATCCTTGTTCTCTTTTCGTGTAATTTAATAATTTTTCGTCAGTTCCATTTACTTTGTAAATGTAAATTCCGTTTGTGTCATTTTCTAAACAACCTAACCCTTTTATTTTTCCAATCAAGGTTATACTTGTTCCCGTTAACCTATATAATTCGCTTCCCCAATCATTATCAGCACATCCACTTCCGTGATAGGAATAATAGAGGTTTGATTCCTTAATTCTTTTCGAACTTGGATAGCTGTTAAAAAATTCAACAGCATCAAATTCATTAGTTTTTATATTAAACAAAATCAATTCTTGAGTTCCTGGTGAATTTGAAACGTAATTCATTAAAATATCAAAATATCCATCTCCATTAAAATCAGTAAATTTAAAATCAAATGGATTGTCTTCGTGACTATAAATCACTTGTCCGTTTGAATTTTTCACAGTAAATATTCCCGGACGTTTTATGCAAGCTTCATATTCATTTCCGTTTATTAATTGTTTTTTGCAATCAAAATAATATCTCTCTTCGGTTTCAATTTCAGTTTGTTCCACGAGAGTGTTATTCTGTTCACTCTTTTCTTTTTTGCAAGAATTGAATGAAATTAGAATAAATGATATTGCTATGACGAATGTTTTTTTCAAATGGTGTAGAACGTCTCTGTATATGGCTCGTAGCGTGCAAATTAAACAATTATTTTCGGATGAAGCACGAGCCGAATTTTTAAATTTTTCTTATTATCTTTTTTTTACTAATAAGCCAAATTTAAAAATTTGGCGGACTCGCAAATATGCCTTAACTTCGATTAAGCAAATACCTAGCTATGAGCTATATACGTTGTTATGCACTGGCTTTTTCTTTCCATTTTTCCAATAATAGTAACGATAGTATTACAATTCCCAATAAAGGATATACTAATGCAGAAATACAAGTCAGAATTATATGATTCAGTTTATGTTTCTTAAAATCAAATATTAACAACACAGTAATTATTATGCGTATAAAATAGTCAACATATTTGGATATAGATTTTATCGAATTAAATAATTCAAAATCATTTGAAGCAAAAATGTCACTTATCACATATTGCCAAACTATACTAAATAGAGAACTCACTATCAATAATGCAATATATTTATTCAGTATTTTCAAAAGTTTATTCATTCAGTTCAATTTGAGGTTTAATGACTTTATTACTCGCAACTGTTAATAGAAAGAAAATAACACCTATAAATGCAAAGAAAAAAGTCATTATTAGAATGAGTGGTGAATTTATTTTTTCCTTTTTCATATCTTTTGCTAAAATGATTATAACAAGAATATTAAATAAATGTTCAAGTCCATCACTCAAATAACCAGCACTTAAAGTCGAAGTTCCGCCATCAGCAAATTCAGATGCCAATATATTTGGAAAAATAATAAGAATTAGTCCAGCCAAAATTCGGGAAAGAACTATTCCTATTATTAGTAGTATAGAATATTTTTTTAATAAATCAATCATTTTTTTGGTTAGCGGGATTTTTTTTCAGCTTGTGCATAACGTGTTGGTATATGCTTAGTGCTTGTTAAAAATACAATAATTTTCGATTTAGCACTTAGCGAAATTTTTAATTTTATCTTTCCAATTTTAACGCAAAACTGAAAATTTTGCGGACTTTATAAATAAGCCTGAACTCTCTGTTTAGCACAGACCTAAAGCATTAAGTATATACCGTGTTGTACACCGTATTTTTTTATTCCGCTGTTGCTTTTTTTGCTCTTTCCATTACAGATTCAGTCAATTCATACATTGAGCAACTTGCTTCGCTCATATTCCGTTTTCCTGTTCGTTTTATTTTGGCATTGTCATTTTTCCAATCAAAAACGTAAATTATTTCTCGATATACTTCGTTTAATTCCTCATAATTCAGTCCGTCATTTGTGTGTCCAAAGTTTTCTTCTGTTTCGAGTATTTTGATTGGAATTCCATTTTTCAAATATATAGTTGTTCTTATTCTCCCATAAGAAAGTCCGATTTCCTCAACTATTTTACAAATCTGTTTTTCATTCCGCCAAACTTTTAAAATTCCGCCTCCATCTGTAGTAATTCCAGTCAGTTCCACCCAATCAAATTCAGTCTTTATAAGAGTTGAATCCGATTCAATAGATTTCACTTCGTTATTAATTCGGTCAAGGTTATTTTCTTGTCCAAATGCTAAAAATCCGATTAAGGTTAATATGGTTACGAATGCTTTTTTCATATGGTGTACAACGGAATTGTGTATGGTTAGTGGCGTGTTTAAGCACCTAATTTAGCAAATAAAAACCGAATATAAAATCCGATAGGATTTTCGTAAGCAAGCTCGAACTAGCCATTAATTATACACGGTGTTCTACGCAGTTTTTTATTCAATATACCATTCTGTCGTAAATATAAATTCCTTTTTGTCCGAAACTTAATTCTCGGCTAAATTCATATTTTGGGTCAACGAAATCGATTTTTATCTCTCTAAAAGCCTTTTTTAAAATCCGTTTACATTTTTTATAGTCTTTATCAGAAAGTCTTTCCCAAAATCCCATATCAACTTTCATATTTTTCAGTTTACCATTTTTTGAAAAAGTTAAACTATAGTCATCGTAACAATTCAGTTCTGTCGAGTTTGGAATTAATTCATTGAGTTTATATTCTAAATAGTTGTCTATTGTATCTTTGATTGATTTTTTGTAATCTCTAATTGGTTTCCCATTTCTCCAACCTTCGCCTTGTTTGTCAGTCATTATATACATATTAATCCAACCATCTAATGTGTATGATTTCCCTTTTGGAAGCCGACTTTTGAAATTATCATAGGCTTTCTTTAAGCCAAGTATTTCTTGTAAAGTATCTGTTGTTTTTTTTATTTTAACAACAAAATCCAAACTGTCTTTTTGATTCTTTGCACAGGTATACGATTTGTGATGGAAATTTGTTTTGACTTTATAATCAAATGTTATCGCACCACAATCAGACCATCCAGAACTCCAATTATTGATTAAACTGTCTGTTGGTATGGAATATGATTTTTCAGTCAAAATTAATTGTCCTGCTTTTGTCGCCTCTGAAATTGAAATTTCTTTTTTCTCAAATAGATAATTAAAAGCACGAGAATCTTTTCCGTAATCAGTTTTTATTGTTTTATTTTCTTGAATTATATTTATTAATTGGCCTTTAAAGTCGATTCCGTTATCACTATATAAGTCAATTATTTGACTTGATTTCTCATAACGAAAATGATATTCTGAAGTTGAATGGTTTAAAGAATCAATTCCGAAATAGTATTTATTCCGTTCATTTTGGGATGAGTTATTCCAAGAATATTTTTCATTTAGTTCTTTTCTTTGAAATTCGTTTTGAGATATTGCTTTGACACTCAATAGAAAACAGAATATGGTTAGTAAAGATTTGTAAAAATTCATTTTTTCTGATTAGTTAAATTCTAAACTAATTCATTTTAATTTTGGGTTAAAGCATCATTTAGTAAATAGTCCTTTTCATTGAGTGAATTACTTACTTCGGTTAGTCTGTTCAAATTGCGTAGAACGTTTGGTATATGGTTTGTTGCGTGTTGAAGCAACTAATTTAGTAAACAAATCACAGATAGAAAATTCCAGCGGAATTTTCGTAAGTAAGCTAGAACAAGCAATAAATTATATACGGTGTTGTGCACTGCTTATATTGTCTATTTTTTTTCAATACTAGAAGGATTATCTCCCCATATTCCATTCAATAATATATTGCTAATCTGTGGAATACTATCACTAACAGAGACCCAAGAAATATGATCAAATTGGCCTTTTTCAAATTCTAGTGTACTCGCTCCGCCAGTTGTTGCTAATCCATAATAGTTGTGACCATTTGCTGTAGCTTTGGAATAAGTGTGATGATGACCAGCAAAAACGGTTAATGCTCTATTCTTAGTTAGTTCTTCTATTTTTTTCCAATCCTTATTGTTTTCATAAAGCCACATTGGTCGATGAAGAAAAATGAAAGTCCAACTTGCAGAAGCATTCTCTTTTAAGGTCGTTTTAAGCCAATTCATTTGATGTTCACTTATTTCTCCATATTCACTTCCTGGTTTGTCTTCAGAGTTCAAAACAATGAATAAAGCAGTCTTATGTTTAAAATGATAATATGTAGATCCAAATTGTTTAATCCAATGAGCTTCCATTTTACTATTACGAAGATCATTGTTTCCAGCTACATAGAAAAAAGGAACTTTTAGTTGTTTAGTGATATTGTTAAATTCTAGCCATCTTTCTTTAATTAGTTTATCGTCAAATTTTGTTGAATCCAACTTAAAGTCTTTTGTGTCAATTAAATCGCCTACAGATATCACAAATTCGGGTTTCAGTTTATTTAATTTTTGAATTGCGTCTTCAAATACTCCTGGTCTGCGTCCTCCAGAATTATCACTAACAATTGCAAAATTAAAATCCTTTGTTTGATCTTTAAAATCAAGATGGGTCCAGGGACTTGCTTCTGTTAGCTTGTGGTCGGGGTCAGTTTTATGATTAAAATTGCAAGAAAAAAAAGAAATAGTAAGACAGAAAATGAGTAGATATTTAAGTATGTTATTCATTTTTCAATATTTATTTCAGGTGTGTCTAAAGTGTTCGTTAAGGCACATAGTTTACAAAGTTAAAGTCACATGCTTTACACTAGATTTTGACTTAGTCTAATTGATACTTGTTTATCTCTTATTTTATTTTCATTAAAATAACCTAAAAATACATCTCTATAAAATACTCTCCAAATTCCATTTCCTTGATCTTCAGCACCGACGTATTTTCCCTTAAGTCCAGCAGTTAAATATACCCAATAATATGACTTCCACCGCATGGCTCCATTTTGGCATACCTTCATCACTTTCATTTTTGATGGGTAATCATATTTTGAGATTTTCTCAGGGTATGGTCTATTAGAAAAATCATGGCAATCTGCGGGGGTTTTCATTCCTAAAGCTTCATGAGGTCTAATGTGATTATATTCTTTTACAAACCGATTTAAGCTACGTTGTTGTGCCTTCAAATCAAATGATGAGGGTTTGGCACAAGCTGCCTTTAAATCACGGTGCATACGTTCGTGTCTTCCGTTTTGGTCTGGTCGTGCTGGGTCGGAATAAACCGGGTCTATTCCCAATTCAATAAACCAATAGGATAGCCTGGTATATCTTTGAATAGCAGCTACAGATCCAAAGGGACTTCCGTTGTCGGTATGTATCTGTTTAGGAATGCCATACTTTCTAAAAACCTTTGTAAACTCTTGCTTAACAGAGAGAAAGTTTTCTTTATAATGCCCTTTTGCTGTAAACAAAAACCTACTCTTTGAATCGGCAATAGTGAGCGGATGGCAGTATATTTTATTTCCCATTAAAAACTTTCCCTTATAGTCTGCGCTCCAAACTTCATTACATTTCTTAGGGTCGAAAATGGGAAATACAGGCTTGACTCTTCTGCTTCGCTTTTGAGGTTTAACTAGGCCATTTTTAGAAAGGATGTTGTGAACAGTAACCACACTTGGAATAAGTTCTTCAGTATACTGTTTAAACAACAAAATGCGAATTTTCTTCGCTCCCCAAAGCATGTGTTTATTTTTTAATTTTAAGATTGAATCTTCAACTTTATGATTGGTTCTGTTGGGGTGATTAATTGGAGCTCTTTCTTGCTCAATTAATCCCGATAGTCCCATTTTTTCATACCTAGAAATCAACTTGTAAGCGGTAGGTCGAGATATATTAAATGACCTACAAAGTTCTGTGATGGTGTACTTTTGAGTTAACCATTCGTGAATAAATTCTACTTTTTGTTCCATTTTAGTTTTTGCTTTCCAGACCATGATAAATTACTTTTTCATGTAATTTATGAATCTTAAAAGTGTAAACTATGTCCCTTTAACTTTGTAAAGGATGTCCCTTTACCGTACCAAAGTTGTGCACAACGTCTAGTATATGAAACGTAGCGTGTAAATAAACGCTATTGTTTCGGATTATACACGAGCCGAATTTTTAAATTTTTCTTTTTCTCTTTATTTTACTAAAAGCCAAATTTTTAAATTTGGCGGTCTTCGCAAACACACAAAAACCTTTGGTAAAGCCTTTAATAGCTATGTTTTATATACATTGTTACCTGCAGGCTTTCCGCACGATAATCATTCTTTGCTCTATTCAAAAAGGTCAAATTGGCTTTCATCAGCCTCTTTTTTCTTTCTATGTTTTTTTCCTTCGCTCGTTTCTATTGGTTTTTCATTTTGAAAGTATAAATTAACTCGAAGTACATCGTATCCAACAATTGTTTCAATTCCTTCATTATTAACTTTTTTTCTAATATTTAAGAAACAATTTATAGACGAACCATTTTTAAATTCAATTTGTCCGTTTTGAACGAGCGTTTTAAATTCGTTTGATTTCATATAAAATGAAATAGGTTCTCCTTTATAATAACCTGTCCACTTATACTTTCCTTTTTTCAGAACAGGTGATATTATTTCAATTTCTGCTTCTTCAATTTCCAAAGGTTCTAAGTCATCAGATACTAAAATATATTTTTTAAACTCTTGTTTAGTGACAAATCTTTCCTCTATAACAGTTTCTTTATCGTCATCTGTTATTGTATAAGATACTTTTTTGACTTTAGGATAATTTTCTAACGTTTCGTAAAAATTAGATTTCTTTTTCTTAATCAGATTGTTGTTCTCAATTTCTTGAGCATCTTTTAGGGCATTTCTTTTCAGTTCTTCAATTTCTAATTTTTGTTTTTCTTTCTCTCCTTCAATAAATTCTGTGTCTTCAAAAATTTTGTCAATTAAATTTTCTGTTACTTGGGCAATTGGTGTAGTTAATAAAACTGTTAGAAATGCAACTATTACTGCTGTTGAAATGGTTGCGGATTTATTTTCTCCTTTATTTACAACCTTTAGCCATTTTTTTAATCCGCCATTTGCTATTGGTTCAGTTTCTATTGTAATGTCAACAGCAAAAAGTCGTGATACTTCTTTAATAATTCCGAGTACTTCATATTCGCACCTGTTTTGAACATTGGCGTTCATAGAATGCGATTTGTCATCAAAATAATAATGGATTTCTAAAGTATTGCTATACTTTCCATTTTTCGAGAAGTTTAAAGCCATTTATTTTTTCTTACAAAATACAATTATTCTTTTTAGTTCGGATTTTTTTTCAGCTTGCAGGTAACGTTTGGTATATGGTTTGTTGCGTGGTTAAGCAACTAATTTAGTAAATAAAAACTGAATAGAAAATCCGCGAGTATTTTCGAAAGTAGGCGAGAAGCAAGCAATAAATTATATACGGTGTTACCTGCCGGCTTTTAACTTTTCCATTTCCATTTTCTGCTTTTCAGTCAACTTTATGTTATATAAAGAAATTGACATTGTAAAGTCAGTGATTTTTTCGAACGAAATGTTCTTTATTTTCTCTTTTTTTAGTAGTTCTACTACTTTTTCGGTGCAAAACCTAAACATACTCGTTTGTCCTTTTTCATCTGGATTGCACATAAATAAATCCGAACCATCCCAAAAGTCATGTTTAAAATAATATCCTTTTGAATGAGGTTCTGTCGTTATTCCAATTGTGTCCATGACGATTGAACTCGTCGAATAATCTCTATATCCACAACGTCCTGTTATAATCAATCCGTAATATTTATGGTCAATTAATTCGTCCTTTTTAGAATGAATGGTAACATCATAAGTTTTCCATCCAGTAATTGAGTTTGATTTAAATAGTTCAATTATTCTTTCACTGACAATTAAAGGGAATGCGTTAGTTGTCCAAATAAGATCATAAAGTGTTTTTCCTCCCATTGAATGTTTGACAGGAACAATTTCGGTCAAGTTTTTTTCTCCTCTAGAAATTTCAGGTTCGGCAAAGTCAAAATTCTCGATTACTCCTCGGAAAGGTCTGTTCGAATGTGATTCTCCAATCAGAAATATTTTATCGTAGTTCAACATTTTTTTTAGCTTGCTGGTAACGTGATTGTGTATGATTAGTGGCGTGTTTAAGCACCTAATTTAGCAAATAAAAACCGAATAGAAAATCCGCGAGGATTTTCGTAAGTAGGCGAGAACCAGCCATTAATTATACACGGTGTTGCCAGTAGTTTTTTATTCATAAATGCATTAAATTCAGTTCAATTGTATTCGATAAAGTGTCTACTTTAAAATAAAACGGTTCGGCTCTATTAATTTCGTTTCCGTTATGTTCAAAGTCAAATCCGCTTAAATTACGTTTCCAAATTCCTTTTTCAGATTTAGATTTTATTCCGTTGTGAATTTGCTCCGTAATATGTTTTTCTTCGGATTCTTGGTATTTAAATTTAAGTCCGATTGAATAATCAGAGTCAAAAGCTCCTTCTGTATGTTCGATTAAATTTTCCAAAATCTCAAAGTCATTCGGAATGGTCAAATCAGTTTTTTCTCTGATAAGTGGCTCAATTCTTTCTGAAGCTAATTTTTCATCAGGTTTGTTCATCGTTCCTGCAAATAGATAAACCATAAATCCAAGAGCGAAAATTGGTGTTAATGAAGTTGATAATAGCGCAAAACCAATCATTTTTTTACCTTTGATTATTTGCCAAATAGATGAGATTAATAATATCAGAACAGAAAAAGCAAATAAATTAAACCCAAAATCAGTATTTGGAAATACCATTCCAGTTATAAAAATAATGAAAGATATTCCAAAAAACAGAAGTGGAATCCACCATTTAATAACTAAATATTTCTTTAATAGTTCGGTCATTTTCAAATTACTGGCAACGTCTCTGTATATGGCTCGTAGCGTGAAAATTAGCAATTATTTTCGGATGAAGCACGAGCCGAATTTTTAAATTTTTCTTATTATCTTTTTTTATTAATAAGCCAAATTTAAAAATTTGGCGGTCTGGCAAATATACCTTAACTTCTATTAATCAGCTACCTAGCTATGAAATATATACGTTGTTAGTAGCCGTTTTTTCGCTCCAATTTTAAAACTTATATTCCAATTTCAAAAGTACAAATCTTGGCAGTAGTCTATATTCCGTAGTTGAACTTCCAATATCGCTTATTGAGAAATTTCTAAAACTTTCTGTATTGAACAAGTTTTTACCAGTAATACCTAAAGTCAGTTTATTTTCAATTAGTTTATATCTCGCATCAAAATCTAAAAAGTAATAGGTATTATCTGTTTGTAAATTTCCAAAATAATAGCGTTCTGATTGTAATTGAAAATCTAGCTTTTCATTAAGCACTAAATATAAATCTAAAAAACTAACGTTGTCAGTAAATGAATTATTAATAGTAGTTTCTATTTCCGTTGTACTCCATTTTGTACCGATATGATAATTAAAAATACCACTAAAACCAGAACGCAGTTCTAAACCGTAATTATAATTATTAGACTTTACTTGTCTTAAATCTGAATTATTTACAATATTTTTAAATTCACTTTGAGTATAGCCTAAGTCAATTTTTAAATTTGAAGAAATAAATTTAAAATAATAGTCTAATTTAGAATTAACACTTATAAACTCACGGTCTTGGATTAGTATTTTTTCAGCTTGTGTGAAGTTTTGATTTAAAGTTGTGTTTGTTGAAAAGAAATCGTGATTTTTACTATATAAAATAAATGTATTCGCAAAAAATCTATCGCTCCAGTTCCCAAGTTGATAGTTGAAAACAAAACTTGAAGCATCTAATTGATTAAAATCTCCTGTTCCTTTGGCGAATGAGCGAAAACCTGTAGGCACAAAATCACTAAATACATCTTGTGCTCTTGCATTTGTGTTGTTATAGGAATAAGAAGAAATTATTTTGTTGTTAGCGTTAATCTTCCAATCTAAACCCAAGCTTGGATTAACAAAAAATGGACTTTGATTACTTATAATTCCATTGTTCTCTAGTTGATTAAATAGTTGATGGACGTTTAGCTTACCAACAATTCCAAAATCATTAATGTTTAAACGGTATTTACTTTTAAGATATAAATCATTAACCTGATATGCTGTTTGGTTTTGGTAATCCGTTGGATTGTCTAAAACTAAATTATCTTGTAAAAGTGAAAACGTGGTTGATAATTTATCTTTTCTGTATTCATTACCAATTTGAAGTTCTAATAAATGACCATTTGTTTTACGGTCTAGTAAATGTGAATTAATTCCTGTAAATTGCATTTGATTTGTACTTTGTTGAGATACGTTATTTGCGCTATTAAAAGACGGAAATAAATCTTGATAAAAGAATTGATTTACAGCATAGTTTTGCGGTGTTTTTTCATCAATATATCGTATGGTCAGAAGAAAGACTTTTTTGTCTTTAAATCTATTGGTATAGCTTATTTTTTGGTCAAAAAGTGTGTTTTGATGTTGTAGATTTTCAATGGTTGAATTTCCATTAAAAATTAAATTAGAATTATCATTGAAGTTTCCGTTGTTATATTTTGTAGTAGCCTCTAGCATTTTGGTTTTAGAAATATTGTAAGTGAAATCTAGTTTGCCAAAAGCAACTCTATTTTTGTTTCTTAGTTCAAGGTTTTGAGTATTAGTAAAATTTGTACCATTAACATCTGTAACATCAATACTATTTCTAAAAAAGTCAGTTTCGTCCCAATTAAAAAATCCTAGGGTTTTAATTTTTAATTTTTCGGTTGGGTTAAATATAGCGTTTAGTGATATTAATTCAGCGTTGTTAAAATTGGTTCTATTTTGCTTGAAATTTAGATTGTCTGGTGATAAATTAAGAAGTGAATTCACACTTTGATTATCTCCAATACTTGCTGGTTCATTAATACGAAAAGGGCGTACCAAATTTTCTATGTCGCCTGTGGCATCATAACCAATAGAATTAAGATTGGTAAAAAAATAGTATTTATTTTTTTTGCCAAAGTTCATCAAATTTCCTTTCAGTTGATAGAAATTATTGTTTCCTACACTTGTCTCAATATTACCAAACCAAATACGTTTAGAATTTTCATCTAGTTTTAAATTTAAAGCGACTTTGTTGCTTTCTTCAACACCTTTTAACAATGGATTATTGGAATAATTCTTTAAAACTTCAACTTCTTCAATAGGATATGCTGGCATATTTTTAGACAGAATTTTATATCCTTTTTCAAAAAGGTCATCGCCATCTACCATTAATTTTTCAATTTCTTGATTACCAATTTTTATTGTGCCGTCATCATTTATATTAATGCCGGGAATAGTTTTTAAAAGTTCCTCAACAGTTTGCTCTGTACCATTTGTAAAAAATTTGGTTTTAAAGGAAATGGTATCTTGTTTTATAGACATAGGCAAATCTGCCTTAATTATAACTTCATCTAAATCCATTGGTTTATCCACTAAAACAATATCAAATTTTAGTTCCTTTTGTTCTTTATTTATGTCTAATGAAATGGTTTTATGTTCATAACCTAATGAGGTAAATATTAATTTGAATTTACCTAGCTTTTCAGTTTTAAGAATAAAGTTTCCTTTATCATCAGAATATGTGTAACCAAAAATACTTTTTGATAAACTATCTTTCAAAATAACGCTAACTGAATTTAAATTAGTAGAACTATCTCTAATTGAACCATAAATAGTAGTTTGAGCCAAGGATAGATTTTGAAGAAGAAAAAAAACGATTATTGTTAAACTAAAGTTTAATCTTTTTTTGTTTCTTCTATTTCCCATTCAAATTTAGTTTCTCTTCCTCTGTTATATTCACTTTTTACCACTTCTGATCCTCTATTAACAAATTTTAACATCATTCTATCGGTTTTTGAGTTTTTAGATTTTTCATTTTTTTCAACAAACTCTCTTAGAGAAATTATTTTTAAATCATTTTCTATTATAAATTTTTCTTCAGTTTTTACTTGTTTGATTTTGGTAATTGACCAAGAAAATGAACCAGTCTCATCATAAATTTGTAAGATAGCGCCTGGTAAACCGTTAAATTTCCAAGGTCCTAATTTAATGGGTATATCTGTAGAATACCAAGCTGTATAATTTCTACCTCTAAAAAATGTAGTAGCCTTATTACAAATATAGTCTTCTATTTTTTTAGTTTCATTTTTAATTTGCCAATCAATTCTAGGGAACTTCTCATAATTTATTATCTTTTCATCTTCTAGATAATCTACATTAAATAAAGTGTCTTTTTGGTTTTTATACAATTGGTATCTTTTGCGGTTTTTGCTTTTTCCTAAAAAGAATGTTTTATTCACAGTCTCATCTTCATCTTTTTTTTTATTTTCATTTTTTTCTTCAATCATTGTTTCATAATAAAATGATTCTTCTGTATTGTTAACAATTAAATATCCACTTCTTCTTAAAACGTTTAGGGAAACATCGTACTCAATAATATATGACTGAGATAAACTCACTAATGGGCAGAACAATAATAGATAAATTAATTTCTTCATTTTTTTTAAAAATTAAAGACCTCTTTTCAATATTTATTGAAAAGAGGTCTTGTTTAATACCTTACTCAAGAATTTCAGCACAGCTTACACCTCTTACAAGGACTGTTCTAGTAGTTGAGCTACCATCCTCAAAAATAAACGTAATTGTCAACAAACAATCAACTAACGATTCTTTTTCGACTAATTCATAACTTGAAGAGCTTTCAATTAATTCAATTGCCTCTTCCAAGTTTACTGTTTTTACTTTTTCAGCATTGTTTGCAAAAGCAAACGTTCCTACTAGCATAAAGGCTAGTGCAAAAAATACATTTTTCATAATTTTGTTATTTATGAAATTATCCAACTTTACAAAAGCTGGGGCGCGAAATATTCCCTTTGGGTAATCATTTTAAACCTAATACTCGTTCGTAATTGAAGCTTTACCTCTTTAAGCGAATGACTTACGTTGTTCTAAATATACAATTTTTTTGATTTTATCAACTTCTAATTTTAATGCAATATTTTTTTTCAAATGGCTACTAACGTCTCGGCTATGGTTAGTACGGGAATTAAAAAGCGATTAATTTCCGATTAAGCACATAGCCAAATCTTTTTATTTTGTTTTATCTTTTTATTTCTAAAGCCAAATCAAAAAGATTTGGCGGACTTCCTTTAAAGCATTAAACTTTGAGTTAAGCACCGAAACCCGTATTAATTATAGCCATTGTTGTACACCGTATTTATTATTCCGTAATTGTTTTTTTAGCACGCTCAATTGTCGGCTCATAATCAAAGGTTGAACACGAACCTTCGCTTAAAACTCTTTTTCCAATTCGTTCTATTTCACTCTCATCATTATCCCAATCAAACACATAAATAGTTGCTCTAAAGACTTCGTTGAGTTCTTTGTAATTAAGTTCTCCGTTTTCGTGTCCAAAGTTTTCTTCCGTTTCAATTATTTGTATCGGCAATCCGTTATTCAGATAAATAGTTGTTTTTATTCGTCCGTAAGAAAGTCCGATTTCCTCAACTATTTTATAAATCTGATTTTCATTCCGCCAAACTTTTAAAATTCCGCCACCATCTGTAATAATTCCAGTAAGTTCAACCCAGTCAAATTCAGTTTGCACCAAAGAAGAATCCATTTCTATAAACTTCACTTCGTTTTCAATTCGGTCAAGTTTATTTTCTTGTCCAAATGCTAAAAATCCGATTAAGGTTAATATGATTACAAATGCTTTTTTCATATGGTGTACAACGGTTTGTATATGGAAAGTAGGCGATTACGAAGCACAAAACTTTCGGTTAAGCACAAAGTCTGATACGAGCCAAAACCCTTGAATTTAGCACCAATTCGCCTATTTTTTATATACGTTGTGTGTGCCCAGTATGGGCATCTTTACCTTACTGTAAAGTAAGTTATTAATCTATAGGGTGCAAGTCCCTTATGCGCTGGAGTAACGTCTGGAAGCATTAGTAAGTCGCAAGGGTGGTAATCGTGAGGTTACATCTGAAGAAAGCGAGACTACAAAACTCGGTACTGACGAACAGAAACCGTATACAGAGGCATATTTACTTGGGTAAGCAAGCACATCATTGTAACGCCCTAAGAGTACCAAAAGGGTAAGTATGTAGATACGGCAGGAATTGAGTGAAAGAAGATGCCATTACCTGGGGAGGTCTCCATAACCACGAGCTGGCATAATGGAGAAGTCAGCAGAAGTCATAGTACCTACAGGAAACGAGTTGCCATCAGATAGGCATAGGTCTCACCATTAGGGAAGGACGGAACATTAAATCAAGTTGAAATTCGATTAGGAGGCTTTGCTAGCCTAATCTTAAGCCAACAGAAGTAAACATTTTTTTTTATTTATTTTATGATTGCAGCAGTATTAAAAGCCAGTAACCTTTATAAAGCAGCGCACAAAGTGATGCAAAATAAAGGCGCGAGTGGAGTAGACGGTATGCTGGTTTCAAAATTGCCCTTATATATACGGGCAAATCGAGACCGAATAAGCACGTCTATCCACACCAATGGCTATATACCTGAAGCAATTTTAGGAGTATCCATACCCAAAAAGAAGGGCAAACCCCGTCTTTTAGGTATCCCCACCGTAGTAGACAGGTGTTTACAGCAGGCAGTAAGCCAGATACTAATGATCAAGTTCGAATATGAATTCGAGCCATTTAGCTATGGTTTTCGCCCTAAAAAGAATACCCAAAAAGCGGTATTACAAGCACAGGAATACATCAATGATGGCTTCCAAGACATTG
The DNA here is from genome assembly GCF_012974865.1 of Nonlabens sp. Ci31. Lineage (NCBI taxonomy): Bacteria > Pseudomonadati > Bacteroidota > Flavobacteriia > Flavobacteriales > Flavobacteriaceae > Nonlabens > Nonlabens sp. Ci31. The sequence goes on along the minus strand of NZ_CP043633.1, from coordinate 3,175,877 downwards.
TAGATATCGACTTAAAGGGATTCTTTGATGAAGTAGATCACAGTCTATTACTACAACTAGTCTACAACAAGGTAGATTGTCCAGTAACCCTGCGATTAATCCGCAAATGGTTACGAGCGCCCATACTTATAAAAGGTCGCTTAGTCAAACGACGAAAAGGTATTCCACAAGGAAGTCCATTAAGTCCTTTATTATCTAATATCATGTTAGATGTTTTAGATAAATTTCTTAGCAATCAAGGTCTTCGTTATTTGCGTTATGCAGACGATTTTAGTATTTACACAAAATCTAAAACAACCGCAAAGCAAGTAGGAAACGAGCTGTATAATTTTCTCAAAGAAAAACTGCACCTACCTATAAACCGAGCAAAAAGCGGGATACGTCGACCAGTAAATTTTGAACTGCTAGGGCATGGCTTTGTACCCATTTATAAGAAAGGTGTAAAAGGACAGTATCAACTTGTAGTAAGCAAAAGTGGATGGGAAAAAAATTCAAACGGAATCTAAAACTTTTAACCAAGAAAACCAATCCAGTATCGGTATCAGAACGATTAAGCAGACTCACACAAGTGTGTAGGGGATGGCTTAACAATTATCGGTTAACAAACATTTATACAAAGCTTAAAAAGCTAGATGAATGGCTGCGCAACCGTCTGCGATACTGCATCTGGCATCATTGGAAGAAAGCAGACAGGAAACGCAAGAATTTAATATGTTTAGGAATAGAAAAAGGTCAGGCGTATGCTTGGAGTAGAACCCGAATGGGAGGCTGGGCAGTAGCTCAAAGCCCTATACTAGGTACTACAATTACCCTATCTAGATTAAAACGAAAAGGCTACAAACCTATGATAGATTATCTGAATAGAACGCAAACTTCGATTTTTTGAACCGCCGTATACGAGACCCGTATGTACGGTGGTGTGAGAGGCGCACTGGCAGTTATTTCACTGTCAGCCGTCTACTCGATTAGCACCAGTTATTTTTTAAACTTCAAATTTTTAACTCTTCCTGAATCTAATTCAAAACCTGAAATTAGTCCATCTTTTCTTTGAAATCTTACTAATCCTAGTTCCGTTGAAAATTGGTCTAAGTCACTAATTATGCATTCAATATTAGATGATGTATTTTCAATTCTAACAAATAAAATTTCGTTTTCTATTTCAAAATTATAATTCACATCTAATTCTTTACTATAATAACTTCCTACGTAATCTTTTAAATTAATTCCTGAAGTATCAATCTCTTTTTTTCTTGCTGCGATTGTCTCACTATCACCTTGTAAAACTTTAAGCGTTTGTGTAAAACCATCTTTTAAATTAGAAAATGAAAAACTTAAATTTTCATTTCCTGATATTTGGAAAGTATTCCCACTTACTTTTAAAATATTATAAGTTGATTTATCCCAAGTTTGTAGGACATTTAATGAGTCATTCTTGATAGATAATCGAGCAACAACACCTGGTTGTATTTCATAATCACCTATTAATTGGCTTAGTTGAAATTCATCTTCTGTAACATCAAACTTTACTTTTTTATCTTTCTTATCAATGTTTTCAATTAGTTTGTCTTTCAGTAATATATCAGCAACTTGATTAGCCATTCTTGAAGGATTGGCATCACCTCTGTTGGCAAATATTGCAATGGATAGTTTTTGTTCTGGAAAGCGTAATATTTCCGCTCTAAAACCAACAAAAGCTCCTCCGTGTCTAACAGTTTTTAATCCTTTGTATTTATTTATCATTAAACCAGAAGCATAGTCAATAACTTCTCCATTGTTTAATACACCTTGTTGTGTCATCACATTCCAAAACTCTCTACTTAAAACAGCTGACTCATAATAGGCGTCATCCCATTTCTTTATATCATTTATTGTAGTAAATATTCCACCATCACCAATCATATCTAATGTAGTCATACTGATTTTATAGTTCTCGTTATTATCAGGAACGTATCCAGACGCTCTGTTTTTTACTATTTGCGTATGGTCATTATGAAAATGAGTATTATTCATAGCAAGAGGCTCAAATATTTCTTTCTTCGCAAATTCTGCCATATTCATTCCTGCTACCTTTTTTACGATTTGACCAAGAAGCCAATATCCAGAATTGCTGTATAAATATTCTTCACCAGGTGCAAAGTTTAAATCAGTTTGATTTATTAGCCATTTCATAACATTGTCATCTGTATAATAGTCATCATCTCCCAATCCTTTTAGATAACTAATTTGCAAGTAATCTCTGATACCGCTAGTATGATTTAGTAAATGTCTAATTGTAATCTTTTGTGCATAATCAGGAAAATCAGGGAATAGACTTTTCAAATTATCATCAAGACTTAGTTTGTCTTTTTCTGCAAGTAGCACAATAGATGCAGCCGTAAACTGTTTGGAAGTTGAACCGATTCTAAACACAGAAGTAGCAGAGTTCGGAATATCATATTCCATATTTGCCATTCCGTATCCCTTGGCATAAATTAATTTTCCTTCTTTTATTATTCCTAACGCACATCCTGGGACATCTGTCTTATTCCATTCCGTGAAAATGCTGTCTATCGCTTGACTTTCTTTAATTTGTCCAAACGAATAAACTGTAAAAGAAATAAGAAATAATAGTAGAAAATATTTTTTCATAGTTGTGTGTTTTTTATTGGTGCTAACGGAATTGTGTATGGTTAGTTGCGTGGTTAAGCAACTAAATTAGTAAACAAAAACGGACTAGAGAAAATTCCAGCGGAATTTTCCAGATAAGCACTAGCCTAAGCAATTAATTATACACGGTGTTACCCAACGTTTTTTATTCCTATTTTATATTTTTCCGCTGTTTGTTTATTAAATACGATTGTCAAATGGTCTTGCATTCCAATTGCTCCATTTTCTTTAATTTCAAGTGCTGAAATCCATATTTCTTTTCCATTCTCAAATTCAATTCGCACGTCTTGTGGATAGTAATTCCGTTTTTTATCATTAATTAAACTCCAAAATGACCAATAACTCTCAATTCCGCTTATTTTTTTTCCAATTAATTACGTCCAGTTTTGATTTTCCTTTACGTTATATTTTTTAGCTCCATTTTCAGCACTAAATTCAGATAAAATATTTCCCTTTCTAAACTTAATATCAAATTGAGTAAATTCATTTCCCCAAACAAAATAGTAAGCATTTTTATCCGATAATATTATTTCAATTCCGTAATCCAATGAGTGAAATTCAGTTTCATTCCACAATGGTTTCCGTAATCAATTTCGTAATAATTCACGTCAGAAATTGTCTTTCCAATTAATTCCTTAATCGGCTTTTCGTAATCGTTAATTTCTATTTCGAGTGTTTTTTTCAAATGTTCGTTAAGGCACATAGTTTACAAAGTTAAAGTCACATGCTTTACACTAGATTTTGACTTAGTCTAATTGATACTTGTTTATCTCTTATTTTATTTTCATTAAAATAACCTAAAAATACATCTCTATAAAATACTCTCCAAATTCCATTTCCTTGATCTTCAGCACCGACGTATTTTCCCTTAAGTCCAGCAGTTAAATATACCCAATAATATGACTTCCACCGCATGGCTCCATTTTGGCATACCTTCATCACTTTCATTTTTGATGGGTAATCATATTTTGAGATTTTCTCAGGGTATGGTCTATTAGAAAAATCATGGCAATCTGCGGGGGTTTTCATTCCTAAAGCTTCATGAGGTCTAATGTGATTATATTCTTTTACAAACCGATTTAAGCTACGTTGTTGTGCCTTCAAATCAAATGATGAGGGTTTGGCACAAGCTGCCTTTAAATCACGGTGCATACGTTCGTGTCTTCCGTTTTGGTCTGGTCGTGCTGGGTCGGAATAAACCGGGTCTATTCCCAATTCAATAAACCAATAGGATAGCCTGGTATATCTTTGAATAGCAGCTACAGATCCAAAGGGACTTCCGTTGTCGGTATGTATCTGTTTAGGAATGCCATACTTTCTAAAAACCTTTGTAAACTCTTGCTTAACAGAGAGAAAGTTTTCTTTATAATGCCCTTTTGCTGTAAACAAAAACCTACTCTTTGAATCGGCAATAGTGAGCGGATGGCAGTATATTTTATTTCCCATTAAAAACTTTCCCTTATAGTCTGCGCTCCAAACTTCATTACATTTCTTAGGGTCGAAAATGGGAAATACAGGCTTGACTCTTCTGCTTCGCTTTTGAGGTTTAACTAGGCCATTTTTAGAAAGGATGTTGTGAACAGTAACCACACTTGGAATAAGTTCTTCAGTATACTGTTTAAACAACAAAATGCGAATTTTCTTCGCTCCCCAAAGCATGTGTTTATTTTTTAATTTTAAGATTGAATCTTCAACTTTATGATTGGTTCTGTTGGGGTGATTAATTGGAGCTCTTTCTTGCTCAATTAATCCCGATAGTCCCATTTTTTCATACCTAGAAATCAACTTGTAAGCGGTAGGTCGAGATATATTAAATGACCTACAAAGTTCTGTGATGGTGTACTTTTGAGTTAACCATTCGTGAATAAATTCTACTTTTTGTTCCATTTTAGTTTTTGCTTTCCAGACCATGATAAATTACTTTTTCATGTAATTTATGAATCTTAAAAGTGTAAACTATGTCCCTTTAACTTTGTAAAGGATGTCCCTTTACCGTACCCAAATGTTGGGTAACGTCTCGGCTATGGTTAGTACGGGAATTAAAAGTAGTGAACTTTCGATTAAGCACTTAGCCAAAACTTTTTATTTTGATTTATCTTTTTTGTTCTAAAGCCAAATTAAAAGATTTGGCGGACTTAGTTTAAAGTTCTAAACTTTGGGTTAAGCACCAAAACCCGTATTAATTATAGCCATTGTTGTAGCACGTTTTTTTATTCCGTTCAAATTGATTTTCGTTTTCCAATTCCTTTATAATCTTGTTCAATTTCTTATCTAATTGTATGATTTTTAATTCATTATTTGATTTAAAATTCAGATTTTTCGTTTCGCCAGTTAAATTATAAATGTCAAATTCGCTTTGATATTTTGTTTTTCTGTCATTGATTATATAATTCCGAAAGCAAGAATGAGAAACTGAAGAAAATGTTTCTTGGTCAATTTTATAATTTCCAACTTTTCCAGTTTGTAATTCCAACGTGTATTTTTTAAGAAATTCATTTGCTTGAAAATCTAAAATCTCCACAATATTAAACTCACTACAATTATCAAATTTTTGGACATATGATTTTCCTTTTTCAGTCCAGAAAATATAAATGTCATTTTCGGAATAGCAATTTTTACAATCTTTTGCATTCGGCATTTCAATCCGAATTCCACCTACGCAATATTTTTTAAGTCCGATGTAATTTACTTTTTTCGCATCAAAAATTTCCGTTATATTTTGAAAATTATTTTCCAATATTCCCTTTCGTTCAATACTTTTTTTAGAAGCACAAGAGCTAAAAATTAGAATTAATATGAATTGGATTGCGGTTTTCATAAATGTGCTACAACGGTCGTGTATAAGAATAGTAGGGCGGAAAAAAGGCGACTACCATTCGGTTAAACACAAGCCGAATTTTTAAATTTTTCTTATTACCTGCCTGCCAGAGGCACGACAGGCAGGTCTTTTTTTTCTCAATAAGCCAAATTTAAAAATTTGGCGACCTCGAAAAAGTGCCTTTACCTTTGGGTTAAGCGACTAATTGCCCTATTATTTTTATACGTTGTTACCTACAGTTATTCCTCCACAAACTTGAATGTTTTCCATATTTCACTTGTCAATCCATTCTTGCCGAAATCTGCTTTTTTCTTTATATCGGAACTCCCATTAGCAGTCCAACTAATATTAATTGGGTTTAAATCAGTCGAATTTGGATAGTAATGAGTTTTAAACATTTGATAAGTACCGATAAAATTCTGTGGTGTCTTATTTTCTATTTTAACTTCTGCATTTAACAGATAATTTTCTTGACCGTAAAATTCCGCCATTCCGCTAAATAGCTCTTTTGAGTCTGGCAAGCTCTGTTTCAAACTCATCATAGTTTTTTCAGCTGTTTTTTGTCCAATTTCCTTTTCGAACATCTTTCTTGCGTCTGAATATCCGATTGAAAGTTCTTCTATTACGACGCCGTTTTCAATAACTTGAAAACTAATATAATCATAGTTTTCAACTCCGATTTTTGCAGTATCAACTTTTACGTTGTTCGGATATTCAATTTTGAAACGTGTAATTGGTAAATTCCATTTTTCACATTTATTTTCGTCAACAATAAATATATTTTCAAATGTTGTTCGCTCAACTTTCGGAAATGGTTTTAATTCCGCGGTTTCCTTTTTCGGTAAATTTATCTTCGCGTTGAAGTTGCAACTTGATATAAAAACCAAAATTAAAAATAGGAACGGAATTTTTTTCATAATTGTAGGTAACGGTTTGTATAAGAATAGTAGGGCGGAAAAAAAGCGACTACCATTCGGTTAAACACAAGCCGAATTTTTAAATTTTTCTTATTATCTTTTTTATCAATAAGCCAAATTTAAAAATTTGGCGACCTCTAAAAAGTGCTTTGTCCATTGGGTTAAGCGACAATTGCCCTATTATTTTTATACGTTGTTGCCCACAGTGTTTCTCGGCTTGATAACTCCAGCCTTAATCCAATTCAGCTCACTTTCGTAATTCTTTTTTATAAAAATATTCCAATCATCCCAACTAAAAAAATTACTCGTGTGTTTTATAAAAAGTAATTTAATTTCTTTTCCATTAGACTGCTCAATAATTACTTCTCTTGGAAATGTTCCATTGATTTTTTCTGATTTTTTAAATTCCTTGATTTTAAATTCAGTTTTCTCAATTGCTTTTTTAAGATAATCAGAAGCTTGTACTCCAATGAAAAGACAAAAATCTGGTTTTAGTATTGGCAACAATTTAAAATAATTTGACCAACCTTTTAAATAATCACTTTCATTCGGTCTGCTTTTTCGAGTGTGCATTGAACTCTGAACAAAATTATAAAACGCTAATTTTCCCCAAAGAATTTTTGTGTCAATTTTGCTGTCATTTCTAAATAGCGCACGATTTAAGTAATAAAATACTTTAGTTCGGTCATATTTTTTGTCGAGTGCAATTATGGAATGAATATCTCTAGTAAATGTCAATTTATTATTCCAGTCGATTGATTTCTGATTATCATCTCGATAATGACTTTCGCCAATAATCATTACTTTTTTGTCGGAATCAAAATAATTTTTGCCGATAAATGGCAACCATTTCAATTCGGCGATTTCTTTAAAATCCGAATCTTTTGATTTATCCATTAATTAATTTTTTCTTCTGACATATTACCTGAATTAGTCAATTTTCCAACATCAATATTGTATTTGCTCATAAATGCTGTTTTAATTGCATCTTTTCCTTTTGCATTTCCCATTGGTTTGTTTGTAGATACTACTTCTACACTCATCCCCTTTTCGATTTTAATCATATTTATTGTAGCAGTTCTTTTTATCGATACTTTGTAAAGTCCCATATTCTGAATTTTTTAATTAATTTCTAAATTTATGATGTTTCCCAACATTGTGGGCAACGTTTTGGTGTATGGTTAGTTGCGTGGTTAAGCAACTAATTTAGCAAATAAATCACAAATAGAATATCCCGCAGGAATGTTCGTAAGTAGTCAGTGACCAAGCAATTAATTATACACCGTGTTGTACGCAGGCTTTTTCCTCCGTTTTATTATTCTTATAAAACTCGGAATAATTGAAATGATTGCACTCGCTCCTAAAATCAGTCCGTAGTTTATTCCATTCCAATGTAATTTTCTAATTCCGTCGTCACAAGCTGTACATTGCACGACTTTCATATTAGCGTCAATAGCTGAAATTCCGATTAGTAATATTCCAAAAATCAGAAGACATATAATCCCGCTTTTCAACACTTTAGTCAGTTTTTGATTCAGATTTTCGAGCGTTAAAATCAGAGAAACGATTCCGAATGTGATGTAGTAAAGTTTGCTAGAGAAAATATACATATTCTTTCCAACAAATTTAATATTGTCAGATGTTGACCACTTAAAAACATCTTGAATTATTTCACGAAAAAATGATTCAGAAAAGAGTGCGATTCCAATTCCGATTATAACCGCTAAAATTCCAAATATTATTCTTTTTTTCAATTTGAGTGAGTTTTTTTAGCTTGCGTACAACGGTTTGGCTATGGTTAGTACGGGAGTTAAAAAGCGATTAACTTTCGATTAAGCACTTAGCCAAAACTTTTTATTTTGTTTTATCTTTTTTGTTCTAAAGCCAAATCAAAAGATTTGGCGGACTTGGTTAAAAGCACTCAACCTTTGGGTTAAGCACCTAAACCCGTATTAACTATAGCCATTGTTAGGGTGCGTATTTTCCGTCTTTCGTTCCTTTCGATGAAACATTTACACCTTTGAATAAACTTATAAGCTTATCGTTAAACTTCAGAGTTTTTAATGATTCTTCTTCTGAGACCGAATTCTTTTTGTAATAATTTGCAATAATTATCCATGCAAAACTTTGTGCCTTTATTGTTTCTTGTCTTTGCGTATGAAAAGATAACTCTCCAAAGCTATGAGCTGACTTATTTCTTAATTGAAATAAGTCGTAGTAATAATCTAAATATGATTGGCCTGAGAGCCTAAACTCGTCATCGGGATTTATTAAAATATTCTTCGACCACCTTTCCTTAATTCTACTAAGTTTTGCTTCCGTATCTCTTTTTCCTGGTTTACCTAATATTGCTTCTATACTTCTCGTGGCTTGAACAATTGCAGCTTCCATTTTTGGAAGAAGATTTATTTTTTCCCATATCTCGGGCTCATGGTCTCTATGTTTCCTTAAATGTTCAGGTGTCAAAGCACATATTTGACAGAATTCATGATTCTGTTTAGCAGCGATAATGTTTTGACATGCAATAAAAAATTTGTCATCCCTGTTTAAAATCTCTATTAAAACAGCTAAATCATTGAATTCATTAATTCTACGCATACTTTTCCAATTCAAAGTATGATGCCTGTCTTTGAGATAGTGTAATTCGTCTATTGATTCATTATGATTGAATCTATAAACCCAATCATATGCAAATTCATGGGAAGATTCAAGTTCACTGGACATTGTAAAAGCAATTTCAAGAATGGATATGGCTGTTTTCCATAATTCATTTTCTTTAACCGCTGTATTTACTTCTACAACAAGAATAGAGTTTTCGTCAGTTTCATATGTCCAACAATAGAATTTCTCATGACCAATTGTAAAGAATTCAAAAAAGTCTCCTTTTGAAAGAATAAAATCATTACTAATACCTATTCCTTCAATTAGCGCATGTTTTAAAACCTCATTTGGCGCATCTACAGGATTTTCTTTATAATAATCGATTTTTGCTTGGTGCTGTTCTTCTAGTAATTTTTGAAGCAAAGACATACTTTTTTCTTTATCACCCTTGATATATTCTTCGGTGAAAAGTTTGATTTTATCTTCTTCTATACTAGGTTTTTTCATTTTGTTATATGCACCCTAACGTGTTTGTATATGGTTTGTTGCGTGTTTCAGCACCTAATTTAACAAATATAAACCGAATAGAAAATCCGCGAGGGTTTTCGTAAGCAAGCTAGAACCAAGCAATAAAATATATACGGTGTTGGCAAATCGTTTAATTTTTCATTATCTTCTTAGTAATAATATTACCGTTAATCGTTAGTTTAAGAAAATATAATCCGTTTGATAAATTATTGATATCTAGTTTGAGTTTACTTTTATTCAAATAGTTAAATTCCATAACTTTTTGACCTCTTATATTGAAGAATTTAATATTCAAGTTTTCAAATGTCTCAAGTAAATTAATATATAAATATTCAGTTACAGGGTTTGGATATATTTCAAAAGAATGCTCATTATAATCTGTAATACTCAAAGGTTGACAAAAATCATATGTATCAAATTCATTGAAATAATTATCAATATAATTTGGTAAACCTAATCTAGATTCTCGATTATTTAGTGCTAATCCATCCAAGATAAAATTACTATTTTGACCTAACAGATTTGGGTTATTTATAACGCCTAAAAATGTCTCATTCCACCTTGCTAGATAAATCTTGCCATCTGGAGCTATTTGTAGGCTTCCAAATGGACTAGTAACAGCGCCCGAATTAGGAAAGGTCTCAGTAAAAATAGTAACTTGAGATTGAGGTATATCTGTACTTTCTAAATTATATTGATAAAGCCTATTAAAAGCTCCGCCTGTTTGTATATTATATATAGTTGATATGTATAATTTTGAACTATTAGGGGAAAAAGATATGCCATACTGACTTTCACTTGTGCTTATATTTCGTGGCAAATTAGAATGAAATATTATTTCTCCAGTTACATTATTAAATGTGTATAATTTCGAATCTCCACCACTATTAGAGTTTTGATTTGTATATGCTAACCAATTTCCATCAGGTGAAAACTTCATTGTTTCACAACACTTAGGGAATATTGAGTGGTTTATAGGTGTTATGACAGGTGAAGATATTCCTGTATTTGTTATTAGATAATTATAAAATGAAGTTGAAGAAATATTCATTGTTAATAACCAAATTCCGTTTTTATCAGAATTATAAGTTGCAGTCATTCTTTCTGAAGAGTTAGAATGTAATAATGTGTTTTTACTAGTAGACTTTATATCTCCTAATCCTCCATTTAAATTAGCATCAAATTCTGAATATCTTAACCCATTAGAACCTCCTTCATTATCAGAATAAATAATAAAATAATTAGTTTCTGTTTGTGGAATTATAAGAATTTGACTCGTGAAGATATGTCCTAAAAGGCCATCTCCGTTAGGAGTGATACTATGAGTAGAATCCCATACACTTACTCCATTTGTATAGAACAGTATATTTCCTGCACAATCTGTAATAGATGTATTAGCTTCAAATCCGTCCATTGAGCTATTTAATAGAATTGAAGGAACTCCAGATGAAAAATCTATTCCTACTTGTTCACCAAAATACCAAATATCAGCTCTATCTTGACTAAAGATTGTTTGTGTAAAAAATAGAGAAACAAAAAAGAGTAAAGTTTTTTTCATTATATTAAATGTGGTTTTACGTAAAGATTGTCAAAATGTTTGCCAACGTTCAGGCTATGATTAGTACGGGCTTAAAAAACGATTACTTTCCGATTAAACACTTAGCCAAAACTTTTTATTTTGTTTTATCTTTTTTGTATTAAAGCCAAATCAAAAAGATTTGGTGGACTTTATAAAAATACTCTAAACTTTGGGTTAAACACCAAACCCGTATTAATTATAGCCCTTGTTGTGCGTAGGCTTTTTTCCACTAACTGCAAGATGAATAATTATTTGCACAAAGTTTTTCAGATTTAATCCATCCAGTAATCCGTTTTCCATCAAAGTCAACAGAAACCTTAGTCCATTCCTCATTACATTCCTCAATAGTTACAAATCCAGCTTTCCAATTTTTTAGTTTTATCAGTTCCGATAACTTGTCATTCGGTTTACTATACAGAGCTAAATCCATATATTCCTTTTCGTGTTTCATAAAAGCGCCTATGTATTCGCTTCTTTCAATCCAACCGTTATAAGTCATACTGTCCATTGCTAAACTTATTTCAACATAAAAATAGTTGTCTTCAATTTCTTTGATTTTTAATGCTGCAGAATTTTCATTTTCAATATCATTTTGTAATGATGTCAATTCTAAACCATTTGGTTCGTCATAGATTTTTATAATTCCTTCGTATTTCCAGTAAATAACAGCATCGCATAATTCTGTTTGTCCAAATCCAATTTGACAGATGATAAAAAGCAAGAAAGATGTTAATATATATTTCATTTTTTTTAGCTTACGCACAACGTTTATGTATATGGAAAGTTGCGGGTTTGTCTGCGAGGATTTTCCGAAGGAAAATCAGACGTAACAAAACAAGCAACGACCTTTATTTAAGCCAAACATCCGCAATTTTTTATATACGGTGTTGTGGTTAGTTTTTTTATTTTTTTAGATACCAAGATTTTGCATTCAATCCAGATAATTCTGTTAAATCAGTTGCTGGAATACCATTCAATTCCTTCATCTTATTGCAAATTTGTTCAAAATCTCCTCCATAAATAGCAATATCTCCAACGATGTCAGTTTCTCCAAATCCGCCTGCTCCAATTAGCACTTTATCTGATGACCTAAATTCATTAGATAATTCTAAAAGAATTTTAAACAACTCTTTTGATATGTTTCTATCTTCAAAATACAAACTTGAAAATCTTTCTACTGAACCAATACATATTGTTTTGTCGTAAATATCAATACTAAAACTATCTCCTTCTCCTGTAATATATTCAGGATTTCCATTTTCAGCTGGAATAAGGCTAATCCACCATTTTCCATTCACGTTTTCTGTGAAAGTTCCGTGTTTTTCTAAATGTAAATATTCAGGTTTTAGTCTGTCAAAAACATTTTTTAGTTTTTGTTTTATTTCCTCAATTGGGTAGTCCTTTTCTTTCGGAATGAAACAGTCAATATGTGTTCCCATAGTTTGTTCTCAAATTAACCACAACGGAATTGTGTATGGTTAGTTGCGTGATTAAGCACCTAATTTAGCAAATAAATCACAGATAGAATATTCCGCAGGAATGTTCGTAAGTCGGCAGTGAACCAGCAATTAATTATACACGGTGTTGTGTGTATTGCTTTCGTCACATTTTTGTTCCTATATAATATACTTTTTTCTCTTTTGGTATTACAAAGATTAATTCCGCTCCAGTTGGGTCAATTCCGTTGCAATAAATACTCCAAGGATAAACATAAACATCTTCTTTTTGTAAATTTTCTAATTTAGGAAACCACGGAATTTCATATTGCCATCCGCTTGTCATTTTTACTGCTTTATCTAAAACTTCGGGCAAACTATCTAATCGGTAAAATCCTTCTTTATATTTCAGTTCGTCAATTGTCACTTTTGATATGTCAATAGCATAAGCGTCAAGATAATCGCCCGTAAATGAGCGACCAGATTCGTAGCTATTCGTTACTTTTTCAATTCTTTCGTCTCCAAGTCGGCACCAATTTAATACAAATCTTACATCAGATTTCGTGGCTTTATTTTCAACAGTTTTATTTCCGATTGAAGTAGAGTATGCGAAATATCCGAAAATCAGAATAAGTCCAGTCAGAGATATTCCACCCCAAATCATTAGTGCTTTTTTTCCTAAATTATAAATCTTATTCTTCAATTTGTTTTTAGTTCAGATGTATGTCTCGCATTACACACAACGTTTTGTGTATCTTTCAGTGGCGACCAAAGAAGCGATACACTTCGTTTTCAGTCGTAAAGTTAGAAAATAAATCCCAGACTTTTGGTTCAACTCCCAAACCTCGCCATTGAAGATACATATTGTGTGTGCCCAGTATGGGCATCTTTACCTTACTGTAAAGTAAGTTATTAATCTATAGGGTGCAAGTCCCTTATGCGCTGGAGTAACGTCTGGAAGCATTAGTAAGTCGCAAGGGTGGTAATCGTGAGGTTACATCTGAAGAAAGCGAGACTACAAAACTCGGTACTGACGAACAGAAACCGTATACAGAGGCATATTTACTTGGGTAAGCAAGCACATCATTGTAACGCCCTAAGAGTACCAAAAGGGTAAGTATGTAGATACGGCAGGAATTGAGTGAAAGAAGATGCCATTACCTGGGGAGGTCTCCATAACCACGAGCTGGCATAATGGAGAAGTCAGCAGAAGTCATAGTACCTACAGGAAACGAGTTGCCATCAGATAGGCATAGGTCTCACCATTAGGGAAGGACGGAACATTAAATCAAGTTGAAATTCGATTAGGAGGCTTTGCTAGCCTAATCTTAAGCCAACAGAAGTAAACATTTTTTTTTTATTTATTTTATGATTGCAGCAGTATTAAAAGCCAGTAACCTTTATAAAGCAGCGCACAAAGTGATGCAAAATAAAGGCGCGAGTGGAGTAGACGGTATGCTGGTTTCAAAATTGCCCTTATATATACGGGCAAATCGAGACCGAATAAGCACGTCTATCCACACCAATGGCTATATACCTGAAGCAATTTTAGGAGTATCCATACCCAAAAAGAAGGGCAAACCCCGTCTTTTAGGTATCCCCACCGTAGTAGACAGGTGTTTACAGCAGGCAGTAAGCCAGATACTAATGATCAAGTTCGAATATGAATTCGAGCCATTTAGCTATGGTTTTCGCCCTAAAAAGAATACCCAAAAAGCGGTATTACAAGCACAGGAATACATCAATGATGGCTTCCAAGACATTGTAGATATCGACTTAAAGGGATTCTTTGATGAAGTAGATCACAGTCTATTACTACAACTAGTCTACAACAAGGTAGATTGTCCAGTAACCCTGCGATTAATCCGCAAATGGTTACGAGCGCCCATACTTATAAAAGGTCGCTTAGTCAAACGACGAAAAGGTATTCCACAAGGAAGTCCATTAAGTCCTTTATTATCTAATATCATGTTAGATGTTTTAGATAAATTTCTTAGCAATCAAGGTCTTCGTTATTTGCGTTATGCAGACGATTTTAGTATTTACACAAAATCTAAAACAACCGCAAAGCAAGTAGGAAACGAGCTGTATAATTTTCTCAAAGAAAAACTGCACCTACCTATAAACCGAGCAAAAAGCGGGATACGTCGACCAGTAAATTTTGAACTGCTAGGGCATGGCTTTGTACCCATTTATAAGAAAGGTGTAAAAGGACAGTATCAACTTGTAGTAAGCAAAAGTGGATGGGAAAAATTCAAACGGAATCTAAAACTTTTAACCAAGAAAACCAATCCAGTATCGGTATCAGAACGATTAAGCAGACTCACACAAGTGTGTAGGGGATGGCTTAACAATTATCGGTTAACAAACATTTATACAAAGCTTAAAAAGCTAGATGAATGGCTGCGCAACCGTCTGCGATACTGCATCTGGCATCATTGGAAGAAAGCAGACAGGAAACGCAAGAATTTAATATGTTTAGGAATAGAAAAAGGTCAGGCGTATGCTTGGAGTAGAACCCGAATGGGAGGCTGGGCAGTAGCTCAAAGCCCTATACTAGGTACTACAATTACCCTATCTAGATTAAAACGAAAAGGCTACAAACCTATGATAGATTATCTGAATAGAACGCAAACTTCGATTTTTTGAACCGCCGTATACGAGACCCGTATGTACGGTGGTGTGAGAGGCGCACTGGCAGTTATTTCACTGTCAGCCGTCTACTCGATTAGCACCAGTTATTTCTCCAATTCTTTGTTAAATCCAAGTTTTATATATTCCTTTTCCCTTTGATTGAGCTCACGTTCTTTAAATTCGGAAAATATCTTATAAGCATCTTCTAAAGTGTTTACTCCATTCTCGAAATTCGCTCGTCCCCATTGATAAAGTGCCATACCCAATTTAGTACTAAATACGCCAGGCTTAATTTGAATTCCGTCATATTCTTGTCCTTTTATCTCTGTAAAATAATCAAGTTTTCCGCCTTCTTTAGTTTCAATCAATATGATTTTTTTCAATTCTTCTTGAGATAATATTTTGACTTCTGAAGAATTTGATTTCCCTAATTCCTCTTTATTAATTAATGATAGAACAGCTCTATTAATATCTGCATTTGATATGATTCTGAATTTTTTATTATTGAAGTATAGTTTTCCTCTTTTGATTTCAGCATCGGTATCATAGTTTATTTTAATTATCTCATTTGCTCGGTTTTCAGTTATATCTCCACGCAATTTGAAATTATATTCGGATTGCTTATTAGTCGCCATATCCATAACTACGAAAGTCATTTTTGGTTTACTAATTATCAAAATCATATTTAACATTTGTTGATTTTTTGTGATAAGAAAAAAATCAGATGGAAGTTCAGTTGCAAACTTTTCTACTTTGTCAAGTGTCGGATTTTCACTAATATAAACCGAGGAATTTTTATTTTCAATATTATTTTCAAGAGTGTAATAATTGGAAACTAAATCGTATTCGTCAAATACTTGCTCACTTGTAATAATAGAGTTAAAGACAGGATTTCCGTTTTGGTCAGTTTGCGAATAAATAGTTCCGAAGATTAAAATTGCAAATATTGTTATTATGTTCTTCATTTTTTTTATAATTGGTGCTAACTTGATGTGTATGGTTAGTTGCGTGATTAAGCAACTAAATTAGTAAACAAATACGGACTAGAGAAAATTCCGAAGGAATTTTCCAAATAAGCACTTGCCCAAGCAATTAATTATACACCGTGTTGTGCGTAGTTTTTTATTCCGTTTTAATTAAGTCTATTTCAGTCCTTTTTTCAGGAAACTCAAAAAGTTTGTTTTTGATAATATACATTTCGGCTTCAGAGTCTTTTAATATTAAACTATCTCCTTTTTTTTCATATTTGCCAACATAAACTCTTCCGTTATTATTTTCGTCACACAAATAAAAGTATTCATTATTCTTTCCGATGCTCAATTCATAAACAATATCGTTTACTGAGAATTTATATTCCGTATTATTTCTTTCGTGATAATTCATAAACCACAAACTCCAAAAGGCGTAAAAAATTAATGGACAAATAATAGAGTTAGCAAAAAAAAAATTCGACAATGGTCTTTTTAGAAAATAGAGGATAAGACCTATTATCAAGTTTATTCCAAAAAGAATTGGTACAATTAATATTATTCCAATAGAAACGCTTGGGTCAGGTTTCATTGCATAAATCCATAATCCAAGAAGAATAATTTCAAGAATGAGAATTCCAATTCCGTATTTTATTTTTGTTTTAGAGTTCATTACTCAAATTACGCACAACGTGTTTGTATATGGTTTGTTGCGTGTTTCAAGCAACTAATTTAGTGAATAATTACCGACCAAGAAAGTCCGCGAGGACTTTCGTAAGTAGGCGAGAAGCCAGCAATAAATTATATACGGTGTTGCCACCAGTTTTCTATTCATATTGGACTTTCACTCCTTTTTGTTTAAACTTTTCAATTGTTTCTTTTATTTCCATTTCGTTAAAATCATTTTCCCTTATTAGCAAATAATTTAGTTTCGGTAAAGTCAATAACGTATCAGGAATTGAAGTCAAATCATTTCCATTTACTGCAAGACTTTCTAAACTTTTAATTCCGCCAATCCATTCAGGTATTGTTTTAATTTCATTATATCCAATTGTCAGTCTTTTTAGTTTCGGAAACTCTAAAACACTTTTAGGAAATACTTTCAGTTTATTAGAATGTAAATTTAAATACTCAAGATTTCTCAACTCTAAAAGTCCGTTTGGAAGTTTAGTCAAATTCTGATAATTTATTAAAACCTCTTTTTGGTTAAGATAATTTCCGGTTTCATAACCTACTTTTAGATTGTTTTTAAAATCTTCATTTTTGAGTTTTTCACAAATTAAATCTCCAATTGAATCTCTGTATCTATAATCAACTTCTCCCAAGTCACTAATTGTTCCAACAACATAATTAAATTTGTAATTTTTTACTCCGTAACAATTATATTGCTCAAAGTAAGTCGCTGAAAACTTTTCTCCACTACCAACTACAGGAAATCTATATCTATGTTTAAATGTTTCCTTTTTTGAAGAAGTAAGTAAAATTCCATTTTCTGGAATAAGTATTTTATTGTTTGTAAAATAATTACTTTCAAGTTTTGGTTGTTTTTCTATTCCGAAAACTATTATGAAACTTTGATTTTTTCCAACAAATGGTTGATTTTCATTGGCAAAATAAATTTCACTTCCAACGTCCCAATTTAAATGGTACAAAGTATGAGAAAGGACGTAAACAAATATTAAAGTCCATTCAATAATTTGTCTGTATTTGACTTTAAATTTTTTAAGTATAAAACTTGTTAATATTAAAATTGAATAAATTCCGAATAACCAAAGTATTGCTCCAACTCCCCAAAATCCCATAATAAAGAGTATGAAAATTCCGAATAGAAAGACTATAATACTGAAAATATATATTGGATTTCTGATGTTCATTCAAATTGGTGGCAACGTGATGTGTATGGTTAGTTGCGTGGTTAAGCATGAAATTTAGTAAATAAAAACCGAATAGAAAATTCGCGAGGATTTTCGTAAGTAGGCTATAACGAAGCAATTAATTATACACGGTGTTACAAACAGTATTTGTTCGGATTTAATCTTTTATCTTTTTCTCTTTTACTTTAATTGTTTCTTTTGGCTTTTCTCCGATTTGAATTGTTCCCATATTTCCACTATTCATCATTTCTTTGAATTGGTCAAAAGCTGACCAAAAACTCCTGCTTAATTTTCCTTCTTCTATTTCTTTGTTTATTAAAGGTCTGAAGTAATTCCATACGTAATTATCCTCGTCGTGATTTCCTCTTTGATGCCAAAGAATTATCCAGGCTCTTTCTTGCCAACCGTGTTCTTTTATAATTTCCATAAGTCTCTCAATATTCAGAGAGTCCACTTTTCGCATTAATTCATTTTGTAGTTCTTTATATTCTTTATTTGGTTTTGGAAAAAGTAATTTTTGATATTTTTTCGCAGCAATAGTATCATTCTTTTCTTTTGCAACTTGCCAGCCTTTCATTGCATTTTCCATATCCTTTTCAGTTCTACCACTAATATAATCGTCAATTTTCCTTACGAATTGGTCTCTTGCTGTTAATTCTTCTATTTCAAGGTAAACATCTATGTTCTTAATAGTTGAAAAATATTGTTGCCTTAAATTATTATAGTCATTAATAATAGTTTGATAAAACTCGTCATTTTGAATATCACTAAATCCTTTATATTTTCTCAAATATTCCATTTGTGCTCCACCTTCTGAAATTCCTTTTCTAATCCATTCATCAGCTAATTTATTATTCTTTAACTTCAATGCACATTCGGATAGATTGAAAAATGGTGTGCTTGAATTCGGTGTTAATATCTCAAGTGCATCTTTGTATTTTAAAATCGCTTGTTCATAAATTTCATCAGTTCTAAAATTATTTGCTTCTGAAATTAGTTTGTCGAAATCATCATATTTGGTCTGTCCATAGCTGAAAGACGTAATGCTTAATATAAGTAGTAGCGTTTGTTTCATATTGTTTGTAACGATTAGTATATGGCAAGTAGGGCAGTAGAAAGCGATAACCTTTCAATTTTGCACTGAGCCAAAGCGTTGTATTTTGTTTTTAACTTATTCATTTTAAAAGCCAAATCAACGATTTGGCGGTATTTCAAATAACCACAGGACTTTCTTAAACCACCGAACGCCCTATTTGCTATATACAGTGTTACCACACGTTCTTTTTAATTGTTTTCTTCGCAATAGGAGTACTTTATAATCCTTTCGTCTCCTTTAAAAATTAGCTTAAAGTTCCCGCCACAATTAAATTCAGGGTTTCCTTTTGAAGTTCCATAAATCAAGTATTCTTCATCTGCTTTCCAAACGCTTTTAATTTCCATTTCAAGTCCTAGTTTATTAGACCTTGAATAAAGCAGACGTTCATCATTGTCAATAATCAATAATGTTATGATTTTAGTGTATTCAAAGTCAACTGAATGTTCAAAAACGGCAAGAGTAGCAGTACCGAATCTATAGCAAGTTTGATTAGTCAGTTTAGCCGTTGCATTTTTCGAAATTCCTTCATCCGCATACAACAACTTTAAATTTCGTAATTGTCTGTCAGTTTCTTCTTTTATAATTGCTTTGACTGTATCATCAAAATTGATTTCCATTTCTGTCATCTGAGAATAAGGAATTTCAATCTTGTTCATTTTAAGCGAACCATTATACGCAGTTGAATCCCATTCTTGGTCGATTTTTTCCACATAGTCAAAATTCACTCCATCCGTTTTCTGTCCAAGGACAATTTGGGTCAAAATGCAGAATATTGAAATTAGTATCAGTCTCATTTTTTTAATGTGTGGTAACGGTCTTGTATATGGCTCGTAGCGTGTAAATTAGCTGTTTCCTTTCGGTTGAGCACAAGCCATATTTTTAATTTTTATATTTTAACTTTTTTATAAATATAATCAAATTAAAAATATGGCGACCTCGCAAATAAGCCTTAACTTCGTTTATGTAACTATCTAGCTATGAGCTATATACGTTGTTGTGCATAGTGCTTTTCCGCAAACTTGCTAGCGTTGGCAGAAGACATACTCTTTTACAGTTTTGGTGGCGCGTTGGCTGATGCGACTGGAAATGTGTATGGCTTTGAGCGTTGGCTATTCCGCTATGATTTTTATTTCTCTACATAAATTCAAGTAGTTATCTTCTAACTCTTTAAAAATTTTCGGTGTTGGTTTATTGATTGTTGCCTCTTTAGCTAAAAGCATTATTTTTTTATGATATTTGTTTGTATTGTCATATTCTGGCATTTTAATATTGAAATTTATACTAAAAGACCTAGTACTGTAAGTGAATTTAAAATAATCTCTCACGATAGGTGTGTTCAAAATTCCGCATAAAAAATATGCCTCATCCTCTGTTATATCTCTTCCTTTTTTAGTCTTACTGATGTAAGGACAATGTTTAGCACAAATTGGCATTACTTCTTCTCCCCAAGGTGTAGTTACTTTAGAAACAACACTAGCACTTAACTTTGTATTATCTCTAAATGTTACTTTAAAAGGCGAGTAAGTATATTTACCAACCTTTGAAAGTGAGTAAAAAGCTTTACCTCTCGAAATGGTTAAACTTCGTTTTGATTGTTTTCCTATTAATGACTTATTTGTCGATAAATATTTGAAAAGGCTTGGACTCTCCTCAATTAATTTGTCCACTTCAATAGAAACGGTTTCATTGTCTGAATATGGGAATACACAATAATTATTGTTTTGTTTAAAACCGAAAGGAATTATTTCTGGTGCTTTAATAACGGGCTTTATAAATTTGGTTTCTAATTTTACTGGTAATGAAACCATTGATTTATACTTCGAGTTATTGAATTTTGTAGGTAAAAACATAAACGAACCTTTTTCGTCAATACTGTTTGTTGGTTCTATAAAATATGTTTCTGCTGGCGTAAATTCGACACCACTTCTGGCTTTATAAAAACAATTTCCGATTATTGAACTAAAATCATCCTTTCTATCAATATATTCTTCTTGAAAAGTTGTGTAACCTGTTCTTTCTTCATCCATTTGAAACGCTTTTGAAAAAGTTTTTTCAAAAGCATTACTAACCTCATTGAAAGTTTGTTTAGTATTTATATCAGTAATTTTAACACCTCTTTTCTTACTGAAAACGGTAATTGGAATGCCATCTTCAAAATAATCTACAAAATCATTGCTGTAGTAATAAGTCATAAATTTTTCTTGTGTATCAACAAATGGATTTCCTGATTTTGTCCAGTCATCTAATTTTTGTAAATACATTCGTTTGTTTGAAGCTACATCTGAATAAAAATCTCGAAAGCCAGCATAAGAATCTTGTGTCATTAAAGTTTGTGGCATTAGAAAAGCAAGTATACCATTTTTTGATAACCAAGTGGATGCTGTTACATTTGCTATTAAAGCGCAAATATTTAAACTAATAGCTCCCATATAAGTCTGACCAGAAAATAAATGTCTATCTAAACATAAACTCTTTATTTTTTCTGCGTATGCTTGTGGAAGAAATTCCCATTTAATCCAAGGTGGATTACCAATAACTATATCAATGTTTTTAATTCTTGCAACTAACATAAAATTAGCAACAATTCTTATCCAGATACCATCCCAATTATTTTTATGAAGCCTAACAAGTTGCTCTGATAATGATTTGATATATTCTTTTATTTCATCGTTAACATCAGTTGTAGAAAAATTTTGTAAAAACTTATTATAAACGAGTTCTGAATCTTCTGTTTCTATAATAGCTTGTATTTGATTCATTAAAGAAAAGAAGTCTTTGCTTTCCACAAATTTACTAGGTAGAAGAACTTGAATATTTTCTTGCTTTGTGCTTACTATATATTCGTAGCATAATGAATTACCAATCTCTACTTTATTTGGAATGTTGGCAGAATCCCCTAAATATATTGGAATTTCAATATCATCATTATTAATCAATGGTTTTATAGATAGATAAAAGCAAACTTTGGCAGTTAAAACTGACAACGGATTTATATCTACACCTTTGACTCGTTCCAATATTGAATATAGCAATTCTCGTTTTTCAGAACTGGAAAGACTTATTATGTCTTTTTTTGCGATAATATTTCTTATAAGAGCCATTACAAAAACTCCACTACCACAACAAGGGTCAATCGCAGTAAAGTCCTCAATATTAACTAGACTTTTACTTTGTTTAACAACATAATCGGCTAACCAAGAAGGTGTAAAGTATTCGCCTAAACTATGTCTTACTTGAGATGGCATAATTTCCATATACAAGTCTATAAAAATATCTATTGTGCTATAACCGTGTCTGTAAAAAGAAATAGAATAACCTTCTAAAATGTGAATGATTTTTAGAAGTATTTCTGATTCTTCTTCACTCCATATATTTTCATCACAATACCAAGAAAAGAAATCTCCTTCAAGTAAATTTCTTATTCCTCCTGTCTGGAATACATAACCATTTTCTATATATTGAATAAATTGACGTAAGGTGTCAGAATCTATATTTGAAAGGTCAGAGAAATATTCAATATCCTTATTAAATTCAATTTTCGTAACAACTTTACAAGCTATTAGTTTAACAATTATTGCATAGGTAGTTTGTAAAGCAAACAACGCTTTATAGTCCGTTTCACTATCATTAATTGTAGTTCCAAATAATTTACCAAGTGCTTTTCTTCTTTTAACAATATCATCATTTTGTCCTTTGTCTGTTTCAGACAAATGAAATAAGACTTCCCATTCTTGAAAAAGCATAGAAGTTTTATCTGACTTTTTTTCATTTAAGCTTTTAAATAAATAGTTTGCCAATTCTGCTGTTAATCCGTTTCTTGAATTTAACTTGAAATCATCGACAATGTTTTTTGGTACAAATTTTTTGTTATTTAAGTCTACTAATGATTGAACAATTTTATCTAAATCATCTTCATCAATATTTTTGAATGAAGTTGAGTGTAATTCTCCTTCTTGAAAATATATGTAACGAATTTTAATACCATCGGTTAAAACACCGTGATATTCATTTCCGTCTTCTTCTTTTAGCTGTAGTAAATATTCGGAAAGTTGTTCGGTAGCTTTATCTTTATCTTTTTCCTTGTCTAATTTTCCAAGTCTTTTATACTCGATGACTAAATTATTGCAAACTGCGTCCATTCTTCCAACAAATTTGTGTCGTAGAGTAGATTGGCTTTCTTCCTTTTTAAAATTTATATCTATTTTAAAAACAGTTCTTACAAAAAAGTAAATTTCAGATTCGAATGCAAAAGATGTAGTTGCCTCTGTTTCTGATGCTTTAGTTCTTTTTAGTAAAGATGTAAGATGTTCACTTAACTTGCATTTGTATTCGTTACTATTTAATATGCTTTCAATATTCATTTATTCCAATAGGATTTATTCAGTTCACGAATTTAATTAACTATGTCAAGCGTTGGCAAAAAAACAGCTCTTTTATTTTTTTTGCGTTGGAAGATGTGTTGGCAAAAAAATAAATGTGCTGTTTGCGCGTTGGCTTTTTTAGTTCAAATGTTGATGTTTAGCACGATTTTCCGCATTATGCACAACGTGTTTGTGTATGATTAGTTGCGTGATTATGCACGGAATTTAGTAAATAAACACCAAATAGAAAATCCGTGAGGATTTTCGTAAGTAGGCGAGAACCAAGCAATTAATTATACACGGTGTTGTGCAACGTTTTTATTTCTTTTTCAGGTCAAATCCTAAATTCAGTTGTAACATAATTGGCCAAATATTCCCATTTCCGTTTGTGTCAATATAGTATTGTGGTCCAACGTCAAAAAGTAAATGAAAATTCTTTCCATATTTTCTTTGAATTCCCCAAGTTGGTCCAAAAGCAAAGTCAAAGTCAGAAGTTCGGTTTACATTTTCCGCTATTGAATTTCCACGAGTTATAAATCTCAACGAAACAAAATTTCCAGAGTTATTTTCCGTGTTTCGGTTTTTTCCACTTCTCTTATTTAAGTTATAAAACCATTTTTGTTGAAAATCAGCGAATGGACTAATTATGTAAATAAATCCACTTCCTCCAAAAGTCAAATCAGGATATCCTCCACCATAACCAATTCCGAGAGCCGAAGAAAAAGTTGAGTATTGTCCTGTCGGAATTTCCAATTCAATTGCAGGATTCAAAAAATTCACACGCCAAACTTTTTCAGTTCCAATGTCGTTTTTTTCTTGAGCATAATTCAGGGTTGTTAATAGTCCGAATGTTAAAATCAGTAAGCTTTTTTTCATTTTATTCAATTTTTGTTTAATGTTCTGGTTTTTTTTTAATGTTGCACAACGGTCTTGTGTATGAAACGTAGCGTATAAATAGACACTAACTTTTCAGGTTTAGCACAAGCCGAATTTTTTATTTTTATGTTTAATTTTCTTTTCTAAATATAACCAAATAAAAAATTTGGCGGACTTTATAAATATACAAAAACCTTGCGGAAAGCCTGTAATAGCTATGTTTTATACACGTTGTTAGCCACTGGCTTTTTTTCGCAAACTTGCTAGCGTTGGCGGTTTAAGCTCTTTTATTTTTTTGTGCGTTGACTTTTAGCGTTGGCAAAAAATAAATGTGCTTGAACCTGCGTTGGCTATAATTCATTTTCAATTATCGTATGTGAATTAACTAATTCCTTTTCCGCTTTCTTTATAGTTTTGTCATAAGTAGATAATGCTTTTTCAAACACTTTACTTTTATTTTCACGTTCAACCTTATTAGAGACTGGAAAATCCAGTTTTTTAAAGTCATCTTCACTCAATCTGTATCTACTTGGTGTTCCACCTCTCGTTTTAGAATACATATATCTTAACATCATATCTGTTCTTAAAACTCCAGTAATGTAATAACTGTCAATTTTTGAATGAGGTCTGATTACAATAAACTCTGGCGAAGCAATAATACATTTTACTTTTTCTGTTACTTTTGGAACTACCACAATTTTGCGATTCATCATACTTGGACCCAATCGTGCTAAAAGTATATCTCCTTCTTCAACGATTTTAAGATTTCCTTCTATTTCACTTCCCATACAATATATAATACTGTCTATTGCTACTGGATTATTTGGAAGTTCGTCCATTCTAATTAATGCGTAATTTTCGTATAGATTTTCCTCTTTTGATGGTTTCTCTTTTACATCAATTATATCTGCAATTTCAGTTACGTTTTCTGTTAGATTGTTGAAAGTTGGTTTCCAAACGTAACGAGTAGCATTAAAAGGTCCTTCTTTGTTTAAATCAGACAATTGGATTGAATAGCAATTTTCAGTCCTTTTGTATGAATTAGGATTCTTTTCATAAATTTTATACTGCTTTAGAATTGCTTCGTCAGTATCATTTACTAATTCATTTTTTTCTTCTCTTCCCGTTGCATCAATTCCAATTTGTTTTGCAACACTCATAAAAATCGGATAATTCTTTTTAGGCTTTTCACTTTTACCATACTTGCGTAAATACAAAACGGAAGATTTTATACCTGCACCAAAATGACTAAAAGCGCTTTCTGGTAAAGAAAAGGAAGCTAATAATTCACAGTTTTCTAAAATATAGTTTCTAATATTTTGTAATGAAGTATTGGTTAAAACACCAGCAGGTAAAACAATAGCGATTCTACCAGTTTTTGGTTTACAAAATTTGATACACCTTTCAATAAAAAGAATTTCTGTTTTTTGTGTCTTTTTAGTGTCTTTTTTTGCATCTTTTGCTAAATCAAAATTTTCAAGATATTTAACTTCTTTTTGCTTAATTGTCGCACCAAATGGTGGATTTGAAAAGACAATATCAAAATAGTCTTCTTGAAAATCTCCATTAAGTTTTTGTAGTTCACTAAAGTTTTCTAAAGCATCTGCACCAATAACATTTGTGTGACCATCATCGTGAATTATCATATTCATTTTACATACACGAGCAATTTGGTCATTGATTTCAATACCATATAAATTGTTCTCTGCAAATGAATGCCAATGTTTCCAAGCTTCTATTTCATCATAATTTGCATCAGCAAACTTGCGAACATTATCCATAGCATAAAGTAAAAAACCACCACTTCCACAAGAAGGGTCAATTACATTTTCTGATTTTTTTGGATTTAATAAAGTAGTACAGAATTCTACGACTGGTCTAGGTGTAAAATATTGTCCCATTTTACCTATGAAAAAGTCTTTCATAAATAACTCAAAAGCGACACCTTTTGTGTCAAGGTCAATATTATTTAGTGATAATTGTTGTAAATGCTCAACAACATTATATACAATTGAAGCTGAAAGATTTATACCTTCTTTGAATACTTGAGGGTCGTCTTTTTTTGCTTCAATATAAATTTTTGAAATACGTTCATAAACTTCTTCTTCGGATTCGTTTGTTCCGATTTGAAATTTATAATGATTATTTTTTGGTGTGTCTTTTTCGTCTTTTAGTTTGCAAAAAAGTAGTTTAGAAACTTCATCAAATGCTGCTGTTGGTGCAAGTTTACCACTTTGCCAAACTGAACTTTGCGCCTTGTTTAAAGTGCTAATTAAATCTTCTCTAAAGACAACAATTAAATCATTGCTTGAATCTCCTTTTTTAAATTTGTATTTAGGTGCTTTTCCATATTTTACAGGAATATCAGAAATAACATTTTTTTGCCTTTCGTCTGCTTTAAAACCTGAAGTATCAAAAGCTGTTCTTGTATTTCCAGCAACTACAATTGCATAAGGTGCTCTTTTATAATTTGCATATCTAAATGTTTGCTCGATAGCTTCTTGAAATTCATTATCTGAAATCCCGTCTTTTTTAGTTTCAACAATTAGATATGGTGATAAGCATTCTTTGTCAGAATATATGATTATATCGATTCTATCTTTGTCTGGTTTTGTTTTTACCTCAAAGTCAATTCTGTCTTTTGGATATTTATAATCTAAAATTAATTCAGTTAGATATGCTGCTCTAACCTTTTCTTCTGGATTTTTGAAAGATGTATTATAATCCCTTTTACAATGATATGTAATTCTTTCAGTAACCTCATCTATTGTAATAAATCCAGCTTTTAAACCTCTTTCTGTTGTTTTTAGAAATATATTTTCACTCATTTATTTAGCTTCTTTTCTTTCGATTAATAATTCTTTGACTTCTACATTTAGAATTTCCGCAATCTTGTATAAGTCTTCCAAACTCGGTTGCCTCTTATTTTGAGCATAAGAGTGTACCATATTGTAACTCTTACCAAGTTGTTCAGCTAACCAAATTTGTTTTTTTCCTTTTTGTTCTAAAACCTCTTTTATTCGGTTCATTTTTGAATTGTTTTCATTCAGTCCACTAATGTAAGCAGATTTTCAAATATACTCACTAAATGAGTATTAAAATTATCATTCCGTATGAGTGAGTGATGGGAAAAGGCAAGCTCTTTTTATTTTTTGAGGCACGAGAAAAATAAAATGTGCTTGACTGTGCGTTGGCTTTTCAGCTTGTGGCTAACGTGTTTGTGTATGATTTCGTTGCGTGTTGCAGCAACTAAATTAGTAAACTAAAACGAACCAGAGGAAATTCCGAAGGAATTTCCAAGTAGGCTAGAACCAGCAATGAATTATACACGGTGTTGTAAAATCGTTTTTATTCAGGCTTTCTGTTTTTCAGCGTTTCCCAATTCACAGTTTTTATTTTTTCAGCGTCTTTTTTGATTGTCTCAATTCCAACTTTATTCAGCCAAATGTCAACTTGTTCATCAAGGTCTAAAAATTCAGGTATTTTTTCCAAATCTTTAGGACTATCAGAGTAAAGCCCGATTACAGGATATGGTTCTCCAAATGGATTACCTAAAGGTATAAGTTCATATTTCACGCTTTTCGGAAATTCAGAGAACAATTCAGGTAATTGAGTTCGGATAACTTCTAAACACGATACAATGAAATCCATACTCCAATTCAATTCCTCATAAATTGCTGGTTCAATAATTCCGTAACCTCGTGGTTCTTTTTCTTCTGTACTCAATTTTTCTTAAATGTTTTACAACGGTTTGTACAAGATTAGTTGCTGTTGTTGAGCACTAAACTTAATAAAAAGTAACTGAATAGAAAGTCCGCGAGAACTTTCCTAAAAAGCCAGAACCAAAGCAATTAATTTTGTACGGTGTTGTGTTTAGTGCTTTCTAACATAGTAATTGAATTCGAACTAATAATTTTTCCAAAATTCTCCACTTAATCCATCCAGTTTTTCTTTCAGCATTATCATCCGGGTATGCTTCGCAATTAGTTGCAAAAGAAATTTCAATCCAAAATTCCCCATTCTGTTCAATTATATCTATAACTTTCATAGATTCATATTTACAGCTATTGATAATAATTTTTTCATCTTTTTCTGTTGGACTATTCCTTATTAAGTTTTGTTTGTCAATTCGTGCAACTGAAGCAGACATTAAAATTGTTTCCCAAGTTTTAAAAATATACTTTTCATTATTCGGTATAAATCCAATTTCCGAATCGTTAATTAGTATTTTAAAATATTTGCTATTTTTTTCAAGACATATAAAATGATAAAGTCCATAATCTGGTTTATAGAAATAAGGAAATATTTTGTTTGTCTGAATTTTGTTTGTCAATTCACTATTTGAGAAAATATCTTTCGGATGTGACATATTTTCATACAAATACGGATTTACGGTAACAGCAAATCCAATTCCTAATTTTTTCGGTTGTTTATTTTGCCCGTAAATTACAGAAATTGATAAACTCAAAATTAATATTATCCAAATTTTCATTATAATTCTAAATTTCGTTTTGCATTAAACACAACGACTCTTGTATGGTGCGTTTGCATCCCGCAGGGTGCATATGCATTATACAAATTGTTGTAGGTAGTTTTATTTGTTTTCAAAGTAATCCCAAGCAAGTTTAGCTATATCTGCTATTATTTTTTCATTTACATTACTATCCTCTTTTGAATCACTTACCAAAACACTCAAATAAAAATGTTTCCCGTTCGGTAAGAAAATTATTCCTATATCATTTTGAGCACCAGTTAAACCAGTGTCATTTTTTCCTGAATGACCAGTTTTGTGAGCAACCACAGTTTCTTTAGGTAGATGACCTCTAATACTGTTTTTTCCAGTCCAAGAACTCTTCATTGTCTTCCACAGAAACGTATGACTTTCAAGAGATAGTTGCTGTTTTGAGTTTTCAAAAAAAAGTCTCAATGCTTGGTTGGCAGATTTTGCAGTTGTCCAATTCATATATTGAAGTTCCCATTTACTTTGTTGGGTTGCTTCATTATATTCAATGGCTACATCTGATATACCTACTTCATGTAAATATTTCTCTACTACTTTAGCTCCTCCAACAAGTTTGAATAACAAATCGCAACCGACATTATCACTTGATGCAACAGTATATTTCAATATATCAGCTAAGGCCAAATCAATTCCTTCTGGATACTCTTCGCGTATAGGGCTCCATAAATTGTTATTTAAATCTTCCTTGGTAATTGTAATTTTATCGTTCAAATTAAACTTTCCTTTATCAACTTGATTCAAAACAGCTAAAGCCAGATGGTATTTAAATACACTTTGCAATGGGAGTTTTTTGTCTCCATTAATTGAAAGAGAATCATTAAGATTAACTCCACTAATTGCAATTCCGACAGTAGCATCTTTGTCTACTAAAATTTTATTAATTGCTTCTTTTAAGGTACTAATTGATTGTCCTTTTGAAAAGTTAAAACTCAATAGAAGTATTAGAGTCAAAAGGATTGGTTTCTTTCTCATAATTATTTTTCAGTTATTACCTACAACGTCTCTGTATATGGCTCGTAGCGTGCAAATTAAACAATTAGTTTCGGATTGAACACGAGCCGAATTTTTAAATTTTTCTTATTACCTTTTTTTATCAATAAGCCAAATTTAAAAATTTGGCGGTCTGGCAAATATACCTTAACTTCGATTAATCAACTATTTAGCTATGAGCTATATACGTTGTTCTACACCGTTTTTTACTCGAATTTATTGGTGTTTTCAGTCCAATATTTATCTATGAATTCATATTTTCCTTTCCAATATCCTTGTTCTCTTTTCGTGTAATTTAATAATTTTTCGTCAGTTCCATTTACTTTGTAAATGTAAATTCCGTTTGTGTCATTTTCTAAACAACCTAACCCTTTTATTTTTCCAATCAAGGTTATACTTGTTCCCGTTAACCTATATAATTCGCTTCCCCAATCATTATCAGCACATCCACTTCCGTGATAGGAATAATAGAGGTTTGATTCCTTAATTCTTTTCGAACTTGGATAGCTGTTAAAAAATTCAACAGCATCAAATTCATTAGTTTTTATATTAAACAAAATCAATTCTTGAGTTCCTGGTGAATTTGAAACGTAATTCATTAAAATATCAAAATATCCATCTCCATTAAAATCAGTAAATTTAAAATCAAATGGATTGTCTTCGTGACTATAAATCACTTGTCCGTTTGAATTTTTCACAGTAAATATTCCCGGACGTTTTATGCAAGCTTCATATTCATTTCCGTTTATTAATTGTTTTTTGCAATCAAAATAATATCTCTCTTCGGTTTCAATTTCAGTTTGTTCCACGAGAGTGTTATTCTGTTCACTCTTTTCTTTTTTGCAAGAATTGAATGAAATTAGAATAAATGATATTGCTATGACGAATGTTTTTTTCAAATGGTGTAGAACAATTGGATATCGTCATTGACGATATATCCATTATAGATAGCAATATATTTCATATTTAAAAGCTATCCAAAGGACTACTAACTTTTTTATTGTTTATGGCAATCGTTTTGGTGTAAATTTCGGTGGTTTTTGAAGAATTATGGCCCAACATTATTTGTACGTGCCTCATATTAACATTGTTTTCTATGGAATGTGTCGCAAAGCTGTGTCTTAATGTATGTACGGTTGCCCATGGATTGCTATTAGTTCCTGCTACCGCTTTTCTAAAGATCGCCCTAATACTGCTCACACTGTATTTACCGCCAGTTTGTCCTTCAAAAAGCCAATAACTGGGACGGTACTCCTTATAATAAGTACGCAATAAAGGCAAAAGGGCATGAGCCAGAATCGTGTGCCGGTCCTTTTTTCCTTTACTGTTTTTTACAAAAATATAACCTTCCTTAGAATGTATGTCAGCCACTCTTAAGTTAACGAGTTCTGATATACGTAAACCAGCACTGTATATAGTAGTAAGTATAGCACGATGCTTCAAATTAGTAGGGTGTTTGATAATTGCAGCTATTTCATCCCGTGATAAAATATCAGGTAATTCTATAGCTCTTTTGGGTCTTGTTATGTTATAAAAGGTGCGTTCTCGGCCCAAGACATGTTCATAATATGCTTTGATAGCGTTTATAAGTTGATTTTGATAACTGGTACTTATATCATGGGAGGCAATGAGATGGTGTAGG
The DNA here is from genome assembly GCF_012974865.1 of Nonlabens sp. Ci31. Classification (NCBI taxonomy): domain Bacteria; kingdom Pseudomonadati; phylum Bacteroidota; class Flavobacteriia; order Flavobacteriales; family Flavobacteriaceae; genus Nonlabens; species Nonlabens sp. Ci31. Next base: position 3,144,389 of record NZ_CP043633.1, on the reverse strand, counting down.
TATTCCTCAATATCGGCAGTAGTAATGTCGCTACTGTTTTTATGCGCAAAAGCATTTAAAAACACACCTAATAAATTTTTGTAAGAACGTATGGTAGAATCGCTGTAACGTTTTAAGGTTAAGGTTTTATGAAGTGCCAGCAACTCGTCATTTTGTTCTATACTTAACTCACTTTTCTCCACTTGCTTAGGCATAGTTGTTTTTTCTATTCTAAACGTATTTCCTAATATGGATTCTAAAAAACGCCTATTGTCTGGTGTGTTGATCACACTCCATAGTTTTTGATCTTTATGCCAGTAACTGCTATTCATAGCCTTTATTTGTTCCCTTATCGCAGTCAAATCATAAGGGATATATACTTTAATACGTTTGGAATTCGGTAATGGCTCGTATAGTATGGCTCTCATAACTTCTTATTTTGTAGTAAACCTCAGTGTTTTTTTTGTTTTAAAAAACATAAAACCTATAACAAGAGTTGAAAACCGTTAAAAACGTTTATATTTATAAATAGACTGAAAATGAGCGACTTTAAAGCTTATTTAAACTCTGGTGTTCCCTTGAAATTAAGTTTGCAGATGGTTTTAATCAATTTATTTTTAAAGACCATACCTGTTGCTTTCTGTGAAAACGGTAAAAAAAATGAAGGATAGAATTTGTAAAATTTGCAGTCGTAAAATTATAGGAAGAAGCAATAAAATATTCTGTTCGCTAAGATGTAAAAATTATTATCACATCAATTTAAGAAAGGTAACGCTAGAGGCAACTGCTCATTTAGATGAGATTCTACATCGCAACCGTGCCATACTATTAGAAATTATGGGTAAGAAGCAGCTTAAATTAAAAGTGCAACGATTGCTCCTCGAATCTAAAAACTTTACCTTTAAATACCACACGCATACACATATAAATAAAGAAGGTAAAACCATGCACTGGGTATATGACTTTGGATGGATGCAATTTTCAAATGATCAAATTTTAATAGTACGCAACCTTTTAAAATAAAACTTCTTGTCGCTCGCAATGGGGAGGCGTGTGTGGTAGTAATGCCCTTACTATGCGCATAACATATAATTTAACAAATAGACGTATGATTCCTATAACCCTATGAATCGTGGAGTTTTGAAAGATTTGTATACAGCTCCTCACATCTAATGCACCTCAACAGTCATTAGTCGTTAGCCCTGTAAAATAAGTTTTTCCAACATCTTTTTTATTTAACTCCTTTCTAACTTATCGTAAATGGAACATTAAAACTCCTTATAAATTGTTTCACTTAAAGGAGTAGGGCGCAGGCTTTTTCTTATTCCATCGTTTAAAAATAAAATACAACTGTTGAAGGCCTTGCAAGGTAAAATCACTTTATTAGAATTTTTGTACCTTTTGAATATGGAAAATATCAAACGCCATTACTTAAATATTTTAGTATTACTTATTACTTTAATCGTACTGACAAGTTGTAAAGAATCAAAACAAAAAGACACCACAACTATTACAGTAACCTCTACAGCCTATAACTCTGTAGAAAGCCAAACCAAAAAAGGAAATACAGGTCTTGCAGCTTGGGGTGATACCTTAGTACCCGGCCAAAAAGCCATTGCAGTATCCCGTGATCTGATAGATATGGGTTTAGGACATAACACAGTAGTACTAATTGAAGGTATAGAAGGTAGCTTTATAGTCAAAGATAAAATGAATAAACGATGGGAAAAGAAAATAGATATCTATATGGGACTAGATCAAGAAGCCGCCATTCAATGGGGTAAAAAAGAAGTGGAGATAACATTTGTTGCAACCACAGTGGAATAAGACCAATTCCAATCTGCTTTTTGCCCTAGAATGCAAGTATAGGTTATTTACCGCAGCACCTACGCAGAATACAAGTCAGAAGAGCAGGTCTAAAAACAACCTTCACCAGATAGGTATTTTCAATAGAAATAAAAAAGCAGTATCGATTACTAAAACTATTCAAAAAAAAAGCGCCTCTTTTTAAGGAGGCGCTTGGTATACTAACTGTAGAAAGATAGTTTTATCCTAAATAGGATTTAAGGATCTTACTTCTCGAATTCTGACGTAGTCTTTTGATTCCTTTTTCCTTGATCTGGCGCACGCGCTCACGAGTAAGGTCAAAGGTTTCGCCGATTTCTTCTAGGCTCATAGGTTGCTGATTTCCAATACCGAAGTATAGCGAAATCACGTCTGCTTCTTTCTGAGATAAAGTTTCTAATGCACGTGTGATCTCTAAAGTTAGAGATTCATGCATCAATTCTCTATCAGGATTAGGAGACTCACCACTACGTACAACGTCGTAAAGGTTAGAAGTCTCTCCTTCTTTAAGAGGCGCATCCATGGATACGTGACGACCTGCATTCTTAAGGGATTGCTTTACATCGCTTACCGTCATGTCCAGTTCTTTTGCAAGTTCTTCTGGAGATGGTGGACGCTCATGCAATTGCTCAAGATGAGAAAAAGCCTTGTTAATCTTGTTAATGGAACCAATCTTGTTCAATGGAAGTCGCACGATACGTGACTGCTCTGCTAGTGCTTGAAGAATGGACTGGCGTATCCACCATACCGCATAGGAGATGAATTTAAAACCACGAGTCTCATCAAATCTTTTTGCAGCCTTTACGAGTCCGGCGTTACCTTCATTTATGAGATCGGGAAGCTTAAGCCCTTGATTTTGATACTGCTTTGCAACAGATACTACAAAACGTAAGTTTGCAGTAGTCAACTTCTCAAGAGCTCTCTGATCACCTTTCTTAATGCGCTGTGCCAGTTCCACTTCTTCCTCTGCTGTGATCAAATCAATTTTAGAGATGTCTTGTAGGTACTTGTCCAGCGATTTTGATTCACGGTTTGTAACCTGCTTGGTGATTTTGAGTTGTCTCATTTAAATAATAAAGATTAAAAATTAATGACCTGACATCCTTTGTCAGATGATATTACTATAGCAAAAATCATACCAAAACAGCTATTCTGACAGCTTATCAGGCTAGTAATAGGGAGACTTCTTAGTAGAAAACATAAGTCGCTATACACGGTTTTTTGTTACAAGTACCACTTGCTTATTCTTATAAAAATGTTAGCATTAGGAGATACACCCCACTAGAATAAGCCCATAAAGGCTCAACAAAAAATAAAAAAAACAACTCCTTTGTTTCTCCATATGCCAGCTAACACCTTAAATTACTCCTTTTCTAAAAGCACAATTTATTTTAGGAGTATTAGCTTCGTATTCTCTCGCCTTATCATGTCAGGTGCCTGCTCTCCGTCATAAACAAAAATTAGGGAGACAGGTCTGTGGTCCCAATACATGTATAAAACACAGCTAGCTAAGCCTTGGGTCGTTGCTGAAGATGTTCAATGCCGTACCTATAAATTAGTATCTGTCTTCCAGCAATTTATAGCTCGAGCTGCCGTTTCTTACAAGCGCTACATACCATGATCGTTCTGCAGGCAGGCTATGCTTATTTTACCCGTCAGCCATTCGGTGCAGCAAATGATGCGACTATGGAGCATCGATGGCATCAAGACCTTGGGTTGGAAAGCAAAATAAACAACCGTTTTGAACTCAAACACCGCATCAGGATAGAAGAGCGCTTTGTAAAAGGTCAAGATTTTAGAACGCGTTACCGCTATACCTTATTCCTTAAATGTGCCCTTTTACCGTAAAACAATCACTGACCATAACTTATATGCCGCCTTGCGGAAGGAGTTATTTATCAATGGGCAAACCAATACCGGTACAGGAACCCTAGAATATGTTGATCACAATTGGGCCTTTGCAGGTTTGGTCTATCGTTTAGGGTATGGTTAATTGCTGTGTACTAAGACAGCAAAAAAAAGTAGGGAATTGTTGGGATTTGCTGGAAATCCTTTAGAGGCGCTTAAATACTCTCAAGCAATTAATTATATACCATGTGTGTGCAGTTTTTATTCCGTTATTCTTTTCTTAAGATCCATTCTTTCGTGCAAAATTCTTGCTATTTCCATATAGTTTTCGCTTTCAATTCTGTAGAATATTATGTGTCGATTTGCTTTCATTCCGAAAAGTTGCGTTGATATTCCTTCGTAATTTTTTCCTAAATCTGGGTTTTCAGCAATTTCTTGACCATTAGAAATTAGTCCATCCTAATATTTGTCAGCTTGTTTTTCTGACCTAACCTCAAATGTATAATCCCAAATCTCAGATAAATCCTCAACAGCTTTGTTCGTCAATTTATATGCAGCCATTCGAGTTTTTTTTCGCTTTAAGGGATTCAAGATGCTTTTTTGGATCAAAGTCGTGAGCTATTCCGCTGTCAATTCCTTCTTGAATTGCGTTTTTTAAAGCAATTACTTTACTTTCTTCTTCTTCTTAAAGTCTTAGTCCTGCGCGTATGACTTCACTAACATTTTTAAACCTTCCTTCACTTATGCTACTTTGTACAAATTGGTCAAAATAATTTCCGAGCGATATGGATGTGTTTTTGTTCATTTGAATACTATTTGACTCAAACATACCAAAAATTGGTACATTTAGAAAATTTCCTCCCATTGCACACAACAATGAACTGCTACTTTTTAATTTCAAGCCGGTTATATGCGAGAGCTTACACCTTTCACTAATTAGGCACAGCTGGTCATTACCGTCTTTCATCAGCTCTAGCAATTCTTTTTTATTCCTGTAGGGCACCAGTTTTAATTGATGGCTTGACTATCCTTTCAAGTATGGTAACTTCGCTAAATTGATATAAGGCGCCATGTTTGGCTAGATAGGTAACATCACTTTATAAAATTTTAAAAAGCCTTTTCATAAAATTAATGGACCTTAAAGTGACTGTCCGAGAGCTTTTAGATACTTTGGAAGTCCGTGGTCATAAAATGGATCATATGCACCATAAACACCAAACAGAACAACAACACACGCCACCAGTTGAAGTAAACCAAGCGCAGCTGTACCTTACGATCATCAGAGTCGGTATCAATTTGTTCGTGTAATGGAATAAAAACAAACATCGTAATAAGCCAATTCACAGAAATGAATACAAGCGCAATGATTTCAAAAATAGCAAATTCGCCTTTGATCACTAACAAGTATGCAGCTAGTGCTATTTGAGCAATCATTAGTGGGGCGACGATAACCGTAATTCTGCCGGTATAAATTTTATGCCATTTGCCTAGGGAATTACTATCGTAATAAAGAAAACTAGGATAAATAATCAGCTGTACGATCCATATGAGAACCACCAGTCCAAAATCTACCAAAAGCTGTAACAGATCTAAAAAATTCATAAACGAGATATTTTCCAAGCCCAATATATCAATAAGGGATGAATGATAACAAGGCGCAGCCAGCCTATCCAAGAAGGAATACAAAAGGTTCCTGCACAACTGTCATTCTGTAAAAAATATACATGAGAAATGGAGAAGGCGAGGAGCATGACCATAGTGACCATTCCTGCTATCTGGCGAGTTTTAGGAAAAAGAGCCATCCCAGCAACCAGCAATTCGGCAACTCCTGCTGCATAATTGATCCATAACTTATCTCCCAACCAGTCCGGTATGACTTCTAAATAAATCTCTGGAGTCACAAAATGCATGATCCCAGCAATAGCATACAGGACTATAAAACTATATAAGAGTGCTTTTTTCTTCATTTCTTTATTTTTCTATGTGCGTTTCTAAATATTTAAACTCCTCCATATATGATGCTAATGCGGTAATTGAAAAGGAAACCTATTAAGAAAGTTTCCATTTATAATCAGTATGTACTTTTTTAAGTATCAAGAAAAAAGGGATCCACCAGATAAAATCATTGGTGATCAATGTAAAAATAAATTCAAAAGGAACTATATCCTGAACATAGTTGAACAAAAAGCCTAAAGGCCCAAATATCTTCCCTAAAAAACCGACGGCTACAATAGGCCAGTGCTTCATAGGATTGTAGCTCGCCCACCAGTACCCCAGTCCGTAAACACCTATTACCATTCCCATTCCTTGCCATACCATAGGATGATTGAGTGGTTCCATACCGACCAATTCAAAAAAATGATGGGGAAATAATACCACCCAAGCACCCCAAATAAGATTGTAAATAGCAGCGAGTTGTAAAGTGAGTTTCATAGCAGTTTTATGCGGTGAGTCTTCTGGGCAAAGATAACATTACAAAATATTTTATAGAACCTTTATAGTGGTAGTCCCACTGAAAATTTAAGAGCTATAATCGGCGCATTCTTGTTTATAAAGCACAGGTATGGGTATTTGCTGCAAATGCGATTTCTTCTTTATAAGTTTGGAAACCCTAGAGCTTTACAGGGCTCTATAATAAATCTGTTACTTTTTGTGATATGTAGTTGGATTCCGCTTTCGCGAAAGCGAAACAACTAGTATCTTTAAAACATGAAAAAGAGCTTAGAACTATTGATCCAGTCCCGTCGCAGCGTGTTTCCTTCCCAATATACCGGTGGAAAAATTCCTCGCCATGACCTTTTGAAAATTTTAGAAAGCGCCAGATGGGCTCCCAACCATAAAAAAACAGAGCCCTGGCGCTACAAAGTCTTGCAAGGAAATGCCCTGACTGATTTAGGAGTCTTTATGGGAGATCAATTTGTAAAATCGACGGGAAAACCACTCTCTATAAAACTAAAAAAACTACAAGAAAAACTGGCGGTTACCAGCGCGATGCTGCTTATTTTTAAACATAGAGATAAAAAAGAATCCCTTCCAGAATGGGAAGAAGTGGCAGCGGTAAGTATGAGCGTTCAAAACATGTGGCTGACCACTCATGACTTAGGCTACGGTTGCTATTGGAGCTCGCCAAAAGACTTTGTAACTATGTCAGAGTTCCAGCACATCACTGTAGGAGAACGAGAAGAATTCTTAGGCTTTTTCTATATAGGGACTTACGATAACCAGGCAGTAGCTGTATTGCCTGAAAGAAAAAATATCAACGAGTTTACCGAGTTTGCAGAATAGGTTATTAACAAGATTTCCTTATAAAACCAGCTGGTGGACGGGTTTGCGATCCTCGATAATATGTTTTATTAACAGTATCAAGCTTATAAACCTGGTCACCCGTGCTTCGTAAATTCCGTCTGTGTTTTTGAGATACTTAAAAGAATCTCTTGGGACTTGTCTTTCAAAACGAACCAAGTCCAGAACATATCTTATCTTTTCTAAAACTTTTTTGTCTGGAGCTTTATAAAAATCAGCAAAGTATTCTTGGCATACTGTCACTTTTCTTATCACATGACAACTTTAACCTTGATGTATATGGGCCGTTGCGTGTCTCATACAGGAACCATTAAAAGTGCAAAACTCATCTGGAAAATCGGAAAATCCCTAAGAATTTTCCAGATGAGCACAGACCCAGCAATGGCTTATACAAGGCGTTTTGAGCCGTTTTCTATATTTCAATTAGCAATTTATCAAATATTTCGAAATGGTGTTTTTCAGTTCTCATTTCGATTTTTAGTTTGTCATTCCGATGCTCAATTTAGAAATTAGTGGCGGTTTGCCGTTTTTTGATTTCCAAAACATATTTGTCACATAAATCCAAATCAGATAAAGATTTATTTATAATTTTCCTCAAAGAATCTGTTGATGTTTTTTTCCTGATTTCAAATTCTGAATTATGAGTTTCCTTTCGGTCAGTTTCCCATTCGGCAAGAACTAATAAAGGCTGACTTTTAGAAGAAAGCAATAAATTACCTGATGTGAATGTTCACTTCTTATAGGTTAAAGTCCAATTTTTTGGTGAATATACCTTTCCTAAAATAAGATAAGACCAAGCATTATAATTTCCTTTTACTTTACCATTTTTGCTCGCCATGTAATTTTCAAAATCCGAGCAAAATTTTTCATTTATTAAATAAAATGGCGATGAAAGTTCATTAGAAGCAGCATTTGGTTTTATTTTCATAGGATTCTCTAGGTTTTTGAGTCAAATGGCTCACAACAGTTGGTATAAAATTAGTTGCGGGTTTTAGTGCGAGGATTTTCCGCAGGAAAAATCAGCTGTAGTAAACTTGCAACGACCATCGATTAAGCCCGAAATGGAGTAATTATTTTATACTTCTTTGTTGTGGCAAGTGCTTCTGCGTTCTGCTATGCAATTTGCAACAAATTTAATCTGCTTAATTCTTGTCCGATTTGATGTATTCCGCTCAAAATTTTCTCGGTCTGTTTCGCTGACGGTTTTTTTGTACCTGAAACATATGGAGAAAGTAAGGCAGCGTTCCTTCCTATTTTTTCTGCAAGAAACTTAGCGTTTAAGACTTTATAAAATTTGAAAAATTGCTTAAAGTCAATTTCAAATCCGATACCACTTGGTTCAATTTTTACTTTCCCGTCTTTAAAATGAAATTCGGTCGCCTCGTAAGCCTTGTTAATCAGCTCGGAAATCGACTGTCCGGTCGTAAAAATCGGATAGTCTGCTGGAAATGCAGAACATCCAGTACCTGTTTTTCAACGGTCATCGTAATTTTTTTCTTTTTTGCCATAATCTTATCTTTTAATTCCAGCGTCTTTTAGGATTTTATTTTCCAATCCTTTACCCATTTCCGAGCTTCCGTGATTTGGAAAGATAATTGTTCCTTCTTTAGTTTCGTGGCGCATTTTTACGTGCGAACCTATCTGCGACAATCCATACTAGGCATCTTTGGTCAATATTCAATAAAGTGGAGAACATTTCATTCAGTTTCGCTTTGGTTTCACAACTCAAAGGCTAATTATAATTTACTTTTTACAAACTAAATTTCAATACAAAGACTTATTTTTTTGCATTTGCCGCAACTAATTAGTATGCTCCATTCCTATGAAAGTTGCCATATTGAATAAAAATAGGGAAATTTCCTTATTGTCGGCAACTTCTTAAAAATAACTCCTTTTACTATGAACTCGCTATTCCTTAAAAAAAACCTGTGTTTTGATAAGGTCCAATTCTAATGGATTTTGAATGTATGCGACCACAAGGAAAGTACACCATAATATTTTCAAAAAGGGATAACAGGAGCCTATAACAGAGTTAATTAACGTCCTATTTATTTATATGATAACTATTTCATATTAAAGTTGTATTTTTGCAAAATATTTAAAAACAGTTATTTGAAAAATTTTGAAGCCTTAGGGCTTACTCAGCCGTTATTAGACGGCCTTGCTGAAATGGGATTTGTGAATCCAACAGAGATTCAACAGCAAGCAATTCCAATCTTGCTGAAGCACGATGGAGATTTTATAGGTCTGGCGCAGACCGGTACAGGGAAAACAGCAGCTTTCGGTATACCGTTACTAGAGCTAATGGATACCAACTCAAAAGACACGCAGGCATTAATTCTAGCCCCAACGCGTGAACTAGCACAACAAATTTGTCGTCAGATAGAAGCGATGTCTCAAAAAATGGGAAGACTTAATGTCGTACCCGTTTTTGGAGGAGCAAATATCATGGGCCAAATCAAAGACATCAGACGTGGAGCACAAGTAATTGTGGCCACTCCAGGACGTCTTATGGATCTTATGAAACGTCGCGAGATCAAACTCGATGCGTTGAAGTTTTTGATTCTTGATGAAGCAGATGAGATGTTGAACATGGGTTTCCGTGAAGACATTGATTTTATACTTTCTAAAACAGACGTAGGTCGCAATATCTGGTTGTTCTCTGCTACTATGGCAAAGGAAATCAAGAAGATTGTAGATACCTACATGAAAAATCCTGAAGAGGTGCGTATCAACCGCGAGGAAATTGTAAATAACAATATCTCTCACCAATATGTTCAATTAAAAGCACGTGATAAAACCGAAGCTCTAAGAAGAATGTTGGATTTTGATCAAGATATGTTTGGTGTGGTTTTTTGTCGTACAAAAAGAGATACACAACAAGTGGCTGATGAGCTCAATAACAATGGTTATTCTACTGAGGCACTTCATGGAGATATGTCACAAGCACAGCGTGATGCTGCAATGAAACGTTTTAGAAATAAAAATCTAAAATTATTGATCGCAACAGATGTTGCCGCTCGTGGTATTGATGTAGAAGATATAACACACGTTATCCACTTTGCTTTACCAGATGATCCTGAATTTTATGCCCACCGTTCTGGTCGTACCGCTCGTGCAGGTAAAAAAGGAGAATCTATTGCCTTAATTACTAAAGGTGATATGCGTAAATTGAAGTATATGGAGAGTAAACTCTCTATAAAGTTTGACAAGGGAGAAATTCCAGCTCTTGAAGCAATTACTGCAAAACGTATTTCAAGATGGACTAATGGAATAAAAGATTTAGAAGTAAACAATAAGATTACTGACGAACTTTTTGATGAAGTTAAAGCAAGTCTTGAAGAGGTAACCAAAGAAGAACTTATTGGCAAATTCTTAAGTCAAGAATTTAATAAAATATATAAACGTAACTCTATTACAGATCTTAATGACCGATCTAAAGGTCGTGAAGATAGTGGTGAATACCGCGAGAGAAAACCTAGATCTAGAGGTAAAGAAGAAGGGATGAAAACCTACTTTATCAATGTAGGTCGTAAGGATGACATGAACAAAGGGGCTTTATTAGGCTTTGTATGTGATGTTACTGGTATTACAGGAAACGACATAGGTCGTATCGTATTAGATGGAGCGCACTCCTTTATGGATGTAAAAGAAGAAGTAGCTTCTCAAATGGAGAAACTCAACGGTACAGAGCGCAATAATCGCGAAATAAGAGCAAATATTCACGAAGGTGTAGTAACAGAATCTAGAGATAGTGGCGGTCGCGGTGGTAGAGATAGTGGTCGCGGTAGAAGCAGCGGTGGCGGTTACAAAGGAAATCGTGATGGCAACTCTAGTGGTGGTTATAAAGGAAATAGAGATAGTGATTCCCGTTCTGGCGGTGGCTTTAAAGGAAGAAGCAGCGACGGCGGTGGAAGCAGTCATAGAGGACGTCGTGATGATGACTCTAATTCTGGTGGTGGCTTTAAGGGTCGCAGCTCTAGATCAAATGATGATTCTAGTTCTAGTGGAGGCGGTTTTAAAAACCGGGAGTCTAGACCTAAAAGAGAAGAGTCTGATTCAAACAGCTCTTCTGGAGAAAAAAAAGGAAGTCGTTCTAAGTTCTTTGGTTCTAAATGGGACTAATCAATTAGAGATTTAAATACAAACTTAAAAATCCCATCTCGGTTATCGGCATGGGATTTTTTCTGTTTTATTAAATTTAAGATTATGAATACTGCCTTAATAACTATTAGAAACGATAACCAAAGTTAATACCTAAGCGTGGCTCTACATTACCTAAATCTGCATTTTCCTTTTCTAAGTTTTTACCCAAGTTCCTCGCAACTTCTCCAAAAACCGTCACTGTGAATTTATCTTGAATCAACCATTTGTTACCGAGACCTAAACCAGCTGAAAAGCCACTTATATCATAATTACGACGGTCGGTTTGTTCAAAATCACCCTGATCATTGTAAATATATACGTCGTAATCACTGGTAACTTCACCTGTTCGTATCTTTAGTAATGGGTAAAAATACAGTCCTTCAAACTGACGGCGTTTGCTGACATAGAAGTTTGCTGAGGCGCGGAAGGAAACTGCATTAGTCGATTCTAGGTAACCTGCATCGTAATACCCATAGGTGTCAAAAAAAGTAGCGCTACCAGCAAGACTGATGTTATTATTTAACATTCGCTCATAAGTCACGTTCAAAGAACCTGCGATAACTAAATCGAGAATATTTGATGAAATTTCATTTTTTGCAAGACGTATTTCAGAAACGTCCTCGCTTTGTGCCATAACGCTATATCCCATAACGCAAACACAAAAAAGTAATACAGTTTTTTTCATTGGATAAATATAGCAACTAAAGTCCCTGTTTTCTAATTGTTATTAAATTCTATTGTCGCTTTTATTCCCGCTATGTTGTGATTTAACTTAAGTACTTTTAAATGAATGTTTTAGATGGAATCATTGTAATTTTTTAGGCTTTAAGCCAGATTTAATAAACCGTACTATGGGCAAATTAACTCAGGCCATACTTTTATACCATCACTAGTAGTAGAGCACTATACATCATTGGAACTAAATCATATTAAGCAGCTCTGTCATGCTGAGAAACTTGGGATTGGGAGTTTTAAGTGAATGAAAAAGGTAGAACTCAAATTTGTTCCGCATCTAGTAGCGATTACACTCTCGCATTATAAATGCGCGCAATTTGCAATCATTATGCCTTTTAGGGAGCTTTTTATATCTTTCTATTCCGGCTTTGTAGTTCAATTATAAGAATTTTGAAAAGTTTTTAAGTCCGCAAGGAACAAATTCCTCAGAACGGCTCTAGTTGCCAACTAGCACTAACGTGCATTTGTTGGTGCTATTTTTCATTCTATTTTGATAAAAGTTTATAGAGAAGAAACCCAACAACCAGACAAAAAAATACCTTCCATTATAACAGCTCTAAAAAAAACCTCCCGTATCTACACCAGAATAAGTGGGAAAATAACGGTCTAACAATCCAAAAAAAAACAAGAGGACATTTATAAGACTTGGGGTAATTATAGGTGAACTTCTTTTTTATTTTCCACAAGAACTGTCTAGCTATTTATCTTTTGCTAGCGCTAGTTGGCAACGAGTGCGCACATGTATTTCTTTTTATTATTTTATAAAACTAATAATAACTGGCCGGTTCACCTCACCAACAGTTTCTCAACCCTAGTCTGATTTCCTTTTTTAAAATGTACGAGATAGATTCCAGATTTAAGATCGTGGTAGATAGTGGTATCTTGATTCAATTCTTGCGTAAGCACCATTCTTCCGTATGCATCGTAAATAAAAAGCGCTACCGGACTGATAATATGCGCTAGCCTTAATTCATTGTTAGTCGGGTTAGGGGTGCATACAATTTGAGAAAGCACTTCTGTCTCTTCGGACAAAGTAAAGATTTGGCCTACCTGGTTGCCATAAATAAACTCCACCAAATCTGGTAGATCTATAAATGGGTTTCTATTGATTTGCCAATTATAGACCACATTATTGCGATTCATTTCAAAATCATCTGGCGGATCATTTCTGTGCCACTGTATCAAAGTAGCAAGATCTCCTAGTTGTCCAATAGTACTATTTGCCGGGTTTCCATTTACTAAGGTTAAATTGTTGTAGCGTAAATCCATGTAAAATAGCGCACGAGCTACATCGCCATGCCAACTGCCTTGTGAACTAATAGGGCCGTTGTATTCTGGATAATCGCTATTTCCTCTGGAACTGTTTTCTGGTCCATCAGTAGCTCTAAGATGATGTGCATCGCTTTGACCGTGACGCAAACTGTCTGCATTGGTTTCTGTCCAGATGGACATTCCATCACTAAGCCCATCGTACTCAATGTCTGTAAAGCGACCTCGTGAGCGCGACCAAATGTGCTCTCTATTCCACTTACCAATGCTGGAACTACTGGTTTGAAAATTTATAACTCTTCGTTCCTGCTCCGTATACATCAGCCAGACCTTGTTGGAGTTTAAAGGAGAGACATCTGCCTCTTTTAAAATGTCTGTTACATCGCTATAGGTGTGTATACGTACTATATTTTCTTCGGCAATTAATGTCGTAATTGCAAGCTCTAGTTGTGGTGAAGCAAGCTGGTTGATAATGTTGTAATAATTAGCAGGCGCGCTGCTGGACACATTTCCATAAGTAGGCGCTAGTGGTGTCCCATAACCGGCAACTTGGAAGTCGTTGTCGATCACAAATAGTTCTTCGCGGTCTTTTAATCTTTTAAATCCTACTGGTAAATTATTATCTAGGTCTATAAGCAAGGACTCATCTCCTTCATCGAGGGCATCATCCACGATCGTGTAACTGAGTGTGGTACTGTTCTGTCCCGCGGGGATGGTAAAAGTAGTTGCTCCAGTATAGTCTGCTGTGTTAAAGCCAAAATTATGGAAGCTAAACCCCAATGTAAAAGCTGCTGTAGGAGCTTGACTAAGTGTAAAAATGACATCAAAGCTGTCTGGCTCCGTCAGTTCCAGCTTACTAGTGGTAAAACTTAGTCCTATATAGCTGGGAAAGCTTGCGTCATTAAGAGCATGTGGGGTTGGTGCTTTTACTTCAAATGTACCGTCCATTTTAAGCTGAAAGGATTCTGTATCATTATTCCCATTAATAGCTTCATTATATACGGGTTGTTGGCCTAATAAATTGATAAGATTTTGAATGCTGTTTGCTTGGGTTCCATAAATTACTGATTGAACTAAGTTGGAGGGACTAGCAAAAGTAAATTCTGGCCAGTCGGTATCATTTCCTAAATATAGTGCGATAGCATCTGTACCGTTTTGGATGGTATTGTTTAATAGGAGTACGTCTGCAACTGGTGACACATCTGATCCTCCAATTACAAAAAGACCGTTGGAATCGGTGGTATAACTATCCAGATCTAATGCGTAATAACTCCTTCCCATACCTGTAGTAAAGCTAGAAGAGCCATTGAATAAAACGAGTACATATCCATGTAAAGAGAAGAATGGAGCGTCTGATTTTAATTCGATAAATTCGGCAGTATCTGTGCTAGGAGTATTGGCATCAAACTCGTTAATAACTACTTGTGATTCCGCTTTCGCGAAAGCGAAAACCAAACCAACTACCAAACATAACTTTTTTAAAAGATTCATCTAACGTAAAAATAAGAATTTAAAATGGTTTTAATGGGCAGAGGGGAGGAACTGATTTTAGCGATTCCTAGCATAGATATAAGCGGAATAACGTAAGTTTGAAGATGTCGTATAAATACAGTTCCTTTTATTCCCAATTACACCTCCATTATGGCGCACTGCACGAGTTGCTCTTAGAAAAGACCGCCTTTACAGAGGTGCCTAATGAATGGAATATCATCGTGACTGATATAAAGAATTCTACTCAAGCAGTACAGGAAGGGAAACAGCAATTAGTAAATCTTGCCGCCACAGGCTCTATAGTAGCTTGTTTAAATATTTCTCGAGCTAAAGGCATTGATATCCCGTTCTTTTTTGGTGGTGATGGAGCTACTTTACTGGTTCCAAATGAAATCCTAGCAGATTGTTTATTTGCATTGCAATTGCATCAAGAACGTTGCAGCCTTTCTTTTGATTTCTTTTTGCGTGTAGGTCATCGCAATGTGGGAAAAATGAAAGAGCAAGGGGCACAACTTAGAATAGCTAAATACAAGCACAATGATTTACATAGAATGCCTATTATACTAGGCGATGCGCTACAAATGGCAGAACGTTCTATAAAAGCAAGTGAGCCACAAAAGACTATGGAACAGAGGACTTATAATCTAGACCTGCAAGGAATGGAGTGTAAATGGGATAAAATAAAACCACCTCAAAAAGGTAATGAAGTCTTATCGCTCATCATAAGCGCCGCTGCGGTAGCATCACAATCAGAACTGTACAGTGAGGTGTTGAAAAAAATGGATCTCATTTACGGAGAAGATACGATAAGGCACCCTATCTCTGCTGGTAAGTTAAAAATGGTACACCACTTAAGCAGATTTAAAAATGAGGTGAAAATGAAATATAAGGAGGTAACTGGAGGGAAAATAGCTGCCAGCTGGTGGCGTAGTATCGCAGGAAGTATTTTTACTACATATACCAGGCCTGGTAAGAACTATCTCAATGATTTGATACAACTGACAGAGACCTTATTACTCGATGGTTCTATCAACACAGTTATCACAGGAGAAGCATCTCAACGGGATGAATTACTTGCCTACCTGGACGAGTTAGAAGGAGCAAACAAGTTGAAGTATGGTTATTATACGAGTTCGAGTAGTATTCTATCTTGCTTTGTCACCGCGGTAGATGATTATCACATCCATTTTCTAGATGGAGATAATGGCGGTTATACCCAAGCTTCCAAAGTGTTGAAGGCAAAAATGTAAATTGCAGTCGCAACCTTCTTTAGGCTTTATTTACACTTATGTCGTATCATCCTATTTAAAGGAACTTCAAAAAAACGATGGCTTATTCCTGCACCAATAATGGAAATCGATAGCAGTATGCTTATAATGATATAATCGTTGGTCACCCATTCCAACTTCCCGTTTCCTAAAGTGAAATAACGCAACACCAAATGATGTATCATATAGAACCCAAAGCTTATTTCACCTAGCCAGAGGGCATATTTATGACTTAAAATTTCTGATATTTTACCTTTTTGAAAGGCAAAAACAAGAATCATCCCCATCATTGGAATCCAATAAAACACACTGTAAAGAGCTGTTTCTGAAACCTTATTGCGCAAGCTGAAAAACAACATAAAAACACCAATGCTCAACAGTTCAAGTCTAGTGAAATGAATCAGGGGTTTTTTACTTTTGAGGTGCACGTATAGATCGTACAAAACGATTCCAAGTATAAAATCAACTATTCTAAACAACGGATTGATATAAAACAACCCGTGATGCCATTGGGAATCAATAAAATGGGGAAGTAGTAAAATTGTCAAAGCCAATGCTGCAGTGAGGTAGTATTTCAATTGACCTATCTTAACAAAAAAGCGGAGTAAAAATGGAAAGCACAAATAGAAAAATACTTCACAGGAAACACTCCAGGAAGGGCCATTGAAAGAGAAATACAACTCTTTAAAAGGTAAATAACTCTGTGTGAGCGTAGCGTTGGATAACCCAAGTAGCCATCCTTTTGCATTGATTTCCTGTCCCCAAAACATCAACGGAATCGCAATTAAAAATGTCACAAAATGCAACGGATAGATGCGCGCTAGTCGGGCAATAAAAAACTTCTTACGCTCTTTTTTACTAGCATCGATTTGAGAATGATAGACATGTGTCAATATAAAACCACTGAGAATAAAAAAGAAACTCACACCTATATAGCCATGAACTAAAATATCTTGGTATACAGTTCTCAACCATTCATAATTGCTTCTCCTTAAAAAATCAAGATGAGAGACAAAAACCATCAACGCAAATAAAAATCGTAGGGAAGTAAGAGGTTTTAAGTGCATGTATCTATTTAGAAATCGTGAAGCTACTACATTTTAGTATGTAAGCAAACCAACTATTCTCTGACTTTAATAATGTCAAACGAGTTTAAAAACTTTTGAATACTCGAGTTGTTGTCTTTCTCTGTTTCGCAAATAACTTGGGCAATAAACATGGTATTATTTACCAGTATCGCATTCATGTAAACATAGGCTCCTGGTATTTCGATTTTAATATACCTTCCAGGAAAACCGTTAAAAGTAACACTTCTATCAAAAACCATAGTACCATTTAGATTGCTACGAGCACCTTCAACGGCACCATCGAGTATTTCAAGGTACCTTGCCTCATCAGCGTCTGTAAATGAATCCTCTGGATAATCTGAGCGTATGATGGAGTAAACGGCGTTATCATCATTTGAATTAGGTGCATACATGATCATGTGCATGTCCAGTTGTCCAACAGCAGTAGCTACTTTTTGAACTGTCTTATCAGGAGTATCCGGATATTCTGCTCTAAACTCGAGCGTTTCATTTTTATAAACTTCCCATTCTTGGGCATTTACAGCAGCAATAGAAAGTAAAAAAGCAAGTACTAATAAAGTAAGTTTCATAATTAAAACGGTTTTAAGTAAAAGACAATAGTAAATAAATGCTGCAACAGCTTTCCTAAGTATTGTTGTGATTTTTACAATGGTAAAGTTAAAGAAAACTTAAATAAAAAAGAATACCAAGTTAATACAAGCACAAAGCTTGGTTAAACTATGCAACCTCCCAACAAAACACAGTCCATTTCCCTATATTAAGATTATGGAAAAAGTACTAATAGCAGGCGCAACCGGCGCAACAGGAAAAAAAATTGTAAACTTTTTAAAAGAATCTCAGTATTTTGAGCCTATAGCGATGATACGTAAAGAGGATCAAAAATCTTTTTTTGAAGATCAAAATGTCCAATGGATTATGGGAGATCTCTCTGAAGACCTTTCTCATACTTGTAAAAATATGGATAAAGTCATATTTGCAGCTGGGTCTGGTGGTAAAAATGTAGTAGAAATAGATCAAGAAGGAGCAAAGAGGTTTATAGATGCGTCCATGGCTAACCATATCAAGAAGTTTGTCATGTTAAGTTCTATGGGGGCTGATCAACCAGAAGAAGTGAAAGAATTGCATGAATATATGGTAGCAAAACACCATGCAGATATCTATCTTAGAAACAGCGGTCTTAATTATACCATTGTAAGACCAGGGGCATTAACTAATGACGGAGGTACGCAGCATATCCAATTGTCACATAAATTAAGTGAGCAAGGATCTATTTCCAGAACAGATGTAGCTCAGGTATTGACCAGAGTATTGCATGATGATACAGCAAATAAGGAGACCTTTGAAATTATAAAAGGAGATACTCTAATTGGTAAAGCGCTGGAAACGATGAGTACTGTAAAGTTTTAGTACATTTTCAAAATATAATATTTATCAAAAAAGCCATCTCAGATAGAGATGGCTTTTTCACGTTTTAGAAAATTTCAACAAGAATTTTTAACTTCTAGTAATAGGTAAATCTTCTCACCTTAGCAATATATTTAGCCAGTCGTATGACCTGATGACTGTAACCGTATTCATTATCATACCATACATAAATCACTACATTTTTACCGTCAGGTCCTACGATGGTAGCGTTAGAATCATAAATGGAGGGCGCATTAGATCCTATAATATCACTGGAAACCAACTCGTTATCTATAGAGTATTTGATTTGTTCTACCAGATCACCTTCTAGTGCATATTTCTTAAGAGTAGCGTTAAGCGCATCTTTAGAGGTAGCAGTTTCTAATTCTAAGTTTAAAATTGCTAGAGAACCATTAGGTACAGGGACACGTATGGCATTAGAGGTTAATTTCCCTTCAAAAGAAGGAAGCGCCTTGCTTACCGCTTGGCCAGCCCCAGTCTCTGTAATTACCATGTTCAATGCAGCAGCACGACCACGGCGGTACTTGCTGTGCATATTGTCTACTAGATTCTGATCGTTGGTATAGGCATGTATGGTCTCTAAATGTCCTTTTTTTACACCAAAACTATCTTCTATCGCCTTTAAAACAGGAGTAATGGCATTAGTCGTACAACTGGCAGCAGAGAAAATATCTACTTGATCTGGATCGTATTCCAAATGATTGACACCGTGTACGATGTTAGGTATTCCTTTACCAGGTGCAGTAAGCAACACTTTATGAGCCCCTTTTGCTTTTAAGTGACGTGCTAAGGCAACATCATCTCTAAAAGCTCCCGTATTATCAATAATAAGAGCATTATGTATACCGTAAGCCGTATAATCTATTTCTTCAGGCGCAGTAGCACTGATCAATTTTACAGTGGTTCCATTTACAATAAGAGATTCCTGCTCTACATTGTAACCCACTGTTCCAGAAAAATCACCATGAACACTGTCTTGGGCCAGGAGTGAAGCACGTTTTTCTAAAACAGATTCTGTAATTGCTCCACGAGTAACAATAGCACGCAATCTGAGTTGGCTTCCTTTTCCTGCTTTGGACATTAATTCGCGGGCAAGTAACCTACCTATTCGACCAAAACCATAAAGAACCACATCTTTAGGAGTGATTTCTTCTGATTTTTGAGCATCTCCTAGTTTGTTCATCACAAAACTCATGGCGTCTTGCATTTCATTTTCCTCCAAATGGTACTCATAAGTAAGTTTACCTATATCTAGTTTAGAAGGCGGTAAGTCTAAGGATAGAATTGCTTGAGCAATTTCCACACTATCAAAAACCGAAATAGGCTTTTGAACAAATTGGCCAGCATATTCATGTAAATTAATGATTTGGCTCACGTTTCTATCGATCAATTGGTTTCTAAAAAGAACCAATTCTATAGAACGGTCGTACCATAAATCGCTTACAGCTTTTATAAAGGCGACAGCTGCACGTCGTCTGTCGGTTTGAAAAGCGAGCTCTTTTTCATAAGTATCTATCGGGTTACTCATAAATGTGGGTTTAATGTGTTTAAAATTTTTGCAAAAGTAATCATACTATAACGTTATAGTGAAATTAATTATGACTTAATTCTAAATTTTTTCATACGGTATCTTGATGGCTGTTCGGGACCAGTTTGATGTCAGCTCCGCTTTCGCGAAAGCGGCCTTATAAAAAATATAAATAAACACAAAGCAAACAAAATATATACGGTGCTCACTTCACTGAACTGTTAGCTGTCCATAGATTAAAACTTTTAAATATTTAACTAGAATGTATCTTCTCAGACTCCTGTATTCTGAAAACAGGAGTAGATAAAAAGTCTGGATCCTAAAGAATTCTACAAATCTAAAAAGTAGAAAGAAGACAATTTTTACCAGATTGATTTGCTTGCCTAAGATTCTTATGTATATTTACACCTAAGAATCTTAGGTATGTCAAATAATCAATTATACAGAGGTAGTTTAACCACTATTATCATGCGATTACTCGAGCAAGAAGGCAAAATGTACGGTTATGAGATCACTCAAAAAGTGAAAGAAATAACCGGGGGCCGTATGGATATTAAGGAAGGGGCTTTGTACCCATCACTTCATAAATTAGAGTCAGAAGGGCATTTGAAAGTTGCTGCTGAGAAGGTAGAGAACCGAATTCGCAAATATTATTCGTTGACACCACAAGGAAAAAAACAAACCGTTGCCATGCTTGCAGAGCTTAAAGAGTATATGGAAAACATGCAAGCCATTATTAATCCTAAATTAGCTTATTAGTATGAAGGTAAATGCCATCCAAATTGAACAACTGTTTAGCTTTACTAGAAAACACTACGTAGAATGGTATGATTTGCAATCAGAGCTAGTAGATCATCTAGCAAATGGTATTGAGCAACAATGGGAAGAAAACCCTATGTTAAGCTTTGAAGATGCCCTACAAAGGGAGTTTAAGAAATTTGGAGTTTTTGGCTTTATGGATGTAGTAGAAGAACGCCAGAAGTCGTTAGGTAAAAAGTATTCTAAATTGATATGGAAACACGTTCTAGGTTTTTTTAAAATACCTAAAATATTTATGTTGGTTTTATTCAGCTTTTTGGTTTTCTATTTGTTGCGATTGCTGACTATAACCCCAGATTATTTTCTAGGCATTTTAGTTATATTATGCTTTGGTTATTTTGCAATCTTGATCGTTTCAAATTACCGCAAAAGAAAGCGAGCTGAGGAAAGTGGAGAAAAAAAATGGTTGTTTAAAGATATGATTATGCAGCAAGGTGTTGGCCTTGGCTTTGGCTTAATACCTATACACATTTTTAATATTATTATGCCTAATACAGAGTCATTAGCAACTAGTAATGATTACGTATTAGGTGGCATAAGCTTTCTGTTTGTACTTATGTGCATCATGATCTATGTCATGCTCGTGGAAATACCTAAACGAGCAGAAGAATACCTCCAAGAGACCTACCCAGAATACCAACTTGTGGATTAGGTAGCAATCAAAGCCAAATACTCTTCTGGAGTACGAATTGATAATTCACTTTCTTTATAATCTTTTACATGGCCAGTAATAATGATGCTATGATTATTTTTTGAGGCACAGAAATTTTGGAATCCATCTTCAAAATCTTTAAATTTAGATAGATGGGATGGATTTCTTTCTGCCCGACATTCAACACATTTACTAAACTATTAATTTTTGATATTTTTAAGTGGGCAGATTTCCTGTTTTTGGCTTTTGCGATAATGTAGTTGATATTTTGCAAACTGATAGAAGCAACATCTAAAACTAGATCAGAATTTGATAAGTGATTTAAAAAAACTGCAACATCTCTACTAAAAGGCTTTCTGTCCAATAAAAAGTCTAACAATAAATTAGTATCTAAAATAACTTTATTCCTTTCAGATATTTATCAGTCACGGCTTCATCACGCAATTCTTTGTAGCTTCTTTCTTCGTTTATGGTCACAGATCCTAACACTAAACTAACTTCTTCATTAAGTTGGACTTGCGTTTTTTTCTTAGGTACAGTAATCGCTTTCAAGTACTCTTCTATCACAGCAGATAAGCTACTACCGCTTGAAGATGCGTAAGCTTTTGCTTCTTCTATAATTGCTTTGTCAATAGCCAATGTTAGCTTTGTATTCACCCGTATTTATCTTTTATAATGACACGTAAAAGTCCCTAAATGTTTTGAGATCATTTGGAGACTTTAGAATTTATAACCGGCACAATAAATTCTACTTTGTTATCGGAGATATAAATTCTTAACCTTTTCAATGCTCACCAGCGGAATAAATTGCGCCGTTAAGAATCTATTTTGTCGCCTACAGTGTGCTTTCTATTGAGCAGACGGAAGTCTGCTTTTTTGTAGGAGAATTTAAATGGCATTTTTTGATAATTTAAAGTCCCACCAACTAAATAAATGAAGCTTATAGGAATTCATCATACCTCATAACTAATTCATTGTATATCTAAAACGTTCCAATTCTCCGGCACTATTTTACATCTGTGTAATAACTTGGTATTAGAATTCACTTTTTTTTACTTTATCTATAGGAGCGACTAAGGGAACCATATTCATTAAAAAACATTCAGCCCCCCATCAAGAAGGCCTTGATACTTTTCATCTTTAGAATTTTAAGAGATCCCAAAAGCTTCCTAATTTCTATATGGATTTTTTATTTTTAAAATAATTACCTGCTGAGTCTAATTTAACGAGGAATTAATTTAAAAACTAAGCGGATTCGTAAATAAATTTTAAGTTATATAAATAACTACCTCGTTATTAGGTGTATGTTTTATTGTGCTTAATTTAACTTGTTTTGCTTAATATCAAATTCAATATCCCATTGCTTTACATATTCGTTTAGAGGTTCAAGTCCAACGTCAGCTCTTCTTCGGTCGACACTTTCTGGATTTTCTAAGTCATATAACATCCAGCCGTTTCTTTCTTCATTATCAGTAATTTGTGAACCATAAATTTGTGGTTTTCTATCATCCATTAAGATTCTATCTTCCATAAGCGCCATTTCACTTTTTCTTAAATCGCCATTTTCGGCAGATTTCTTTAATTGGGGTAAATATTTTTTGCGATGGTAATTATCAGCGTGTTGAAAGACCAGCCAAATTGCTAACAGTTCCTTTTTATTTACATTTTCTAAAGTAGGCATTCCACAATTTTCAATTAAGCTTATCACTTTGACCAAATTTTCACGGTCTATGCTAGGATCAAATGGACTGCCATCCATTCTCATATTTTGGTCTAATGAGTACACTTCGATTAATATTTCTTTAATTTGAGCGCAATCAATATCTATTATGAGGACGGGCTCAACTACTTCTTGGTTGTAGATTGCTGCTATCTGACTTATAAAATCTTTGTCATGCTCTGTAGCTCGGCGAATTATAATAATTTCTGGTTCGTTACTTTTATTTAAATATACATCTGAAGCAAAATTCTCATCAGTGGATATTTTAGCTATGGAGTCTGCTGTAATCGTTTCCCCAGCTTCATTTTTGTAAACAACAGTATCATAATTGTAATTCATTCTTTTCTCAGCGATTTCAATTTGTTCTTTTTCTGATAGTTTTCTCAAATTATCAGGAACAATTTTTTTATCGTTGTTACAAGAAGCAATTAATAGCACAGTTAATAAATAAATGTGGGATTTGTACTTCATTTAGCTTGTTTTTCCCAAATATAATTATAGTAAAATAAAAAAATCTCCAAATGAGCATCTATGCCATCTGGAGATTTTTAAATTTCACCTAATCACCTAATCACCTAATCACCTAATCCACTAATCACTTAATCCACTAATCACCTAATCCACTAATCACCTAATCACCTAATCAACCTAATCACCTAATCACCTAATCACCTAATCAACTAATCACCTAATCACCTAATCACCTAATCAACTAATCCACTAATCAACTAATCACCTAATCTCCTAATCCATTGTATATCTAAAACGTTCCACTTCTCCGGCACTATTTTTCATTTGTATCAAGATGGTACCATTAGGAGGTAACCTTCTTAATAGTTGTTGTACGTCATCAATATCATTTACATCCTCCTCATTAATTTTAGTGATGATGTAATTTCTTAAATCATACTTGGAAAGGCCGCCAGTAGTAGCAACGATTTTCACTCCGTCAGTTACTTTAAATTGCCTGCGATCTTCTTCTGTAAGATTGCGCAAATCCATATCGATAGAAGGTATGCTTACGGTACTGTTTTTGGTTAGTTCGATCGTTACGTTCATCACCTTCTGATCTCTCAATACAGTAGCAACGACTTTATCTCCAGGGTTTTTACTGTTGACATATCCTGTCAG
Source organism: Nonlabens sp. Ci31 (assembly GCF_012974865.1). Lineage (NCBI taxonomy): Bacteria > Pseudomonadati > Bacteroidota > Flavobacteriia > Flavobacteriales > Flavobacteriaceae > Nonlabens > Nonlabens sp. Ci31. Next base: position 3,120,142 of record NZ_CP043633.1, on the reverse strand, counting down.
ATCTGAAAACTTCTTCATTTTGATATCATCAATCCTCGTAATCACGTCACCACTGCGCAGTCCAGCACGTGCAGCACCACTATCTTCTAAAACCGCAGAAACGAAAATCCCTTCACTTTCATTTATGTCTAATTCATCTGCAATGTTTCCATTGAGATCGCCACCGCTTATTCCCAACATTCCTTTTTGAACAAAACCAAACTCCATGATATCGTTAATGATTTTACGAGCATTGTTAGAAGGTACCGCAAAGGAGTAACCTACGTAAGATCCGGTTTTAGAAGCAATCGCCGTATTGATCCCTATTAACTCCCCATTAGTATTGACTAGCGCTCCACCAGAATTCCCTGGGTTAACAGCGGCATCAGTTTGTATAAAGCTTTGTACGTTAGCGTCTGTTTCATCGAGATCACGACCTTTGGCACTTATAATTCCCGCAGTCACCGTGCTGGTCAGGTTAAATGGATTTCCTACGGCAAGTACCCACTCGCCAATTCTAGTCTGGTCAGAATTGCCAAATACAATATAAGGCAAGGCTTCATCAGCATCAATTTTTAAAAGAGCAATATCGCTATTAGGTTCTGCTCCTATTAACTTTGCTTTGTAAGTCTTATTGTTATTTAAAGTCACTTCTAGCTCACGAGCATTCGCGATCACGTGATTATTGGTCACGATATAACCATCTTCTGTGATGATAACACCACTTCCGCTTCCTATAGTTTCTCTGTACGGCACGCGGCCAGACCTTAAATCTGACCAAGATTGTCGTACTCTTGAAACAGTTTTGTTTTTAACGTGAACTACGGCATGTACGGTCTTTTCTGCAGCTTCTGTAAAATCAACTCCTGCTATGGAGGTGCTAGCCACATAATTTACGGGCGAAACAGACAGCGTATCTTCTATTTGTGTTTGTTTTGTGTACGTGCGTTGTAGGGGATCTTCCTCAAAAAAGAATTTATAAGATCCTAAAACAACTGCGCCACCAAGGATGGCTATCCCTAATGTCTTGATAAATGATTTCATGTGCTTTTTTTTTTAATTAAGAACAATTTTTCGGTAATTAGAATGAATTGTTACAAATTCTGGCTCCACAACCTAAATTACAGATTAAATTGTGTTTAATAAATAGGTTTAACGCTGTTTAACACTTAGAAAATTCAATCACTTACTGTATTTTTGTAGCAATGGACACAATCTCATTCTTTAAGTATCAAGGCACGGGTAACGACTTCGTTATCATCGATAACCGCAAGCATTCTTTTGACAAAAAAGACACGGAGCTTATCGCTCATCTCTGTGATCGAAAATTTGGAATAGGAGCAGATGGATTGCTGCTGCTAGAAAATCACGACAGCCTTGATTTTACTATGGTCTATTACAATGCAGATGGTAAGGAAAGTAGCATGTGTGGAAATGGTGGCCGTTGTTTAGTAAGTTTTGCGCAGTTTTTAGGAATTATAAAGGATCATGCCAGCTTTGAAGCCACAGACGGAGTGCATCATGCACATTTATTTGATAAGGGTTCGGTCAGTCTGCAAATGAGTAATGTGCCTGCGGTACAAGTTTTTGATGGACATGTTTTTACTCATACTGGATCGCCACATCATGTAGAGTTAACAGATGATCTGGACCATATCGATGTCCTTACTCAAGGCAGGTATTTAAGGAATAAATTGTACGGTAAAGAAGGTGCCAATATCAATTTTGTAGAGCCGCAAGGAGGTCATGTGTTCAAAGTACGCACTTACGAACGAGGCGTAGAAGACGAGACATTGAGCTGTGGTACAGGAGTTACCGCAGTGGCATTAGCGATGCACAGTACCCAGCAAACTAAAAATAACGAAGTAATTCTTCACACACCAGGTGGTGAGTTAAAGGTGAAATTCCAGCCTACACCACAAGGATATGAAGATATATGGCTTACTGGTCCAGCAATACAAGTTTTTAAAGGCGAGATCAACCTATGATGTTACAAAATGACATATGTAGCTTACGAGCCGTTGACCCAGAGGATTTAGATTTTATTTATCAACTCGAGAACAATCCAGATTTATGGGAGTTTGGTCACACCATCACTCCTTTTTCTAAATTCACCATCAGGGAATACTTAGAGAATGCACACCGTGATATATACGAAGTAAAGCAATTGAGACTTGCTATTTGTACTAGACAAAATGAAATAAAAGGAGTGGTAGACCTGTATGATTTTGATCCGTATCACAAACGCGCTGGAGTAGGAATTGTGATCTCTCAAGAATCAGATCGGTCACAAGGCCTTGCTACTTCTGGGTTGGAATTGATCATCGACTATGCTTTTAAACATTTAAGACTACATCAATTATATGCCAGTATTAGTGAAGATAATATGGCAAGTCGCAAACTGTTTGAAAGGGTTCGCTTTCGCGAAAGCGGAATTAAAAAAGACTGGATTGCCACAGAAAAATCTTATAAAAACGAACATCTTTATCAACTGATCAATGAATAGTAATTACAAAAAAATCATCCTTGGAATAGTGCTGGTAGGGCTTGTTATCATGGGATTCTTTGCCTATAACGTATGGGCGGTACTCTTTTCACCAAACACTAATTTTGAGTCAGAAACCTACGAAGTTTTTATTCCAACCGATGCCGATTACAACACCGCTTTTTTGATCATTGCAGATGGAGTTAAGAATCGGGAGGATTTACATACTACCGCTGTAAAAAAGAAGTATCATGAAAACGTAAAATCAGGTCGGTTTCTCATCAAAAAAGGCTCTAATAATAACGAGATCATCAACACGGTACGTAGTCAAAATAGGCCTATTAAAGTCACTTTTAATAACCAAGAACGTCTGGAAAACCTCGCTGGAAGGTTATCACAACAAATGGAACCGGACAGTCTTAGTTTTTTAAACGCGATGCGTGACCCAGAATTTTTAAAGGAGAATAAGCTGAATGCCCAAAACGCTTTGAGTTTGTACTTATCCAATTCGTATGAGACCTATTGGAATACGACAGCAGCTCGTTTTAGAGATAAAATGTTGGATTATCACAATCAATTTTGGACTGCCGAAAAACGTGCTAAAGCAAAAAAATTAGATCTTTCACCTAGTGAAGTCTACACACTGGCTTCTATAGTTCAAAAGGAAACCGCTAAGGTGGACGAAATGCCGAGAGTTGCTGGAGTCTATCTCAACCGACTTTCTAGAGGTATCAAACTAGATGCAGATCCTACAGTGATTTATGCAAAGAAAATAACAGAAAATGATTTTGACCAACAAATTAAGCAGGTACTTTATGTGTATCTAGAGATTGATAATCCCTACAATACCTATAAGTATGCTACTTTGCCACCAGGTCCTATTGTGACTCCTGATCTATCTGCCATTAATGCGGTGCTCCACCCAGAAAATCACGACTACTTATATTTTGTAGCCGATGTACAGAATTTTGGTTACCATAAGTTTGCTAAAACGCTCGCACAGCACAATCGCAATGCTGCAGAATATAGAAGGTGGATTGCAAAGAATAACAAGTAGTTTGCCTAATTCATGTTTCCATCATAAGGCTGTCTTTACTCTAGACCTATTATATAGATAGAGCCATTCCTTATTTAAAAGGAGTACAAAGCAGGTGGATAAGCCTTCGGTTAGCTACGGTTAGGCACACGCCATAAGAATCCCATAGAATTCTTCGAGGATCAAAGCTTTGTTAGAATGAAACTGTAGAGGGAGCTTTTTTTGAAAGATTTCTTTTATCAATTCTATTAATTTACCCTTAATTATTTGATTTTGAGAGAGTAAATGTTATTTATTGTTAATAAAAGGCTGTAAATCAATAACAAAACTCTTGATTAGGGTTATCCTAAGTTAATCATTAGGATAGTTTACAAGACCAACTACCTTCTTTCCATGTAGGCTGAGACCAATAGTCCTCTTAAGGTGCTATTAAACGTTTTTAGAGGCATTAATAACTTCTTTAACAGTTCCCAAGATTTTAAGTGAGATAGTGTCGTAAATTTGCGCCGCTATAGAAAGAAGTGACAGAAACTTTCGAAAACAACATCTATGAGATCACAATATGTGAGTTTTATAGCTTATCCAGCAATACTGCTGATGAGCTTTTCGGTTTTTAAGTATGTTAAAGCCGATTCTTACACTGACGACACTGCAACAGCAGCTGCAATAGAGGTAAGAAAAGTGGGGCCTTTTAAGGTCACTGAAGAAGAAGAAGACGTCAGTCTTCGTGACTATTCGCTGGCAACTTCCAGTGCCGATAGTTTTGTATCCTTTAAAGAAGCACTTGCTTTTAAAGAATCCAGAGGTCAACACTGGCGAGTGAATACCTTAGGCTATATGGGTAAATATCAGTTTGGTGTGGTGACATTAGCTCATTTTGGTGTTACGGACACCACAGCATTTCTCAAGTCTATAAGACTTCAAGAAAGAGTGTTTATTCAAAATTTACGTTATAACAATAGATCGCTAAAATCTTACATAAAGAAGTATGAAGGTAAAACGATCGCTGGTGTAGAGGTTACCCAAAGTGGTATGCTTGCTGCAGCCCATCTTTCTGGACCAGGAGGTGTAAGAAAGTTTTTAAAATCTAATGGACGCAAAAGTAACAAAGATGCTTACGGGAGTAGTGTAAGGTCTTACATGAAAAAATTTGGCGGATATGATTTGAGCGAAGTGCTTAAATAATAATCACTCTTGTCGCATAATAAAAAGGGAGGAATCAGCTGATTCCTCCCTTTTTTTATTCCAAAATATTTTAAAAAGCATCAACTCTTCCTCCCTATACTTTGCAACTGAACGCTCAATGCTTTTGTAGAAAGTTGCACCTCGATTAAAGATAAAATGAGCGAGATCATTAATGCTACTAGACTTGTTCCAAAAACGATTTTTGCCCAAAAGCCTTGTTCGATATAAATCAAGAACATGGTAACTACTGCGAGCAGGAAACTCAAAATAGCAACCGCTTGCATGTTCTTTATAATGGTCAATCGTCTTCTTAATTGGCGTACTTGAACTATTATTTTGTCAGATTCATTTTCTTCATACTTGCTAAATAAACTCCTAATTAATGCAGCAATAGCTAGATACCTTGCATTGTAAGCGAGCATCGTTAAGGATATTGCTGGAAAAAGTAGTGCGGGTATGCTTAAGGTAAGATTCATCAACAGGTTTTAAATTCATAGAGTAAGATACCTACAAATAGGAGGTGTTTTCTAAATAACTATTTTAACATCAATTTCTACTCCCAAAAATAGCACTTCCTATACGCACCATGGTAGAGCCTTCTTCTAAGGCAATTTGATAATCGCCTGTCATTCCCATAGACAATTCTGTAAAATCGTGTCTGGAAGACAACAATTCTTCTTTTTGTATTTTTTTATACAAATCAGCAAGGGATTTGAATTCTGCTGTTACTTGATCTTTGTTATCCGTAAAAGTGGCCATTCCCATGAGTCCTTTGATTTGAACATGCTCGTAATCCTTAAAAGCTTGATCCTTTAGTAAAGCGATCAATTCTTTCTCATCAAATCCAAATTTAGAATCTTCTTGTGCTATATGTATTTGCAGCAAGCAATTGATAATTCGATCGTTATTTTTTGCTTGTTTATTGATTTCCTTAAGCAATCTCGGGGAATCCACACTGTGTATCAAATGCACATAGGGCGCCATATACTTTACTTTGTTGCGCTGTGTATGGCCTATCATATGCCAGTGGATGTCCTTAGGAAGTGCTTCCCACTTTTCAGTCATTTCCTGGATTTTATTCTCACCTAAATGTCGTTGCCCAGCCTCATAAGCTTCTTGAAGATCGCTTATAGGTTTTGTTTTACTGACAGCTACTAGAGTGGCTTGTGGTTCTACGCTTTCGCGAAAGCTTAACAGTGATTCTTTAATTGTGCTCATTTCTAAAATTCATAAATTATCAAACCGCTAGGCAGTTTGGGACGGATAAAAGTACTTTTGGGAGGCATTCTCAGATCTGCATCTGCAATGGATTTCATTTGTTCTACAGTTGCTGGAAATAGGCCAAAACCTACTTCAAACTCCTTTTTATCCACACGCTCTTTGATTTGAACCATATCGTGTTTCCCATAGCTGTACTTGATCCTATCATTAGTACGTAGATCATCTATTCCCAAAATAGGTTTTAAAACCAAGTCATACAACATTTGGGTGTCCAGATCTTGCAATGGAGTCGTGATTTTATATAAACTCTTACGCAAATAAAGACTGTAAAAATCTCCATCTAAATACATACTGAAATGATGTTTCTTAGAGGGTTTGTACAATTCTTGACCTCGATTCTGAATTCTAAAATGCTGATCCAGTTGCATCAAAAACTCCTGTTTGCTCAGTCCGTTTAAATCGGTTACCTGCCTGTTAAATTCATATATATGAAGCTGACTTTCGGCAATAAGCAGACTCATAAAATAATGATAGCTGTCTTGTTTGCCCTGCATTTCTTGAGAAAGCAAACTAGAGCTAGCACTGCGGTGGTGACCGTCTGCAATATAGGTTTCTGGAATTTTTCTAAACTCACTTTCTATAGATTGGATCAATTTTGGGTCTGTAACAGCCCAAATTTTATGCGAATTAAAATCAGTAGTAGAAAAATGCTGGTCTGGCAGATGTGATTTCACTTCTTTGATGATCTCATTAATACTAGGCCGGTCCTTATAAGTTAGCAAAACAGGCTCTGCATTAAAACCTGCTGCCTTAAGGTAATCTTTAAAGAGAATCTCTTTAAGGCTTAAGGTATCCTCATGTTTTTTAATCTTATTGTCTTGGTAGTCTTGTGTGCTTGTTCCAGCAATAATACCCGTATAAGAATGATGTGGGTCTGTATTTTCATACACGTAAAAAGCAGGTTGCTCCTCTTGTACTAAATAAGCTTCTTCCTTAAATTCTAGAAACCTATTTCTCACGAGATTAAATCTATCTATACCCGTAATCTCTTGTTGGAATTTATAGCCAGGATTTAGGATATGTAAAAAGCTATAAGGATTGTATTTGAGCTGAGCTTTAAGTTCCTTTTTACCGTAATCTTGATAACTACGCGAGATGACATGTGCAGCTATATCTGTTGCAGCTCGTACTCCTTTAAATGGTTTTATCTTTGGCATTTAGTTGTTTATTTGATTTGACCCAGCCAAAGATTTCCTTTATTAAAAGCTCGGTAATCGATTCCAGGAATTGTAGTATCTACTATTTTACGGTGTTTATTTTTACCCATTTTAGTGTACCATTTTTTCTCTTCTAGATAATCTTTAAGCTCGTAGTAATCATCAGGTGATCCTAATTTGTTGAAATCTACCAACTCCTCATCGAGGCGGTGTTCCCATTCAAATTCTGGATATTTAATTGCAATATTATTTATGGCGGAGTTTTCAATAGGTAAAGGGTGTTCTGACTTTGCGTGAGTCTTCTCGTAGAAATCTATCATACCATCTACAGCACAAACAACCTGCGATTCAGAAAACCTACGGTCGTGTAACCATATTTTTAAATAATAAGGTTTCCCTAGCTCATCCAATTGCTTCTTCCTCGCCTTGTAAATTGTTATTAAACCTTCCGTTATCAAGCGTCTTGCTTTCCCTTTGGGCTCTATCACTTGGTTGTAAGAAGATATGTTACTATCGGACCATATATCCATCTTCACCCAATCCCGCTGCCGGTATTCCAGGTATTCTAAGTCTATATGATTATACTCAGAAACCCATTCTTCAATGTCCTTCCACAAATTTTGATACCCCCTTAGTTTGCCCATTAACGTGAGAGGTGTTTTATAGGAAGCTCTTGCTCACTACTTCTGCTTTTCTGGATGCTGAATAATCATAGAATCCTTCTCCAGATTTCACTCCTTTTTTACCAGCCATAACCATGTTGACTAATAAGGGGCATGGTGCGTATTTTGGATTTTTGAATCCGCCGTGCATTACATTAAGGATGCTTAAACATATATCTAGTCCTATAAAGTCAGCTAGTTGAAGTGGTCCCATAGGATGCGCCATTCCTAATTTCATTACGGTATCAATTTCTTCTACACCAGCAACACCGTTGTACAATGTCTCTATAGCTTCATTAATCATCGGCATTAAAATTCGGTTAGCTACAAAACCGGGGTAATCATTTACTTCAGTTGGTGTTTTACCTAATTTCTTTGAAAGGTCCATGATGGTTTTTGTTACCTCATCGCTAGTAGAATAACCTCTGATGATTTCTACCAATTTCATGATAGGCACCGGATTCATGAAGTGCATCCCTATAACTTTATCTGGTCGTTGAGTGGCTGCTGCAATTTGAGTAATCGATATAGAAGAGGTGTTTGTGGACAGTATACAATCTGCAGGGGCAAATTGATCCAAATCTCCAAATATTTGTAGTTTTAAGCTTAGGTTTTCTGTTGCAGCTTCTACGACAAGATCTGCTTTTGAAACCCCTTCCTTTAGGTCAGTAAAAGAAGTAATATTACTTAAAGTAGCTTCTTTGTCAGCTTCTGTAATGCGCTCCTTTGCAATCATGCGATCTAAGTTTTTGGCAATAATACCTAAACCTTGATCAATAGATTCTTGGGATCTATCTACAAGAGAGACCTTAAATCCTGATTGTGCAAATGTATGTGCAATACCATTTCCCATGGTTCCTGCGCCTATAACGGTTACGTTTTTCATATGGTTTAATTTTTAAATAGCCTGTATTGGTAAAAAGGTTTTGACTCGTTCCACCAAGCATTGAGCTATTTTGTGTTTCCGCACTTGTTGCAGATTCTGTTTTTATTATTCTCTATTTAAAGCGATCTAAATTCTTTAATGATCTTTAAGGCTACATCTAAGGCCGCAGTTCCATCTTCTAGATTTACGATAGGTCTGGTGTCATTTTCTATAGCATCGGCAAAGGTTTCTAGTTCGTCTAGAATCGCATTGTTATCGGCTACATCTGGGTTGTCAAAATAAATTTGTTTTTTGATTCCTTCTGCATTTTGTAGGATCATGTCAAAATCTCCTGGAACTTTTGGAGCATCCTTCATACGTACTACTTCCACCTTTTTAGTTAGAAAATCTACAGAGATGTAGGCGTCTTTCTGAAAGAAACGTGCTTTACGCATGGTCTTCAGACTGATGCGGCTCGCGGTAAGGTTTGCCACACAACCGTTTTCAAATTCGATACGGGCATTAGCAATATCAGGTGTTTCCGAAATTACAGAAACGCCACTAGCGCTCACACTTTTAACCTTGCTTTTTACAACGCTCAAAATAGCGTCTATATCGTGAATCATTAAATCCAACACCACACTGACATCTGTCCCTCGCGGATTAAACTCTGCTAAGCGATGTGTTTCTATAAACATCGGATTATCAAAACGGTCAGCCACAGATCTAAATGCTGGGTTAAAACGTTCTACTTGTCCTACTTGACCTTTTAAATTTCGCTTTCGCGAAAGCGAGATCAATTCCTTTGCTTCTTCTACGGTTACTGTAATGGGTTTTTCAACAAAGAGGTGTTTTCCAGCCTCTAAGACCTTTACACCACTCGCATGATGGTACGAAGTAGGTGTGACCACATCGATCATATCGCAAGCAGCGATGAGTTCGTCAACGTCAGCATAGTATTTATAGCCTAAATCGGCTTCAATTTGGGCGGCATATTCAGGATTTGCATCGTAAAAACCTACCAAGTCGTAACGCTCGCTTTGTTTTAATAATTTAAGGTGAATTTTACCTAGGTGACCAGCACCGAGAACTCCAGCTTTAAGCATAATTATTGCATTTGTGTAAAAATAGGGAAATGATCGTTAAATAATCGTTAGCAGAAGGAATCTTCTAAGGTTTTATCCAACCTATTTTGTTGAAAAAAGATAAACATAAAAAGCGGAATATTGATATCTGAAACCTACTTTTGATTTATCAAAGATAACTACATACATAAAGGAAAACGTCGCCAACTGGTGGACCTGATGCGTTCAAAAGGTATCAGCGACGAATTGGTTCTAGGTGCTATGAATCAAGTGCCTAGGCATTTATTTCTAGACAGTTCTTTTCTAGAACACGCTTATCAAAACAAAGCCTTTCCTATAGGAGCAGACCAGACGATCTCACATCCTTATACCGTGGCCTTTCAAAGTCAGTTGCTCGAATTGAAACCTGGTCATAAAGTATTAGAAATAGGAACAGGAAGCGGTTACCAATGTGCGGTCTTACTAGAAATGAAAGCACAGGTATATACGATTGAGCGTCAAAACGAACTGTATAAAAAGACGAGCTTGCTTTTTAGAAAGCTGAATTACAGACCTAAGAAATATGTTTTTGGAGATGGATATAAAGGCCTTCCAGAAGAAGCGCCTTTTGATTCTATTATCGTTACTTGTGGCGCAACAGAGATACCTCAAACTTTGTTAAGCCAAATCAAAGTAGGAGGCAGGCTGGTCATTCCTGTAGGTAGCGATCCTCAAATCATGACGTTAATCATACGAGAAAGTGCTACCGATTTCTCTAAAGAAACCTTTGGCGAATTTAGATTTGTTCCTTTTTTAGGCGGGAAGAATTAGAGGTTATTACTTTCCTTTAGTTTTATGACTGTTTAAAAAAGGAATGAGATCAGTAATTAATTTGCCTTCATTGAGAAGAAAAATAAATTTGTAGTCATTGTGAACTCCAAAAGCATCTATAAATTCGATAAGCATTGTATCTCTTGTAAATGGCGATAATTTTACACCTTCAATATATTCATGTGGTTCAATATTAATCATTAAGTTTTTGTAATTGACCTCTCCGATATATGGATAATACATGTTTTCCCCTTTTCCAGCGTAAAAATGTATAATCTCGTTAGACTCAACGATAACCATGTGAGGTGGAAAATCATTCGCCCTATATAGCACATATTTATTGTGTTGACTGTAATAGGAAATATCAAGATCGTATTTCATGTAATCTGGAATGTCATCTACTGGCTTTATGTAAACTTTTTTTTAAGTATTTTATTTACCGTGGGATTCTGTTCAACTTTTATTTTTTGTAAGGCTGATAGGGCAATAGACTTAATATCATAATTTTCATAAAAACCCATAACATCTTCCACTAAAGTGTATGATTTTAATTGTTCAGTATTTATGATGCTATAAAGTAAAATATTTAATGTTTCTGAAACTGTGAAATGATAACTAAATTGTTTGATGGTAATTTTGTCTATTTTCTTTTCTAGGTTATGATCAACTGCTTTAACAATTCTATTATTTATACGATCAAATACTAGGTAGTCTAATCCGTAAGAAGCAAATTCAAAACTTTGTCCTTTAAATACTTGAGAAACATCATGCCCAAAGTATAAAGAAACTTCATCAGTATAATTCAT